>JBBFLY010000088.1:0-9673 GCA_037478855.1 Acidimicrobiales bacterium | reverse complement strand
GTGAGTTGGGATCTGGGTGATGGGGGCAGGGTGCGCTGTGAGGGGCCGGGGACGCGTTTTGATCCGGGTCGGCCGGTGGTGGTGCAGCGCAGTTCGTGTTCGTACACGTATGGGTGGTCGTCGTGGGGGCGACCGTCGGGGGTGTTCGAGGTGACGGGGACGGTGTCGTATGCGGTGCGGTGGTTCGCGAGCACCGGGGTGGGTGGTGATCTGGGGGTGCTCACTCGTAGTGCGACGATGCCGGTGCGGGTGGTCGAGGTGCAGGCCGTCGTCCGCTGAGACCGGCCACCACCAGCATCAACCCACCAGCCCCCGCAGCGCCCCGTCCTAGGGTGAGCCCCGTGCCATCTGAGATCGTCGTCACCGCTCCCGCGAAGCTGACCCTCTCCCTGCGCATCACCGGGGTTCGTCCCGACGGCTACCACCTGATCGACGCGGAGATGGTGAGCCTCGACCTGTGCGATGTCCTCACGATCACCGAGGGCGACGGGCTGGAGGTGGTCGCAGCGGACGGCGCGCCGATCCCCACCGGCGACGACAACCTCGTGCGCAGGGCCCAGCTGCTCGCTGGGTTTCGGGCGCACATCCGCCTCGAGAAGCGGATCCCTCCCGGGGCGGGTCTGGGTGGTGGTTCGAGCGATGCTGCAGCCGTGCTGCGGGTCGCCGGCTTCGACGACCTGCAGCGAGCAGCGACGATCGGTGCCGATGTGCCGTTCTGCTTGGTCGGAGGTCGAGCGCGGGTCCGAGGGATCGGTGAGATCGTCGAGCCGCTCCCGCCCGTCGAGCGGTGCTTCACGTTGCTGATCCCGCCGTTCGGATGCTCGACGGTCGAGGTCTACCGCCAGTGGGACCGCATGGGAGGACCCTCAGGCGAGCACGGCAACGACCTGGAGCCCGCAGCCCTCGCAGTCGAACCGCGTCTGGCGGAGTGGCGCGACCGGCTCGCCGACGCGACCGGACAGCGACCACGGCTCGCGGGCAGTGGCTCGACGTGGTTCGTCGAGGGAGCGCACACGGTCGAGCGCGCTGTGGTGGTGCGGACGTCGGTGGGCTGACGAACGGGCTGGCGGACTACTTGCCGGCGGCGCGGCGTTGGAACCGCGTGCGCTTGAGCATCTTCTTGTGCTTCTTCTTGCGCATCCGCTTACGGCGCTTCTTGATCAGTGAGCCCATGGCGCCGGGCACCTTACCGGTATCGGTCGTGCCCGCACCAATGCGGGAGCTCGGGGGCAGGGACTCGAACCCCGAAGACGAGGACCAAAACCTCGCATGTTGCCAATTACATCACCCCCGAAGGGCTCCTAGACCCTAGCGCCCAGCCCCGCTAGAACTTCCTCATGACCGAGGACCGCCCCATCTCCGCCATCGTCCTGGCTGCGGGGGAAGGCACCCGGATGCGGTCGGCACGGCCCAAGCCCCTCCACCTGCTGTGCGGTCGGGCGATGCTGCTGTACGTGCTCGACGCCTTGAGCGAGTGCAAGGTCGAGCGGGTCGTGGTGGTGGTCGGTCACGGCGCAGAGCGGGTCACCAAGAAGCTCCAGGAGGAAGCTCCCGACCTGCTGCTCGACTTCGTGGAGCAGCACGTCCAGCGGGGCACCGGCGACGCGGTGAGCGTCGGGCTCACCGCGTTCCCCGATGAGGACGTCGACGAGGGTGACCTGATCGTGCTACCGGGGGACACGCCACTGCTGCGCCCCGCCACCATCGCTGCGCTCGTGCGGCACCATCGTGAGACGGACGCGGCCTGCACGCTGCTCACCGCCCGGGTGGCTGATCCCACCGGATACGGCCGGGTGTTGCGAGGCAGAGACGGCCGCGTCGCGCGGATCGTCGAGGAAGCCGACGCAAACGCCGACGAGCGGCTCGTCGACGAGGTGAACACCTCGATCTACTGCTTCCGCCGCAGCGTGCTCGCGCCCGCGCTGCGCCGCCTCAGCCCGGAGAACGCACAAGGCGAGTACTACCTGACCGACGTCGTCGAGGTGCTCCATGACGCCGGCTACCCCGTCGTCTCCATGGTCGCGGACGACCCGACCGAGACCCAAGGGGTGAACGACCGCCTCCAGCTCGCCGTGGCCGAGGCGGAGCTGCGGCGTCGCACCAACGAGAGCTGGCTCCGCAGGGGTGTCACCATGCTCGATCCGGAGCGCACCTACATCGACGCCACCGTGGTGCTCTCTGCCGACGTTACCCTCTTCCCGGGCACGCTTCTCCAAGGGCGGTGCATCATCGGCGCGGGTGCGGAGATCGGACCGAACACTCGGCTGGTCGACTGCGTCGTCGGCTCGGGTGCGACCGTCGAGCAGACGGTTGCCCGTGACGCCGAGATCGGCGATCACGCCCGGGTGGGCCCCTTCGCCGTGCTCAGCCCCGGCGCACAGGTTCCCGCGGAGGCCCGCACAGGGCCGTTCTATGCTTCCTAGGTGATGGAGCTCGTCCCGAAGAAGCGCCTTTTCCTCGTCTCAGGTCGTGCCAACCTGCCGCTGGCTCAGGAGATCGCCGATGCGCTGGGGGTGCGTCTCGGCGAGCCGAACCTGGCGGCGTTCGCGAACGGCGAGCTCCATTGCCGCTTTGACGAATCGGTGCGGGGTACGGACGTGTTCATCATCCAGACCCACAGCGCGATCGACGGCGCGACCTTGAACGACGCGCTCATGGAGCAGCTGATCATGGTCGATGCGGCCAAGCGGGCGTCGGCCAAGCGGATCAGTGTGGTCTGCCCGTACTACGGCTACTCGCGTCAGGACCGCAAGGCCGAGGGGCGCGAGCCGATCACCGCGAAGCTGGTCGCCGACATGTTCAGCACGGCTGGGGCCACACGGATCATCAGCGTGGATCTGCACTCCGGGCAGATCCAGGGCTTCTTCAACGGGCCCGTCGACCACCTCACGGCGATGCCGGTGCTGGTGGACCACCTCTCCTCGCTCGGCGATGACCTCGTGATCGTCTCGCCCGACGCGGGTCGGGTGAAGGTCGCCGAGCGCTACGCGAACCAGCTCCGCGCTGACCTCGCCATCGTGCACAAGCGCCGGGTCAAGGAGGCCAAGAACGAGGTCGAGGCCCGCGACGTCGTCGGCGATGTCGACGGTCGGGTCTGCGTGCTGATCGACGACATGATCGACACGGCCGGCACGATCTGTGCCGCGGCCGAGCAGCTCAAGGAGCACGGAGCCACGGAGGTGTACGCCGCGGCCACCCACGGGGTGTTCTCCGGCCCGGCGATCGACCGGCTCAAGAACTCGGTGATCGCCAAGGTGGTGGTCACCAACACGCTGCCGCTGCCCCCCGAGAAGCAGATCGACAAGATCGAGGTGCTCTCCGTGGCGGGCATCATCGCGGAGGCGATCGACGCCGTCTTCGAGGACACCTCGGTGAGCGAGATCTTCGGCGGCGCGAACCAGGCGTAGCTCGGAACCGGTCGGCTGCGGTGGTGGCCGGTCAGTGCCCCCGGTGCATCGACCAGCGGCCGACCGCGACGGTCCCGCCGAGGAACAGCCCGGCCCACACTCCCGTCCAGACCGCGATGGCAGCGATGGCGCCGGCGGGGATGTCGAAGTCGAGACCGGAGGCGACAAGCTTCACCACGAGCGCGACCAGCAGGGTGAAGATGGTGATGCCGAAGACCGAGCCCCAGACGATCGCCAAGCCGAAGCCACGATCCTCTTCGTCGGTCGACGGGGGGACGCTGGCTGCATCAGTGAGGTGGGCCGATGACGACATGTGGCCATCTTCGCGCGCCAGCGACCACCCTCCCAGGGACGAAGGTCCCTGCGCGGCGGGTTCGCCCGCTCCGGTCGGCGCCGGTAGCATGTTCGGCCTTATGGAACTCACCCTGACTGCCGAGACCGGGCGCGTCCCCGGCTCGAGAGCTTCGGGCCGTCTCCGGGCCCAGGGCAAGATCCCGGGCATCGTCTATGGGATGGGCGCCGATCCGGTGCCCGTGGCCGTGGCCTGGTCTGAGCTGCGCAAGGCGCTGACCACCGATGCCGGGGTCAATGCGCTCATCGCGCTCGAGATCGACGGCAAGAAGGACTACACGATCGTCAAGGAGCTCCAGCGCGACCCCGTCCGTCGGGAGGTGCTCCACGTCGATTTCCTCCGTGTCGACCCGAACGCGACCGTCGAGGTCGAGGTGCCGATCGTGGTCGTCGGTGAGGCCAAGCTGGTCGAGAGCGTCAAGGGCATCGCCGAGCAGCAGATGAAGTCGCTCACCGTCAAGGCCAAGCCGACCGGCATCCCCGGCCAGATCGAGGCGGACATCTCCTCCCTGGTCGTCGGCTCGGCGATCACCGTCGGAGATCTCCAGCTCCCCGAGGGGGTGACGACCGACGTCGATCCGTCCACGCCGGTGGTGGCCGGTGTGGCGACTCGCTTCACGACCATGGTGGTTGGCGCCACCACGGCGGCCGACGCTGGGGAGGCCGCGGAAGCGGCCGGCTCCGATGAGGGTGCCGAAGTCGCGGCGACGGAGACCTCGGAGGATGGCTCCGGCGAGGGCGGCGAGTAGCGCCCGCATCCCATGGCCGCCGACCTGCTCGTGGTCGGGCTCGGCAACCCGGGACGGGAGTACGCCGGTACGAGGCACAACGTCGGGTTCGAGGTCGTCGAGCTGCTCGCGGCGCGCCACGGCGGACGGTTCAAGAAGAGCCGGGAGCGGGCCCTCGTCACCGAGGTGCGCATCGACGATCATCGTGTCGTGCTCGCTGAGCCGCAGACCTACATGAACCTCTCCGGTGAGGCGGTCGCGCCACTCGTCCGGCACCACGGGATCGAGGACCTCCACCGGCTCGTCGTCGTGCATGACGAGCTCGATCTTCCAGTTGGTCGACTCAAGGTGAAGGTGGGCGGCGGCCTGGCGGGACACAACGGGCTTCGCTCGATCAGCGCGCACCTCCACAGCTCCGACTTCGTCCGGGTGCGGATCGGGGTCGGCAAGCCGCCGAGCCGAGAGCGCGGCACCGATCACGTGCTCGCACGAGTGAGCAGGAGTGAGCGGACCGCGCTCGACCAGACGGTGCGCGACGCGGCGGACGCGGTCGAGCTGATCGTCTCGGAGGGGCCTCAGGCCGCCATGACCAGGTTCAACGCCACGTGACCGACGACCCGGTGGCGACACCACCGATCGGTGGTTAGCACAACCCGGACCCGACGAAACCCGCCCTGATCCCCGCATGCCGCTCAGCGATCTCCCTCCACTCGTCCGGGACGAGCCCGCGATCACCCAGGTGCTCGGCCGCGCCAGCGCCGTGCTCGCCGTTCCTGAGCCGGCGCGGGCCATCACCATCGCCGGCCTGACGACGGTGTCGTCCCGACGGCCGATCGTGGTGGCGGTGCCCACCACCGCGGACGCTGAGCGGCTCCACCACGATCTCGCAGCGTTCCTCGGTGCAGACGACGTGGAGCTGTTCCCTGCCTGGGAGACGCTGCCGTTCGAGCGGGTGAGCCCCGGCGTCGAGACGATGGGACGACGGCTGCGGGTGCTGTGGCGGCTGCGCGAGCAGCGCCACCGCCCCCGTGTCGTGGTGGCATCCGTTCGCGCGCTGGTGCAGCGGCTCGGCCCCCACGTCGAGGAGGTCGAGCCGATCATCGTGCGCCACGGCGACATGATCGACGCCACCGCCCTGGTCGACCGGCTGACCGAGGTGGGGTACCGGCGCGAGTACCAGGTCGAGCACCGTGGCGAGGTGGCGGTGCGCGGCTCGATCGTGGATGTGTTCCCGTCGACCGCGGATCATCCGGTCCGCATCGACCTGTGGGGCGACGAGGTCGATCGCCTCACCGCGTTCTCCGTTGCCGACCAGCGCTCGACGACCGACCTCGCGCAGGTCGAGATCTTCCCGTGCCGGGAGCTGCTTGCGACCGAGGACGTCCGGCGCCGTGCCGGCGAGCTGATCGCGTCGCAACCGTGGGGGCGCGAGCAGTGGGAGCGGCTCGCGGAGGGCCTGACGTTCGAGGGGATGGAGTCCTGGCTGCCCTGGCTCACCGACGAGGAGCGGGTGCTGTTCGACCTGTTGGGAGCGGACGCGCAGATCCTGTTGGTCGAACCCCGTCGGATGCGTGACCGGGCGGGCGAGCTGCTCGCAGAGGAGGCCGACCTCGCCGCTTCGCTCTCGCGCACCTGGGGAGCTGAGAGCGAGACGTTCCCCGGCCTGCACCTCCCGTTCGACCGGCTGCTCGTCAACACCGACGCACCGGTCTGGTCCGTCACGACCGCCCCCGAAGGGCCTGAGATCGTCACCGTCGTCGCAGCTGGCTGGGATCCGGTCATCGGTGACGGCTCTGCGCTCGTCCGCCAGCTCGGTGAGCTGCTCGCCGAGGGCTTTCGGGTGGTGATCGGTGCTGACGGCTCGGGCTCGGCGGCGAGGATCCGCGACCTGCTCGCGCAGCAGGGACTTGAGGTCGAGCTCGACGAGGCGGGCACCACCAACCTGGCGCAGCCGGGCGGGCGGATCGTGGTCGCCCCCCTCGAGCGGGGCTTCATCCTGCCCAGGATCAGACTGGCGGTCCTCAGCGAGAGTGACGTCACCGGCCGTCGTCGCGCGCACCGCCGCTCCAGACCCCGTCCCAGGGGAGCGCAGGGGTTCTTCGACGATCTCAAACCGGGTGACTATGTGGTGCACTACCAGCACGGGGTCGCCCGCTACGGCGGGATGGTGAAGCGATCGATCGGCGGTGTCGAGCGCGACTACCTGCTCCTTGAATACCGCGGCGACGACAAGCTGTACGTCCCGTCTGACCAGATCGACGCCGTCCGCCACTACACCGGCGGCGACTCCCCGTCGTTGAGCCGGTTGGGCGGTGGCGAGTGGCAGAAGACGAAGGCCAAGGTGCGCGCCGCGGTGACGGAGATCGCCCAGGAGCTGGTGGTGCTCTACCAGAAGCGGCTCCACACCCCGGGGCACGCCTTCGGACCGGACACCCCGTGGCAGCGCGAGCTCGAGGACGCGTTCCCGTTCGAGGAGACGCCCGATCAGCTCCGAGCCATCGAGGAGGTGAAAGCCGACATGGAGTCGCCGGTGCCGATGGATCGCCTGATCTGTGGTGACGTCGGCTTCGGCAAGACCGAGGTGGCGCTTCGTGCCGTGTTCAAGGCGGTCCAGGACGGCATGCAGGCGGCGGTGCTGGTGCCCACCACCCTCCTCGCGCAGCAGCACTTCCAGACCTTCAGCGAGCGGTTCGCGCCGTATCCTGTGCGGGTCGAGGTGCTCAGCCGCTTCCTCACCGACTCCCAGGCCCGGCAGGTGGTCGCGGGCCTCGCGACCGGCGAGGTCGACGTCGTGATCGGTACCCACCGGCTGCTGTCGAGCGACGTGCGCTTCCATCGTCTCGGGCTGTTGGTCATCGATGAGGAGCAGCGCTTCGGGGTGGCGCACAAGGAGGCGATCAAACAGATGCGGGCGGAGGTCGACGTGCTCACGTTGAGCGCGACGCCGATCCCCCGGACGTTGGAGATGAGCCTCACCGGGATCCGCGACCTGACCTTGCTCAACACCCCTCCGGCGGATCGTCAGCCGATCCTCACCTACGTCGGTGAGTACGACGATCGGGCGGTGGCCGAGGCGATCCGGCGCGAGCTGCTCCGCGAGGGTCAGGTCTTCTTCGTGCACAACCGGGTGCAGGACATCGAGCACGTGGCGGCTGGTCTGCGCGAGCTGGTCCCCGAGGCGCGCGTCGCCGTCGCCCACGGTCAGATGGACGAGGGCACGCTCGAGCGGGTGGTGCTCGACTTCTGGGAAGGGCTCTACGACGTGCTGGTGTGCACGACGATCATCGAGTCGGGCATCGACATGCCGACGGTCAACACACTGGTCGTCGACCGGGCCGATCTCCTCGGCCTCGGCCAGCTCCACCAGCTGCGAGGTCGGGTGGGCCGGGCCGGTCAGCGGGCCTACGCGTACCTCTTCCACCCGCCGGACCGGGCGCTCACCGAGGAGGCCTACGAGCGGCTCAAGACCATCGGTGAGGCCACCGACCTGGGTTCCGGGTTTCGGATCGCGATGCGTGACCTGGAGATCCGCGGCGCTGGCAATCTGCTCGGCACCGGCCAGTCGGGGCACATCGCGGCGGTCGGATACGACCTGTACTGCCAGATGGTGACCGAGGCGGTCTCCGAGCTGAAAGGCGAGCAACCGCGAGAACCGGCGGAGATCAAGCTCGAGCTGCCGATCGACGCGCATCTCCCCAAGGACTACGTCGAGCGGGAGGAGCTCCGGCTGGAGGCGTACCGGCGGTTGGCGGCGGTGACCAGCATCGAGGACGTTGCCGACATCCGGGCGGAGTGGGAGGACCGGTACGGTCCGCTGCCCCCGCCAGCTGAGGCGCTGCTGGAGGTGGCGACCCTCCGAGCCGAGTGCGTCCGCACCGGGGTGCGGGAGGTGACCGTCACGAAGGGCCCGGCGTTCGGGGGTCCGAAGCTGCTGGCGCGGATCTCGCCGATCCAGCTGAGTGCCAGCCGGACGGTGCGGCTCGAACGCCTCTTCAAGGGAGCGGTGTACAAGCCGGACTCGCGCCAGCTGCAGCTGCCGGTCAAGAGCGCGGCCGGATCGGCGCGTGAGATCGCGGCAGCGATCGGCGAGCTGGTTGGCTGACTGGTGCGGTCCCCGACTGATCCCTAGGCTCGCGGTCCTCATGCAGCGTCTCGCCCTCATCGTCCTCGCGCTCTTCTCCCTCCTCGCGCCGGCAGGGTGCACCACCAGCGGCGGCGGTCTGGGTGTGGCTGACGCAGCGGTCGTCAACGGCGTCGCCATCACCCAGCAGGATCTGCTCGACGACCTCGATGCGCTCGCCTCGAACCCGAACGTGCGAGCGCGCCTGCAGTCGCAGGGCATGGCGGTCTACGGCCCCACCGACGGCTCGTATTCGACCGCGTTCGCCACCCAGGTGCTCAGCTCGCTGGTGATCGACCTGCTCATCGCCGGTGAGCTCGAGCGCCGCGCGGTCGAACCCACCGCCGAGGAGATCGCCCGAGCCAAGCAGGAGATCGCCTCGTCGTCGGGCACCTTCCCGCAGGCGTTCCTCGACCGGCAGGTCACGAGCCTGGCGAACCGGCTCGCGCTCGAGCGGGTGCTCGCACCGCAGGGCGGCGTGACCGACGACGACGTGCGCGCCTACTACGACGACAACATCGACGCCATCGTCAAGCGCTACGGCGAGTTCGTGTGTGTGAGCCACATCCTGGTGGACACCCGCGAGCAGGCCGACGCGGTGCTCACCCGGCTCCGGCGGGGCGAGAGCTTCGCGAGCGTCGCCCGCGAGGTCTCCACCGACACCACCAGCGGGTCCGCCGGCGGGGACCTCGGCTGTCAGCCCAAGGGCCAGTTCGACCCGACGTTCGAGGCAGCAGCCTTCTCCGCTGCGATCGGTCAGCCGACCGAGCCGGTGGAGACCCAGTTCGGTGTGCACGTGCTCCTCGTCCGGGCACGTGGCGTGCCACCGTTCGAGGAGCTCGCCGTGACCATCCGCCAGCTCCTGGAGCGGCAGCGGGAGGCCGGGCAGAACCCGGCGTTCGACGCGTGGCTGCATGACGCCGTGCGGGACGCTGAGGTCAGGATCGATCCGAAGTGGGGGCGCTGGGATCCGGAGCAGTACCCGCAGGTCGTCGTACCACCGGATGGTGCCGCGCAGCCGTCGCTGCCTGCGCCCCCGGAGACGGCCCCCGTCGTCACCAGCCAGT
>JBBFLY010000087.1:0-10040 GCA_037478855.1 Acidimicrobiales bacterium | reverse complement strand
ACTGAGCACCGGCCTTCCCACGACCGGTGTGGCGCTCGGCGACGAGCTCACCACCGCACTCCTGCTCGGATGGGGTGCGGATCCCGCCGACCTCGCCAACGCCCGCACCCTCGCCCGCGACTGGAACCCCTGAGCCAGAGAGCACACCGGGAGGAACGACCCGATGCCGACCGTGATGACCATCCTGCTCACCGCCGCCGCCTTCAGCCTCGGTGCATTCCTATGGACCCTCGCCGAGTACCTCCTGCACCGCTTCGCCATGCACCACCTGCACGGCAGGGGGATCATGAGCCGGGAGCACCTCGAGCACCACGTCCACTCGTCCTGGCGCTTCGCCCGGACGCACCTCATGAGCTGGGCCGGGATGTTGACGGTGGGCTTCCTCGGCTGGATGCCGCTCGGTCGGCTGCTCGCCGGCCCGCGTGCGGGGCTCGCGCTCGCGCTTGGCTGGGCCTGCGGGTACTTCTTCTACGAGTACCAGCACGCGATGGCACACCTGCGGCCTCCCACCGGCCGCTACAGCGCCTGGGTGCGCCGTCACCACCTCCACCACCACTTCGGTCACCCCATGGCGAACCACGGCGTGACCATTCCGTTGTGGGACCGGGTCTTCGGCACGCTCGAGCGTCCGGCCACGGTGCGCGTGCCACGACGGCTCGCGCTGCCCTGGATGCTCGACGACGGCGGTGTGCTCAGACCGGAGCTGCGTGACTCCTACGTCCTCGTCGGCCGGGCGGAGATGGATGAGCGACAGGCGATGATCGACCGGGCCCGGGCCTTCGCGTCGCTGGCCCCGCTCGACTGACGCCGCCGATCAACGTCATACCCCCCACCTACAGTTCCCGTGTGCTCCATCTGTACACGGCGGACAGCATCACGCAGCTCGTCGACCCGCTCGCCGAGGTGCTCTCGCAGCCCACAACCGACCCCTTCGAACCGGCGTGGGTGGCCGTGCCCTCGATCGGCCTCGGTAGATGGCTGAGCCTCCAGCTGGCCCGTCGACTCGGCACCAGCGAGGACGACTCCGACGGGGTCGCGGCGAACCTCGACCTCCGCTTCCCCGGCGCCCTCCGCACCGCAGTGCTCGAAGCAGGCACCGACACCGACCCCGACCCGTGGTCCCTGCCGTGTCTGGTGTGGACGGTGCTCGACATGCTCAGCACCTCCCGGGGCGATCGACGGCTGGGGCCCGTCGCGACCCTGCCCGAGGGGGCCAGCGCCTTCTCCCAGGCCCGGCGGGTCGCTGACCTGCTCGACCGCTACCTCACGCACCGGCCCGCGATGATGCAGGCCTGGGCGGCGGGCCGCGGCGTCGACGGGGCCGGCACCGGTCTCACCCCTTCCGCCGCCTGGCAGCACCGGGTGTTCCGCCTGGTTCGCGAGCGGATCGCGGTGCCGAGCCCGGCCGAACGGCTGCCGGCCATCCTCGAGCGACTGCGGGGTGGTGAGCGGCTCCCCGACCTTCCTGGTGTGCTCTCGCTGTTCGGGCTCACCTCCATCCCCGGGGGGGCCGCGTTCCTCGAGCTGGTCTCCGCCGTCGCGCACGCCCACGACGTCCACCTGTTCATCGCACAGCCCTCGTCGGAGCTCAGTCGCACGCTGCGAGCCTCGTACCGGCCCGAACCTCCGGTGCGCAGCGGCCCCCTGCTGCGCACCGGCGACGGCCCACTCGCGCCCTCGACCCATCCGTTGCTGCGCTCGTGGGCCCGACCCAGCCGTGAAGCGACGATCCTCTGGGCCGATCTGGCCGCCAGATCACCGCACGCCCACATCGCCGACCTCGACACCGGCTTTGCGCCTGGCACCGGCTCAGCGCCCGAGGCCCGATCGCTGCTCGAGCGGGTGCAGACCGACCTGCGGGCGAACCGCCCACCAAGGGGCGATCACGTCCTCGCGCCCGACGACCGCTCGATCGAGGTGCACACCTGCCATGGAGAGACACGCCAGGTCGAGGTGCTGCGCGACGTGATCCTGCACCACCTCGCCGATGACCCGTCCCTCACCGAGGACGACATCCTCGTGGTCTGCCCCGACATCACGACGTACGCGCCGCTGGTCGAGGCCGTCTTCGGCTCGCCCGAGACGGCCAGCGAGCCGACCGACCACCAGCCCCACCGCCAGACCTACCCTCAGCTCGCCTACCACATCACCGATCGCTCGCTGCTCGACACCGACGCGCTCCTCAGCGCCTTCGCCAGCCTGCTCGACCTGCTCGGAAGCAGGTTCTCCGCCTCCGCCGTGCTCGACTTCATCTCGCAGCAGCCCGTCCGCGACCGCTACGAGCTCGACGACGAGGCGTTCGACCAGATCCAGCAGTGGGTGCACGGGGCCTGCGTGAAGTGGGGGCTGGACGACGAGCACCGCACACGCTGGGGGCTCCCTCCCGGTTGCGAGGCGCTTTCGTGGCAGTTCGCGCTCGACCGCCTGCTCGTCGGCATCACGTCAACCGACGACGGCGTCGCCCTGGCGGCAGGCGGTGTGTTGCCCTTCGAGGTCGAAGGCAGCGGGGTGACCACGGCCGGACGGTTGGCAGACCTGCTCGGCCGGCTGCGCGCGCTCACCGATCTGGCCACGCAGGAGCGCACCATCGACGAGTGGCTCACGCTGCTTGCCGAAGCTGCGGCTGACCTGCTCAGCGCCCCACCCAGCGAACCGTGGCAACGGGAGCGCCTCGCCAGCATCCTGGCTGAGCTCGCCGAGCAGTCGACAGCCGCCGGCGAGGTGTCGTCGACGCCGTTGACGCTCGACGACGTGCGTCGTGCCCTCGGCGAGCGCCTGGCAGGCACACCGCGCCGCTCCAACTTCTTCCGGGGCGGGATCACCGTGTCGTCGCTCACACCTCTGCGTGGTGTGCCGTACCGGCTGGTCTGCATCCTCGGGCTCGACGACGAGGCGTTCGGCAACGACGGAACCGACGGCGATGACCTGGTCGCGTCCACGCCCCACCTCGGCGACCTCGACGTGCGGGCCGACGCCAGACAGGCGCTGCTCGAGACGATCCTGGCCACCGGTGAGCAGCTCGTCATCACGTGCACTGGGCGCAACGTCGTCACCAACCAGCCCGTGCCACCGACCACCGTCCTCGTCGAGCTGCGCGAGATCGTGCGCAACACCGTCCGACCAGAGGATCGCGGCCAGGTCGACCAGCTGCTCGCCATCGCCCATCCCCGTCAGCCCTTCGATGAGCGCAACTTCGTGCCCGGTTGGCTGCGCCCGGAGCCCTGGGGCTTCGATGCCCGGCTCCTCACAGCCGCCCGGGCCCGGCGCGAGAAGGTCGCCCCACGTCCGTTCCTCACCACCCCGTTCGACCTCGATGACGACTCCCACGTCGAGCTCGCAGACCTTCACCGGGTGTTGAACCACCCGGTGAAGACCTTCCTCACCGACACGCTCAACCTCGTCCTCCCCTCGCAGGACGAGCAGACCTCCGAGGATCTGCTGACCTCGCTGTCGTCGCTTGACCGCTGGAAGGTCGCCGACCGGCTGCTGGCCTGCGAGAAGGCGGGGCGTGATCGGGAGCTATGGCTGCGTCGCGAGCAGGCAGCCGGCACCCTGCCTCCCGCCGGCCTCGGCCAGAAGGTCGTCGACGAGCTGACCGAGGGGGTCGATCGCCTCATGGCGCTGGCGACCACGTGTGGTTACCAACCGGGCGCGGAGCCGCAGCAGGTCCCGATCGATCTGGTGCTGGCCGACGGCACCCACCTGACCGGCCGGGTCGATGATGCCGGTGGCGATCGCCCGGGCCCGGTACGGATCAGCTGCAGCCGCCGGCGCCCAACCCAGCTCCTCGCCGCCTGGCTCGACCTCATGGTCCTCACGGCGCAGGATCCGGGCCGCGACTGGCGGTCGATCACCATCGCACCTCCCGAGAACAGCTCCTCGGCCAAGAAAGCGGTCGCCGACATCCTCGAGCCGGTCGGCGACCGCGACGAGGAGCGACGCCGCCTGGCTCTTGACGCACTGGCGGTTGCCGTCGACTGCTACCGCCGGGCCCGACGCGAACCGATTCCCCTGTTCCCCAAGCTCTCGTACCCGCTCGCCGAGGGTCAGGCCAGCGAGAGGCTCTGGTCCGATCGATGGGGCGACGGGTGTCACCCCGCGCACCAGCTGGTGTTCGGCGACGTCGATCTCATGGGGATCCTCGCGCTCGAGCTGCGCCCCCACGATCCTCCTGGGAGGGCCACCAACCGGGCGGAGCGCTTCGCCGAGTACCTCTGGGGCACCGTCGTCGAGACGTGCACCGTCTCACAGCGCGACGACAGAACCAGGAAGGCGGCGCGATGAGCGGGTCCGGCGCGCCATCGCCGTTCGATCCGACCGCTCCCCTGCCCACGGGCCGGATGGCCATCGAGGCCAGCGCGGGCACCGGCAAGACCTACGCCCTGTCCAGCCTGGCCGCCCGTTACGTGGTCGAGCGCGGCTACGACATCGGCGACCTGCTGATCGTGACGTTCACCCGCGCCGCGGCGGCCGAGCTGCGGGACCGCGTTCGGGACCGCCTGGCTGAGGTGCGCGACGCGCTCCTGACCGTCCGGGAGGGGGGCGACCTGACCACCGACGACCAGGTGGTCCGGCTGCTGTGTGCCGACGACCCGGAGGTGAGGCTCGATCGGGTGACGGCCGCGCTGGCCGGCTACGACCGCGCGTGCATCACGACCATCCACGGTTTCGCGTCGCAGACGCTCGCCAGCGTCGGGGTGGCCGCGGGATGCTTCGACGCCGGCTTCACCGACGATGCCGAACAAGTGCTCCACGAGGCTTGCGCGGACGTCCTCGTCGCGGCGGCCATGTCCGGTTCGTACGACCCCGACCACCTGCCCGACCCCGGCACGCTGTTCAAGCTGACCCAAACGGTGGCCAACACCCCCGACATCGATCTCGCACCGACACCCGACCCGACCGATTCCAACGAACGAGCGGCACTGCACCGCCGGCTCGTCGAGCAGGCGGTGCGCGCAGCGGAGCGGCGTCGGCGTGCGACCGGCTCGCTGTCCTTCGACGACCTGCTCACCCGCCTGCGCGAGGTGCTGACCAGCGCCGACGCGAAGGACGCGGTCAGCGAGATGATCCGGCGGCGTTTCAAGGTCGCCCTCATCGACGAGTTCCAAGACACCGATCCCGTGCAGTGGCAGATCTTCGACGCGGTCTTCGGTCACGACGGCACGGACAACACCCTGATCATCGTCGGCGACCCCAAGCAGTCGATCTACGCCTTCCGTGGTGCGGACGTCCACACCTACCTGCGAGCAATCGACGGGGAGCAGGCGACCCGCGCGACGCTCACCACGAACTGGCGATCCGACGCCGCGCTCCTCGAGGCGCTCGCCGCGCTGCTCGAGGGCACCACGTTCGGCGACCGGCGCATCCAGTTCCTCCCGGTCGGTCCGGCGCCCGCGCACCACGAACCACGCATCCGCTTGGCGCGCGGCGGGCGGGTTCCGGCGCTGTCGCTCCGCCTCGCCATCCACCCTGACCTGGGCCGGCAATCGAACAGGCCGCAGCTGGTCCTGCGGGGCGACGCCGACCGGGCGATCTACAACGATCTCGCCGACCAGGTGCGTCTGCTGCTCGAGGATGCCGAGCTGCACGAGGCCGGCGGCTGGCGGCCGGTGACGCCGAGGGACATCGCCGTGCTGGTCGTCGGGAACTACGACGCCAGCGACGTGCAATCGGTGCTCACGGCCTGGGGGATCCCGGCGGTGATCACCCGAGGGCAGTCGGTGCTCGAGACCATGGCCGCCCGGCAGTGGCGGTGGCTGCTCGAAGCCTTGGCCCAGCCTGCTGACCCACGCAGAGCGGGAACAGCCGCGCTCAGCTGGTTCTTCGGTTGGACCGCCGACGAGCTGCGCGAGCAGCGCTCCGCCTCAGGGGTCGATCTGGCGGAGATCCAAGAGCGGCTGCACCGGTGGGCGAGCGTGCTGCGCACCGGCGGACCGGCCGAGCTCTTCCGCGTGGTGCGCTCCGATTCGGGGGTCGCGGCACGGGTGCTCGCACAGCCACGCGGCGAGCGTGACCTCACCGACCTCGACCACCTCGCCGAGCTCATGATCCGCTCGGCGCCGACGCACGCGGGGCCCGCGGGTCTCATCGCCACCCTCGACCGCCTCGCCGACCGCAAGCCTGACGAGACCGGTCTGGACATCACGGCCCGTCGGATCGAGTCGGAAGCCGACGCGGTGCAGATCATGACCATCCATGCCGCGAAGGGCCTCGAGTTCCCCATCGTGTGCTGCCCGAACCTGTGGTGCGGACGGCCAGCCACCGCGAACAACGGTCCATACGTGTACACCGACCCGCTGACCGGGCGGCGCACCATCGACCTGTGCCCACAGGTCGACTGGCCCAACAGGGAGGCGAAGGATGCCCGAAAGGAGCTCGCCCACCGCGCGGCCTCGGGTGAGAACCTCCGTCTGCTCTACGTGGCGCTCACCCGGGCTCGCCACAAGCTGCTCGTCTGGTGGTGTCGGTCCAGCGAGAGCGAGTACACCGGCTTGGCTCGCGTGCTGTTCGCTCGCGACGAGGAGGGTCGCATCGATCCGGAGCTCTTCGACCGAACGACGGTCCCGATCCCTTCCGACGACGAAGTCCTCGACCATCTGGCTCCCGTGGTGACTGCGGCCGCTGGCAACCTCGACACCGCGATCGTCGGCCCCCCGGGCGAACCGGTCCCGTGGGTCCGATCAGCCGCCGACGGGGCGGTCGATCTGAGGGTGGCCACCTTCACGCGAGCGCTCGACCGCAGTCGCAGGCGGTGGTCGTTCACCCTGATGACCAGCACCCACGGCGATCAGGTCGAGCCGTTCACCGAAGCGGCCGTCGATCCGTTCGACGGGGGCCATGACGATGCCGCCGCGGACGAACCGATCCACGACCACCCCGATCAACTCGATCAGCCCGCCGAGCGCGATGAGCCCGCCGGGCCCGACCAGCCCAGCGAGCCCGACCGGAACGCCGCAACCGCCGAACCCGAGCATCCCGCCCGCCGGCGCGCCAGCGTCACCCTGCCCCTCGGCGGGTTCCCCGGAGGCGTCAGCTTCGGCAACCTCGTGCACGAGATCCTCGAGCGCACCGACTTCGCCGCGGACGATCTGCGAGCTGAGCTGGACGAGCAGGTCGAGCGGGCCGTGCGCTGGCGGGGGCTGACGCACCTCGACCTCGACGCGCTCGCCGACGGGCTGCTTGCCGCGCTCACCACGCCGCTCGGACCACAGCTCGCGAACCGGTGCCTGTGCGACTTCAGGCGCGCCGACCGCCTCGACGAGCTGCGGTTCGAGCTGACACTCGCGGACGGCGGGGCCGGTGCCGACGACGCGTCGATCGGGGCGTTGATCCTCGACCACCTCCCACCTGACCACGATCTTCGGCCCTGGGCCGAGAGACTGGCTCTCGGGCCGTTCCAGCACCGCCTGGCCGGGCATCTCACCGGTTCGATCGACCTGGTGCTGCGCCTCCGCGGCGACCACGCACCGGACCGGTTCGTGGTGCTCGACTACAAGACGAACACGCTCACCCCCTTCGGGTCCACGCCGTCGATCGACGACTACCGGCCGGACCGACTGCCCGCGGCGATGGCCGAGCACCACTACCCGCTCCAGGCGGTTCTGTACTCAGTTGCGCTGCACCGCTACCTCCGCTGGCGGATACCCGACTACGACCCCGAGCAGCATCTGGGAGGCATCGCCTACCTGTTCCTCCGGGGCATGATCGGCCCCGACACTCCGACGGTCGACGGTGCACCCCACGGGGTGTTCACCTGGCAACCGCCCGCGGCGATGGTCAGCGAGCTCAGCGATCTGCTCCACCGGCGGGAAGTCACGCCATGACGACACCGACCCCGTTGCTCGACGACCGGGTGGCGTTCCTCGCCCCCTTCGTGGACGCGGGCGTGCTGGCACACGCGGACGTCCACGTCGCACAGACCATCGCGCGGCTCCTCCCCGACACCGCACCCGAGGTCCTGCTGGCGGCTGCGCTGGCGGTGCGGGCAACGCGGCTGAACCACGTCTGCGTCGTGCTCGACCAGCTCCCCCAGGCGATCGTCCTCGATGACACGGCCGACCCGTCCGCACTCTCCGAGCTCCCTTGGCCGCGGCTGTCGACGTGGCGAGCCGAGCTGTGCCACAGCGACGCGGTGGCCACCGTGACCGGTGATCCGTCCCCCGACGCCGGTGTGGTCGACGGCACGATCAGGCCGCTGGTCTTCGACGGCACCCGTGTCTACCTCGAGCGCTACTGGCGCTACGAGCAGCGGGTGGGTGACGACCTGGTCGCCCGCGCGGCGTCAGGCCGCAGCCCCGGGAACGAGCCCGTGGATCCCGACCCCGACCTGCTCGACCGGCTCTTCCCGGCGCAGCCCGGTCAGGTCGATCTCCAACGGCGGGCCGCTGAGGTGGCGCTGTCCGGGCGGCTGGCGGTGATCGCCGGTGGGCCAGGCACCGGCAAGACCCACACGGTCGCCCGGCTGCTCGCCGCCGCCCACCACCTCGCCCGGTCACGGGGTTGCGCGCTCAAGGTCGCACTGGCCGCCCCCACCGGGAAGGCAGCCGCCCGCATGACCGAGGCCGTCCATCATGCGATCGAGGAGGCGCCGATCGACGACGAGATCGCCGAGCAGCTCCGCGGGGTCTCGGCCTCGACCATCCATCGGCTGATCGGCACCGAGTGGTCCGGAGTCCGCCACGACCGTGCCAACCCGATCCCCGCTGATCTCGTCGTGATCGACGAGGCTTCGATGGTCTCGCTGCCGCTGATGGCCCGCCTGATCGACGCGGTCCACCCCGAGGCGCGTCTCGTGCTCGTGGGCGACCCGTACCAGCTCGCGAGCATCGAGGCGGGCGCGGTGCTCGGCGACGTGGTCGGCGAGGCCGCATCGGGCGGGACGGGGCCGCTGGCCGGCAACGTCGTCGTGCTCGAACGGGTCCATCGCTTCGACGCTCGATCCAACATCGCCGCGCTCGCTGAGGCCATCCGACGCGGAGACGTCGACGGGACGATCAGCCTGCTCGACTCCGGTGGGGACGACGTCGAGTGGATCCGTCCTGATGACACCGCGGCGCTGGCACGACTCGAGCGGGAGGTGCTCGACAACGCCATCGCGGTGGTGCGCGCCGCGACCGAGGGCGATGCGGCTGCGGGTCTCACGCTCGCCAACGATCTCAAGGTGCTGGCGGCCACCCGGCGAGGCCCACTCGGCACCCACGAATGGCGGGAGCGCATCGAGGGGGCGCTCACCCGCTGCGAGCTCCGCCCCGGTCTGGGGGTGCGGGTCAGCGACCGTTGGTACATCGGTCGGCCGGTCATCGTCACCCGCAACGACCCCCTGCACCAGTTGGTCAACGGTGACACCGGGCTGGTGCTGACGAGCGACAGCGGCCGGCGGGTGGTGGCCTTCCGTGACCCCGCCGGTACGCAGGCGGTTCGCATGCTGCCCACCTCACAGCTGGCGGCGGTCGAGACCTGGTGGTCGATGACCATCCACAAGAGCCAGGGCTCGGAGTATCGACACGCGGTCATCTCGCTTCCCCACGCGCGCTCGCCCATCCTGACGAGGGAGCTGCTCTACACCGCGGTCACCCGCGCGAAGAAGCGGGTGACGCTGGTGGGTGCGGAGGCTGCCATCCGGGCGGCGGTGAGCCGGCGGGTGGCCCGGGCGACGGGGCTGGCGGCCCGCCTGTGGGGAGCCGACCGCTGAACGCTCGTGTGGCGCCGGGGCCCGGCGCGATCGCGGATCGGCGCGGGTCGGGCCCGTGAACCGAAGGGTGGTCACACCCACTTGCCGGGGTTGAGGATGTCGTGGGGGTCGAGCGCCTGCTTGATTCGCCGGGTGAGGTCCATGACGTCGTCGCCGAGCTGGCTGACGAGATGGCGAGCCTTGAGCACACCCACGCCGTGCTCACCGGTGATCGTGCCACCCATCGCGACGCTGGTCTCCAGGATGTCGGCGCCGAACGCCTCGGCGCGCCGGAATTGATCCGGGTCGTTGGCGTCGAAGAGGATCAGCGGGTGCAGGTTGCCGTCGCCGGCGTGGAAGACGTTGACAC
>JBBFLY010000086.1:0-10315 GCA_037478855.1 Acidimicrobiales bacterium | reverse complement strand
CCATCCCGCTGTTCCTCCTCGCCGGGCTCGCCATCGGAAACGGGGGCGTCGTCTCGTTGAGCGCGATCGACGACTTCATCGCCGTCGGCGCGGAGATCGGGGTGGTGATGCTCCTGCTGTTGCTCGGCCTCGAGTACACGGGCGATGAGCTCGCGGAGAACCTGCGCGCCCACAGCCGCTCCGGGGTGCTCGACGCGGTCATGAACCTCACCCCGGGCTTCGTGGCGGGCCTGCTCTTCGGCTGGTCGGTCACCGAGGCGGTGTTCCTCGCCGGGGTGACCTACATCTCCTCTTCGACCGTGATCGCCAAGACGCTCGGCGATCTCGGGCGCCTGGGCAACCGTGAGACGCCCACGATCCTGTCGATCCTGGTCATCGAGGATCTCGGCATGGCCATCTACCTGCCGCTGATCGCCACGCTGGTGATCGGCGGGACGGCCAGCTCCCTCGCGATCTCCCTGGCCGTTGCGGTCACCGCGGTCGCCGTCGCGCTCCTCGGCGCGTTCCGCTACAGCCATCTGATCAGCCAGGCGCTGTTCAGTCGCTCCGACGAGGTCCTGCTGTTCAGCATCCTCGGGCTCGCGTTCCTGATCGCCGGTCTGGCCGACTGGTTGGAGGTCTCCGCCGGTGTCGGTGCCTTCCTGGTCGGCATCGCCATCGGCGGTGACGCGGCGCGCAACGCAGCAAACCTCCTATCGCCGGTGCGGGATCTCTTCGCCGCCCTGTTCTTCGTCTTCTTCACCTTCCAGATCGACCCGGCCTCGATCGTGACGGTGCTGCCAGCAGCGGCCGCCCTCGCGGTCGTCACCGCGTTGACGAAGGTCTACACGGGCTGGTGGAGCGCACGGCAGGCCGGCATCGCCACCCGGGGTCGGGTCCGCGCCGGAACCGCGCTCATCGCCCGGGGCGAGTTCTCGATCATCATCGCCGGTCTGGCCGTGGCGTCGGGGCTGACCCCGGAGCTCGGTTCGCTTGCTGCGGCGTACGTGCTGATCCTCGCGGTGACCGGTCCGCTCGTGACCCGCTTTGCTGATCCTCTCACCGCGGCGATCCTCGATCGACGTCAGCGGAGGGGGAGCGTCAGAGCACGCCAACCCGGGTGACCCGGCCCTCCGCACGCTCCTGCCAGTCAGCCGGCACGAGCTCGGGAGCCAGCTCAGCCAGCGGTGCCATCACGAAGCGCCGTTCGTACATCCTCGGATGCGGGATCTGCAGGTCAGGCTCGTCGACCGACCCGGCCTCCATCCAGAGGATGTCAACGTCGAGCGTCCTCGGACCCCACCGCTCCTGTCGAACCCGACCCGCGGCCGCTTCGAGCCGGTGACAGACGCCGAGCAGCTCTCGAGCCGAGGCGTCGGTGTCGAGCTCCACGATCAGGTTCAGGTAGGGGTCCTGACCGGCCGGCCCCCCGACCGGCTCGGTCTCGTACACGCCCGACACCCGCACCAGCCCCAACCCCTCGAGGGAGTGCACCGCCTCGCGCAGATGTGCCCAACGGTCACCCACGTTCGAGCCGAGCCCGAGGAAGACCCGCATCAGCGACCCCGCACGATCCGCACGCCGGTGGTCTCGACCTGGTGAGCGACGGGAGGGCGGAGCTTGCGCACCGCCACCTCTACCGCGAGCACGCGCTCGTCGGAGAGGACCACTTCCGCGATGCGGGATGCGAGCCGCTCGAGGAGCTGAAAGCGCTCTCGGGTCACGACCCTCTCCACCGCCTCGATGATCGCCGCGTAGTCGATGGTGTCGCCCAGGTCATCGCTGGCTCCCGCCGGCGCGAGGTCGGCGTCGAGGTCGAGATCCACCTCGATCGGCTGCGGTCGCACCTGCTCATCAGGCAGGACGCCGCAGATGCCCAGGGCGCGAAGACCCCGAATCTCGATCCGGTCAGTTGAGCGGTCCGCCGCGGATCGTCCCGCGGCGTCAGAACCACCACGGTTCGACGGTGCAGCCATGAGGGAGGGAACGCTAGAGCTCGAGCGCCACCGTGACCAGCTCTCGCCCCGCCGGGCCCATCTGGCGTTGCGTGATCTGCTCCACGATCTCGATCGCACGAGGCCCCGTGTCGATGAGGCCGTCCCAGAGCAGGTAGCCGGAGACGACTCCGCACAGCCGGTCTCCCAGCTCCTCCTGATGGAGCAGCACCTTCGCCCCGCTCGAGACGAGCTCCTTCAGCTCGGGATAGAGCTTGGCCAGGAAGGCGTGCGGGTCGTCCACCGCGGCGAACGGGCGGTGCCGCCACGCCACCCCCAGCTCGTCGTAGTTGTGGAGGTTGTGTGGGGCGGGGATCAGCGAGATGACCGTCGTGAACGACTGCTCCCGGATCCAGATGATCTCCTCCTGGCGGCGAACCCGACGGTGGTTGTCGCCGTAGCCCCCGGGTCGCTCGCAGACCGCGAGTCGATCCTTGATGATCCAATGGAAGTTCCGGGGACGGATGCCCTGGGCCCACTTACCCTTCGTAGCCACGCCCCTCATGCTGCCACGACTTTCGCTGCGTGCACGGCGGCCCGCACGTCATGCGCTCGAACCATGCGTGCACCGAGATGCATGGCCCACACCTGCAGGGCGATGGAGCCCTCGAGACGGTCCTCGGTGGGGACGGGCGGAGTGGACTCGTCAGGGATCTGCCTGCGATCGGACGCGGCGTGCAGACGACCCACGGTGGCCTTGCGGGACAGACCGACCAGAACGGGTGGGCCGATGGCAACGATCCGGTCGAGATGCCGGAGCAGGGAGAGGTTGTGGTGCATGGTCTTCCCGAAACCGAAGCCCGGATCGAGCCAGATCTCCTCCACACCGGCCTGCGTGGCCAGCTCGACGCGGGCCTCGAGGAAGGCCACGACCTCGGCCACCACGTCGGTGTAGAAGGGCGCGACCTGCATCGTCTCGGGCGTGCCCTGCATGTGCATGGCCACCCAGCCCGTGCCGAGCTCGGCGGCGGTCTCCCACAGCGAGGCCGAGATGTCGTTGATCAGCGTCGCGCCGGCCCGGACCGCAGCTCGAGCCACCTCGGCCTTGCGCGTGTCGATCGAGACGCGTACCACCGGCGCGAGCGCCTCGATCACCGGCACCACCCGGCGGATCTCCTCTGCAGCCTCGACCGGCGTGGCACCGGGCCGGGTCGACTCCCCACCGACGTCGATCACCGAGGCACCCTCCGCCACCATCTCAAGGCCGTGAGCGATCGCGGCGTCAGGATCCAACCACCGGCCGCCGTCGCTGAAGGAGTCCGGCGTCACGTTCAGCACACCCATCACCAGTGGCGTCCGCCGCGGCTCGTCCTTCACGGCCCGTGAGGCTACCCAGTCCACCTCTCCCACCCGCCCGTTCCCTGCCTCTGCGCCCGCTCCGGCTCAACCCGCGCCCGGCGGGCCGGGCACATCTCGGGTGTCCGCCGTCGGCGGAGCCGAGGGGACGGGCGACGCCGGAAGTGGGAGGTCGGGGGTGATCGCGAGTCGGAGGCGGGGAGTGGGCGACGAACGACGCCCGCGGTCAGCCGCGCTCGATGAACCGCATGGCCTCGAAGCGGGTCGCGGTGTTGACGCGGAACAGTCCCCGCACCGCGGAGGTGACCGTGGTCGCCCCCGGCTTGCGCACCCCGCGCATCGACATGCAGAGGTGCTCTGCCTCGATGACCACCAGGACACCCTTCGGCTGCAGCGTTCGCTCGATCTCGTCGGCGATCTGCGTCGTGAGCCGCTCCTGAACCTGCGGGCGCTTGGCGTAGGCGTCGACCAGGCGTGCCAGCTTCGACAGCCCGGTGACCCGGCCGTCATCGTTCGGGATGTACGCGACGTGGGCCTTCCCGATGAACGGCACCAGGTGGTGCTCGCACATCGAGGTGAGCGCGATGTCGCGCACCATGACCATCTCGTCGTGATCGGCCTCGAACACGACCTGCAGGTGGTGGTCGGGAGCTTCGCGCAGCCCCGAGAAGACCTCGGCGTACATGCGGGCCACCCGGGCCGGCGTGTCCCGCAGGCCGTCGCGGTCAGGGTCCTCCCCGATGGCGAGCAGGATCTCCCGCACGGCGCGTTGGATGCGCTGCTCGTCGACCGGTTCATCGAACGGCGGGGTCGAAGGGGGTGGGGCGAGGTCGGGATCGGTCATGCGTCCTGGAGTCGGGGTCGTCCGGCATCGGGGTTCTCGCCCGGCCCGGGATCGGCTTCGGCTGCCGTGATGTTGCCAGCACGGGCGCTCCCCGCACCACCGCCGGCAGGCGACAGGTCGGCGGCGGGTGGATCGAGCGGCGCGAAGATCTCCATCAGCTCCGCGTCGTGGAGGGTCTCGCGCTCGACGAGCGCGTCAGCTAGGCGGTCGAGCGTGACCCGGTGCAGGGTGAGAATCTCCCGTGCCTCGTTGTACGCCTCGTCGAGCAGCCGGCGCACCTCGGCGTCGATCGCCGCCGCGACCTCGTCGCTGTAGTTCGCGTCGTGCCCGTGGTCGCGCCCCCGGAACGGCTCAGCGGCCTTCGTCCCCAGCTGCTGCGGGCCGATCACCTCGCTCATCCCGAACTGGGTGACCATGGACCGGGCGATCTGGGTCGCCCGCTCGATGTCGTTCATCGCGCCGGTGGTGGGATCACCGAAGATCAGCTCCTCCGCGGTGCGTCCACCCATCAGCATCGCCAGCTCGTCACGCAGCTCCGAACGAGACCGGATGTTCCTGTCCTCGAGGGGCAGTGCCTGGGTCCAGCCGAGAGCGCGACCGCGGGCGATGATCGAGACCTTGTGGATCGGGTCCGTGTTGGGCAGGACGTGACCGACGAGCGCGTGGCCGGCCTCGTGGTAGGCGATGATCCGCTTCTCGCGATCGGACATCACGCGAGACCTGCGCTCCGGCCCTGCCATCACCCGGTCAATCGCCTCTTCGAGCTCCGCCATGGTGATCCGGCGCTCACCGCGACGAGCCGCGAGGATGGCCGCCTCGTTGACCGTGTTCGCCAGGTCTGCACCGGTGAAGCCCGGGGTCCGGCGGGCGATGACGTCGAGGTCCACGTCGTCGGCGAGCGGCTTGCCCCTCGTGTGCACCCCGAGGATGGCACGCCGACCTGCGAGATCGGGTCGGTCGACGATGATCTGGCGGTCGAACCGCCCGGGGCGCAGCAGCGCCGGATCGAGGATGTCCGGTCGGTTCGTGGCTGCGATGAGGATCACCCCACTCGCGGCGTCGAAGCCGTCCATCTCCACGAGCAGCTGGTTCAGCGTCTGCTCGCGCTCGTCGTGGCCGCCACCGAAGCCCGCTCCCCGGTGCCGGCCGACTGCGTCGATCTCATCGATGAAGACGATGGCCGGAGCGGCACTCTTGGCCTGCTTGAAAAGGTCGCGGACCCGGCTCGCTCCGACACCGACGAACATCTCCACGAAGTCGGATCCCGAGATGGAGAAGAAGGGCACCCCGGCCTCGCCGGCCACCGCGCGGGCGAGCAGGGTCTTGCCTGTTCCCGGCGGTCCGTACAGCAGGACGCCCTTCGGGATCGAGGCTCCCACGGCGTGGAACCTGGCGGGATCCTCGAGGAAGTCACGGATCTCCCGCAGCTCCTCAACCGCTTCGTCCGCACCGGCGACATCGCCAAAGGTGACCCGCGGCGCGTCCTCAGACACGCGGCGATTGCGAGCCCGCCCGAAGTTCGGACGACCACCCTGCATGCCGAGCAGCAGGTAACCGAACACCCCGACGATCAGCAGCACCGGCAGGAACTGCCCAGCCAGGTCCGCCCACACGGACGGCGCCTGCGCGTCAGCGGCGGTCTCGATGCCGGCATCGACGAGCCGCTGGGTGATCTCGTCCGCGTACTCGCCCGGGTAGACGACTCGGTACGCCGTCCCGTCAGCGAGCTCCCCGGTGACCGCGTGATCGCGGTCTCTGATGGTCGCGGTGGCCACCTGCCCGGAGGCCAGCTTCTCCTCGAACTCCCGCAGGTCGAGCCGATCCGGATCCGGACCCCCTCGCAGGACGACGACCAGCGCGGCGATCAGCACGACTCCCAGCGCGCTGAGCAGCGCCACCACGGGACGGGAGATGTGCTTCTTCACGACCCGGCAAGGCTACCGGGGGGACGACCGAGGACACCTCCGGGCGCTGCCGGGGGCCGCGGAGATCAGATCTGCCCGCCGTGGTACGCGACCACCTCCGGCAGGTTGCGGTACCGCTCCGCGACGTCGAGGCCGTAGCCGACAACGAACTGATCGGGGATGCGGAAACCCACGTACCGCAGCTCGGGCTCGACCTTCTGCATCCCCTCCTTGAGCAGCAGCGCGCAGACCTCGAGGCTCGCCGGCTGGCGGGCCTGCAGGTTCTTCAGGAGGTAGTTGAGGGTGAGGCCGCTGTCGACGATGTCCTCGACCAGCAACACGTGGCGGTCGGAGAGGTCGAGGTCGAGGTCCTTCACGATGCGGACCACTCCGCTGGTCTTGGTGGCGCTGCCGTAAGAGGAGACGGCCATGAAGTCGAGCTCCACCGGCAGGTCGATCTGACGGGACAGATCGGCCACGAACATGAACGCGCCCTTGAGCACCCCGACGAGAAGGAGTGCACGGCCGGCGTAGTCGGCGCTGATCTCCTTGCCGAGCTCCGCGATGCGCGCCTGCAGCACCGCCTCCGGTACGACCACCTCGCCGAGGTGCGGGTCGGTCTCCCCCTCGAGCCCACGAGTGGACGGCTCCATGACGGGGCGAACCCTACCGCTCGTCTTCGGGAGCCGCCCGATGGAGGCGGAGGCGCTGGCCGCTGCGGTCGACCCGCCATCCGCCCCCCACCTCGGTCCCCTTCGCCTCGCCGGCGGCGACAGCTAAGACGCGCTCGACCGTCGCCAGCGACGGCGGATGCCACTCCGGCGAGCAGCCGCGCAGCCAGTTGCGCACCGCCACCGCGCTCATGACGGGCGGCGCACCGGCCAGTGCCCGGGCGTCGGTCGGATCGATCCCCGAGGCGAGCTCATCGAGCAGCTCCGCCGCGGCGCGCACGAGGTCAGCCTGCCTGCAGAGGAGCGGCACCACGTCCCGGCCCGCGAGGTCGGCGAGAAGGGGGAGCAGCTCGGTGCGCACCCGGTTCCGCCGCAGCGACGGATCGAGGTTCATCGGATCCTCGACCACCTCGAGCCCGAGCTCGGCGCACAGGGCACGGGTCTCCGATCTCCGCAGATCGAGCAGCGGGCGACGACCGTCCCGGCGCATGCCGGCGAGTCCTTCCAGACCCGCCCCCCGCAAGAGGTTCAGCAGCACGGTCTCGGCCTGGTCGTCCGCGGTGTGGCCGAGCAGCGCGTCCGGAGGCAGGACGGCATAGCGCGCCGCTCGAGCTCGGGCTTCGAGGTTGGGTCCCGGCTCGACCGTCACCCGCTCGGCGCGGAAGGACGCCCCGTACCGGCGAGCCGTCTCCTCCACGATCCGTGCCTCGGCAGTTGAGCCTTCCCGCAGCCCATGGTCGACGTGGACCGCGGTCACCACGCAACCGGCTTCCACCGCCAGCACGAGCAGGCTCAGCGAGTCCGCGCCACCAGAGACCGCGCAGACGACCGGCGTCCCAGCCGGTGGGAACGTGCACCTGGTGAGCAGCTCGCGGACCAGCCGGTCGCCCATGTGAGGACGCTCAGGTCACCCGTGCCGGTGCCACCCGGTCGATCCAGGCCTGCGGATCGCGGATCTCCGCGATGCTCGGCAGGTTCTCCGGCTGCTCCCACGCCAGCTCGAGCAGCGACGGACCTCCCACTCGCTCCACCTCTTCGATGAAACGCTCGCCCTGCTCGTACTGGGCGAGCTTCGCTTCGAGACCCACCAGCTGCTGCAGGAGCCGGGCGAGACCCTGCGCGGACTGCCGACGCTTGCGCAGGACGCTCGAGAAGCGGCCGGCGCTGGGGATCAGGCCCGCCCCGGCGCGGTCCATGGTGAGGTCACCGTGACCTTCGAGAAGGCTCATGAGCCCGCTGAGCTGGTCGAGCACCTCACGCTGCTCGGCGGAGGCGACGAGTGCCATCACCCCGCCGTCCGACAGCGGGTTCTCGCCTCGGCGGATCGCCCCGGCGACGCGGTCGATCGCCTCGAGGAACCGCCTGGGATCAGGATCGACTGCGTCGAGCATCTGCTCCACGAGGCCGAGGAAGTGCTCACGCATCCACGGGATGCCGGTGAACTGCGCCCGATGGGTCACCTCATGGAGGGCGATCCACAGACGGAACTCGCGCGGTGGGAAGGCATACAGCTTCTCCAACGCCAGCACGTTCGGCCCCACGTAGTAGACGATGTCCTGGTCGTGGGGGGCTTCCTCCTCGACGATGAGCAGGTCGTACTGGCCCAGCACCCGGTTCGACATCCACCCGAGCATCACCCCGACCTCGGCACCTGCGACCGTGCGGGTGATCGGCGCGAAGGGGCTCTTCGCCATCCGCTCGCCGAAGCGGTCGATGAGCGGTCGGAGCAGCCGCTGGAACGTGGCGATGTTCGCCCGCACCCACCCGGGCCGGTCCGTGACCCGTGCCCGCGCCTCGCCGCTCAGAGACCGCAGCCCCGTCGCCTGCTCGACGAGATCCTCCGCCTGTGCGGTGAGCTCGATGAAGTCCGGCTCGAGCGAGGCGTAGTGGTAGCTCTCAGCGAACGGCTCCCGGCCGACTGCGCGCACGGCCACCCGTTCGGCCAGCGCCCAGTCGACCGCGACGCTCACGAAGTCAGTCCCGTGGATAGCGCGGCATCTCGACCTTCTTCAGGTACATGACGCCGATGGCCAGGACGAGCCCGATGGCGCCGGCCACGAGCGCCACCGCGATCCAGAAGTGCCACACGACGGCCAGGACGGGATTCATGGCGATGATCATACGGGTAGCACCGCCCCGGCCCCCATTCGACCTGGCCGAGCGAGCCGGCCAGGAGACGCGAACCCGGGCTTTCAGCCCAGCGGCTCCTCGGGTGAGAGGCTCGCCGACCGCAAGGTCTGCTCGATGCGCCGCCGCAGCTCGGGCGGCACCTGATCGCGGCACTTCTGCTGGATGACCAATCGCAGCTCGGCCTCGAAGTCGAACACCTCGAGGCACGGGTTGCAGTCATCGAGGTGGCGGGCGATCAGCAACCGTCGCTCCTCGGTGAGCTCCCCGTCGAGGAAGACGTACAGCTCGCGGAGCGCCTCCTCGCAATCGGCTCGGTGATCGTGCTCGTCAAGCATCGCCCGTCCGGTCACCTGTCGTCACCGGCTCCTGCTCGCCGGTCGTCGTTGCAGCATCGCCGTGAGATGCAAGCCCACGTGCGATCGCATAGTCGTACAACTTCTTCTGCAGCGCCTTTCTTCCCCGGTGCAGGCGGCTCATCACCGTGCCGATCGGGATGTCGAGGATTTCGGCGATCTCCTTGTACGAGAAGCCCTCGACGTCGGCGAGCAGGACGGCGACGCGGAACTGCTCGGGGAGGGACTCGATGGCCTGCTTCACCTCGGCGTCCGTGAACCAGTCCATCAGCTCGTCTTCCGCGCTGCGTCCCACCTGGGCCGCCTCCAGGCCCCCGAGGCGGCGATAGAGGTAGAGGTCCTCGACCTCATCGAGCTCACTCTCCTCAGGCCGTCGCTTCCTAGCGCGGTACTGGTTGATGTAGGTGTTGGTGAGGATCCGGTAGAGCCAGGCCTTGAGGTTCGTGCCCTCTTTGAACCCCCCGAATCCCCGGAACGCCTTCAGGTAGGTCTCCTGCACCAGATCCTCGGCGTCTGCCGGGTTGCGAGCCATGCGCAGCGCCGCGGAGTACAGCGACGGCATGTGCTCCATCGCCTGCTCCACGAACGTCGCCTGGTCTGCCATCGCTGCCACCCTACTCCCCGCCGGAATGACGGAACCCCGGCACGGGGCCGGGGTTCCGGTGTGTGCACCATCGGGTTGGGACACACCAGGTATCGGCAGCTGTCCGGCTCCCCTTGAGCAGGATGCCCCAGATGGGTTCCGGAGCGTCCCAGACTGGATGGCGCCGGCGGCCACCCCACGCGGGTGACGCAACCGAGAGCCAGCCGGGCCGCGAGCGCGATCGAGACTGGCTCCGGCTCGATCGGGCTCGAACCTCTGCGAGCCGGTGCCGGCCGCCCGCCACCCATCGTGCAGCCCGGGAAGGGAACGGGAAGAGCATCGAGCCCTTTCAGGTTCACCGCGGTACACGCGCACTTGGTCGAGCGCGCGGACCTTGCCCCCATCCTCGGCCATCTGGCGCAACCGGATCCCGAGGCGTCGAGGGAAGAGTCGAGGGAAGATCTGGCCGAATGTGCAATCGTTCCGGTCTGCGTCCACCGGCGTGGTGTACGAGCGGTGAGGTGAGGGGCTGAGGTCCCCCACTCGCGAAGACCACCGCAT
>JBBFLY010000085.1:0-10417 GCA_037478855.1 Acidimicrobiales bacterium | reverse complement strand
TCACGACCTCACGGGTGAACCCAAGGATCGCTCGAAGTACCTTGCTGACGCGCACGTCGCCCCTTCCTCGCTGCCTGGTCTCGACAGCTCGGAAGCTAGGGAGCGGGCGGCGTGCGCACGCGGACCACACCCCCGGCAGCGTCAGTTGAGCCAGATTACCGTGGCGGAGATAGCCGGCGGGGAAGCAGCGGTCGACGAGCTCACCGAGCATGAGACGGTCCCGATCGACCGCGACGGCTGAACGGGGCCTCGGTCGCCGCGAGGCGACCGGCGCGTCGAGCACGCCGCGCGTCGACCGCGGCGGGACGCGATGGTCCCGCCCGGCGCAGCGGTGAACCCGATGGCGCCGCCGGTGGTTGTCGGGGTCAACGGGGAGGGTGTTCGTGCGGTGCTCGAGGCCGCGGCGACCCTCGTCGGGGCGCTGGGGGGCCGCATGGTGGTGGTGCACGTCGAGGAGAGAAGCGCTTTGGTGGATGCGAACCTGGCCGCGGGTGCGGCCAGCGCAGCGCTGGTGACTGCGAACACCCAGATCTCGGATCGCTGCCATCTGGGCTGCGAGTTGGCGATGGCGGGCCGGGCGGTGGAGTGGCGTTTCGAGGTGCGGTCGGGTGACCCGGCGGGCGAGCTGCTCGGTGTGGTGCGCAAGGAGGGCGCGGCGTTCCTGGTGGTGGGCGCCGACGCGCGTCGGCGGCTGGCGTCCCGCCGCCGGAAGGCGTCGACGGTGGACCAGCTGCTGGCGCGATCACCGGTGCCGGTGGTCGTGGTCCCCCCCGCCGCCGTGAGCCGGCCGACTGGTCGTGCAACCCGCTGCAGTCGTGCTCATGGCAGGACGTGGCGGGCGATGAGGTTGGCGCCGCGGAGGGTGTTCTCGTGCAGGACGAAGTGACCGCCCGGCACCGTGACGAGCGCTGCGCCGGCTCGTTCGGCTTGGGCGGCGAAGATGTCGGGCAGGAAGGTGCTCTCCCCGGCTGCGATGGTGGTCGGGCAGGTCAGGTCGGGGAGGTGGTCCCATGCCTCGGCGGCCCCGCCGTCGGCGGCCGAGGCCTCGAAGATCGTGGCTTCGATCTCAGGCCGGCACGCGAGGTGCACCCCGCTGGCGTCGACGGTGGTGCCCCACCGGATGTACGCGTCGAGGGCTTCGGGGCCGAGCTGGGACAGCGGTTCCTTGCCGGAGTAGCTGGCGTTCATCTCGGTCTGGGAGGCGAAGCTTGGGCGTCGGCGGCGGGCCGCGGCCGCCATCGGGTTCTCGGTGAGGGCCGAGAAGGCGCCGGCGGGAAAGGCGACGGGTTCGGCGAGGAACATCCGGGTCCAACGGGCAGGGTCGAGGCGATGCACGAGGATGGCGACCGCGCCACCGAGTGAGCCGCCGACCACGGCGGCTGCGGCCAGGTGGAGGTGGTCGAGGACCTCGAGAACATCGCTGGCGAGGTTCTCGAACCGGTATGCCGCCGGTTGGGAGGGTGCGGTGCTGCCGCCGTGGCCGCGCAGGTCGATGGCGATCGGCCGTGCGGTACGGACGAGCTGCTCGGCGATGGGCTCGTAGAGACCGCCGCAGAACCCGTTGGGGTGGAGGAGCACGACGGGAGGGCCGGTGCCGCCCCAGTCGAGCACCCGGATGGTGATGCCGGCTTGGCCGGCGATGCGGCGGACCTCGGGCGGTCGCGCTGATGCCCCCATGATGGTGTCTGCCCTCGGTCCGGGTGGCTAGGGGATGTCGTGGAGCGCTGCGGCGACGGGCTTCCACCGGGCGAGGTGCTGGGGGTCTTCGGTCCAGGCGATGGCACCGAAGTAGTTGACGACCCGGGTGGCGAGTCCGGCGTAGCGGTCGGCGATGGCGTCGGCGATGGTGGCCCAGGTTCCTTCGGTGACGAAGTGGCGGAGGATGTCGTCGGTGATGACGGCGGTCATCCCGGCGATGTCGCCGGCCTTCTGGCGTTCTCGGAGGGCGGCGGTGGTGCCCGTGTGGCCGAGGTCGTCGAAGATGAACGCGTAGTTGGGGGTGGACCCGTAGAAGGCGATCTGGGTGCGGGCGAGCTCGCGCCAGCGGTCGCGTTCGTCGGCGGTGTCGCCGACGACGAGGAAGGCGGGGACGATGATCTCGAAGTCGTCGAGGTGGCGGCCGGCGCGCTGCGCGCCGGCGGCGAGCTGGGGGGCGACGGTGTCGGCGAGGTAGGTGCGGGTGTTGAGGGGGTGGACGTGGATGCCGTCGGCGACTTGGCCGGCGAGGCGGAGCATCCAGGGGTTGACCGCGGCGAGGTCGATGGGCGGGTCGGGTGGACTGATCGGCCCGGGCGACCAGATGGGCGGCAGGAGCGTCAGTTCGTAGTGGTCGCTGTGGTAGTCGAGGGGGGAGGCGCCGCGGAAGGCGGCGAAGCAGGCTCGGACGGCGGCGATGTAGTCGCGCATGCGCGGGCCGGGAGGGTCGAAGGGGGCGTTGTAGCGGCGTTCGATGTGGGCGCGGACCTGGGTGCCGAGACCGAGCCGGAACCGGCCGTCGGTGGCATCGGCGAGCTCCCAGGCGATCTGGGCGGTGATCATGGGGCTGCGGGGGAAGGCCACGGCGATGCCGGTGAGCAGGTCGATGTCGGCGGCGAGGGCGGCGGCCGCGCACGACAGGTAGGCGGTGCGGCCCGCCTCAGTGATGACGAGCCCGGCGTGGCCGCTGTCGGCGGCGTGGCGGGCGAGCTGCTGGGCGGCGTGCAGCGGCATGCCGCCGGTCATGAGGTCGAGCTTCACGCGCGGTCCCTCATGCGGCGGTGAACGCGAAGGGCAAGGTGCGGGGTCCGCGCACCTGGCCGGCGGACCAGGTGACCGCCGCGGAGTCGGTGAGCTCGAAGTCGGGGATGCGTTCGAGCCAGGTCTCGATGGAGACCCGTAGTTCCATGCGGGCCAGGTTGGAGCCGAGGCACCGGTGGATCCCGACCCCGAAGGCGAGGTGGCGGTTGACCTGGCGGTCGAGGATGACGTCGTTGGGGTGGTCGAAGATCTCGAGGTCGCGGTTGGCGGACGGGAACGGCAGGAGCAACCGGTCGCCGGTTCGCATGGGGCAACCGCCGATGTCGGTGTCGGCGATCACTTCGCGGGCCATGGTGACGGGCGCGAACACCCGGAGGAACTCTTCGGTGGCGGAGTGGATGAGGTCGGGCTCGGCGGCGAGGCGGTGCCGGTCGTCGGGGTGGGTGGCGAGGTGCAGCAGTGAGGATCCGATTGCGGACCAGGTGGTGTCGATGCCGGCGAGCAGCAGCAGGATGCACACGCCGAGGGTCTCTTCGTCGGTGAGTTCCCGGCCGTCGGGCATGCGGGCTTCGAGGAGGTGGGTGATGATGTCGTCGCGGGGATCGGCGCGGTGGCGTTCGACGTGGCCGGCGAGGTAGCCGCCGATCTCGAAGATCGCTTCGAATGTGGCGTCGCCGGCGACGGGGCTCTGTTCGATGAGGCGGTGGATCCAGTCCCGGAACTGGGCGTGGTCGGCGTCAGGGATGCCGAGCATGCGGGTGATGACCTTGATGGGGACGTGTTGGGCGTAGTCGGTGGCGGCATCGCAGCGTCCCGTGGCGATGAAGCCGTCGATGAGGTCGTCGGCCATGGCCTTGGTGATCGGTTCGTAGGCGGCGACGACGGCGGGGGAGAACACTGGCAGGAGGAGCCGGCGGATGTCGGTGTGGTACGGCGGGTCCTCGGTGATCGGTGGCGCGTGGAACCCGAGGTCGTGGGGTGATTCGGCTCGGTCGGTGATCAGGATCGTCCGCGACGAGAAGTGGTGGTGGTCGTGGGCGATGGCGGCGAGGTCGTCGTAGCGGGTGGGGATCCACACGCCGTGGTAGCGGTCGGTGTGCGCGATCGGGCATTCGGCGCGGAGTTGGTCGTAGACCCTGTGGGGGTCGGCCACGAAGTCTGGATCGAGGTGGTCGAAGTCGGTTGCCCAGTCGGTGACGGGTGGTCGGGTCATCGTGAGGTCTCCGCTCGGGGTTCGACGGTGATGGCGTGCTCGGGACAGTTCGCGGCGGCGAGGCGGGCGGCCGACTCGAGGTCGGGATCGACGGTGCCGGGCGCGGCGGTGGCGTAGCCGAGGTCGTCGATGTCGAACAGTGTGGGGGCGAGCGCGTGGCAGCGGTTGTGGCCCTGGCAGCGTTCGGGGTCGACGGTGACGTTCACGCCAGCGCTTCGGGGGTGCTGGTGGCCAGCGCGTCGAACTCGGCGGTGAGGCGGTCGCCGTCGGGGTGGGCAGCGAGCTCGGCGCGGACCTGGGCGAGGCGATAGGCGAGGATCCGATCGAAGCGGTCACCGGTCTGGTTGTTCAGCGCTGCCTGGCACGCCGCGTCGACGAGGTCGGCGCCGGGCAGGGTGCCGCCGTCGGTGGTGCGCACGGTCATGGTTGCGAGCTCGGCGAGGGCGCACTGGAGGTAGCCGACGTGGATGTCTTCGTCGATGCGGATGTGGTCGATCGTCTCGCGGGCGAAGGCGGCGTCGTGGCTGCATTCGGGATCGCCGAGCACGTCGGACGCCCAGGCGAAGGTGTGGTAGGCGAGCAGCTCGATGACGAGGATCTGGACCATGGCCCGCACCAGCAGCTGCAGCTCGGGCGCGACATCGTCTCGCATCCCATCGAACATCCCCCCGACGCTGATCGCTTCGGGCGCTGCCTTGGCAGGTCCCGCATAGCCCGGGGGCGGCGCGATCGGGAGGTTCTCGAACATGTCGATGGTGATAGGCGGATCCGCGAGCGCGGCGTCACGCACCGCGAACCACATCTGGTCGTGGCCCGCTTCGGGGTCGCGGCCGGCTTCGTCGTTGCCGTGCGCTTCGAGGAGCCCTTCGAACAGGTGCCCGACACAGGTGTGGTCGATCGGTTCAACGATGAACCCGGCGAGATCCATCGGAGGGATGAGCTTGATGCCGTCGTTGCCGAACCCTTCGACGACGCCGATGAGGGTGAGGATGCGGGTCATGGCGCCGGTTGCGCCGTTGCGGAGCAGCATCTTGGCCTGTTCAGCGTTGGGCACGAACGCGTGGTTCACGGCATCGGATTCAATGACCCGCGTCCGGTGGCCGGCGGCGGCGAGCTGCGCGGTCCACGCGTCGATGGCCGGGACCCGGTGGACGGAGCGGGGCGGCAGGTAGGTGTGATCGGAGCTGTAACCGCCGTGGAGGAGCACGCCGTTGCGTTCGATGCGCTGGGCGTAGTCGGGGTCGGTGAGGAGCTCGTCGCGGGTGTAGCGCAGCCGGGTGGTGGTGGTCATCGTTTGCGTCCTTTGCTGGTTCGGGTCGGGGCGAGGCCTAGGAGGAGGAGGTCGTCGAGTCGCGACGTCATGGCGTCGGGGTCGACGGGCTGGCCGGTGACCACGTAGTGGAGGCCGACCATGGTGACGGCGCCGAAGATCGCCGACGCGGTCATCTCGTCGTCGACGGCGCGCAGAGATCCGTCGGTGTCGCCGGTGTGGAGGAGCTTGCGGACCGGTTCGTGGAACGTCGCCCAGATCGCATCGGCGAGGTTCGGGATGCGGGTGATCCGACCCAGCTCAGTGAGCAGCACCGTGCACAGCTCGCGATGGTCGGCGAACAGCCCGAGGTAGGCCCGGACGACGTCGTGGAGCCGTTCGCGGGCTGGTTGGTCGCGGTCGAGGATGTGGCCGATCTCCACCGACAGGTCGCGCATGAGGCGTTCGAGCAGCCAGGCGAGGATCTCCTCCTTCGAGGAGAAGTGGTAGTAGAGCGTCGGGCGGGGGATGCCGGTGGCTTCCACGATGTCTTCCATGCGTGTGCCGTCCATGCCGCGGGAAGCGAACACGGCGGCGGCCCGGGGCAGCGCAGCGGCGATGTTGTCGGTGACGTCTTTCATCGGGCCTCGCTCATGTCGCCGCCGCGGCGGCCGGGGTGAGGGCGACGTTGAGGTGGTTGACGCCCCGCAGGATCAGCGTGCCCCGCCATTCGGGGGTCGTGTCGAGCCACCGGATGTCGGCGAAGCGGCGAACCAGCCGGTCGAAGACGACCTTGCCTTCGAGTCGGGCCAGATTGGCGCCCAGGCAGTAGTGGATGCCCGCAGCAAAGCTCAGCGGGTAGTTGGGGTCGCGGGCGACGTCGAAGCGCTCAGGGTCGTCGAACTCGGCCGGGTCGCGGTTCGCGGCCCCGAGGAACGTGACGACCGTGTCGCCTTCCTCGACGGTGTGCCCGTCGATCTCGACCGCTTCGAACGCGGTCCGGGCGTCGACCTGCACGGGGCTCTCGTAGCGCAGCATCTCCTCGACCGCGGACCCGACCAGGGCGGGGTCGGCGCGCAGGCGGTCGAGCTCGCCCGGGTTGCGCAGCAGGCACAGCAGCCCGTTGCCGATGAGGTTGGTGGTCGTCTCGAACCCGGCGGCGAACAGCAGCATGAGCGTGGCGACCAGTTCGTCCTCGCTGAGGCGGTCCTCGCCGTCGCGGACGACGATGAGCGCCGACACGAGGTCGTGCTCGAGGTCCTTGCGGCGCCGGGCGATGAGGTGCCGGAAGTAGTCGTCCATGGCGGCCATGGCGCGCTCGGCGGCGTCGAGCTGTTCCTCGGTGACGCCGGCTTCGAGCGCGGCGGCGGCGTCGCGGACCGAGTTGCGGAACTGGTCGCGGTCCGATGGCGGGACCCCGACCAGCTCGCCGATGACCTGCACCGGCAGCCGGAACGCCAGGGCGTCCATCACGTCGACCTCACCACGGTCGGCCATCTGGTCGACGATGACGTCGGCCATGTGTCCGATGTGGGCCTCGAGCTCCTGGACCCGCTTGGGGGTGAACCCCCGCGACACCAGGGCCCGCAGCCGGGTGTGGTCGGGCGGGTTCACGAACAGCATCGAGTTGCCCATGAAGCTCTGCTCGCGGGGCGGCAACCCCGGGTTGAACAGCGTCGCGCGCTCGCTGGTCAGGTCGCCCTTGCCGAACCGGTGGTCGCGCAGCACGAAGTTGCAGTCCGACCACCGGGTCAGGAACCACACCGGGCCCAGCTCGCTGCGATGCACCGGCGCCAGCTCCCGCAGCTTGCGGTAGCGGGGGTAGGGGTCGGCCCGACCCTCGGGAGTGAGGAGGGTCTCCATCACAATCCCGTCCGGAGTGGTCTGGGCGAAACCGGCCTCTGGGTCGGTCGGGGTGTCGGTATGGGTCACGGTGGTGCCTTTCAGGTCGCGACGTAACGGGTCGGGCGGCCCCGATCGATCACCACGTCCCCGTCGGCGACCAGCAGGTCGACGTGGCCGAGGATCTCCGAGATCGACAACATGATCTCGAAGCCCTCAATGTGGGGGAACACCACCCTCGACAACTCATAAGCGGTCGGTTCGCCGAGCACCGCGATGTGGCCCAGGATCTCGTCGGCCCGCCGCTCGTGGTGGACGCGGGTGGCTGCCACCAGCGTCGGAACCGACGTGAACGCGGGCCCGTGGCCTGGGAGCACGACGTCGGGGTCGAGGGCCTCGAAGCGGGTCAGCGACTCCAGGTACTCGACCAGGCTGCGGCGGCGAAGGAGGTCGCTCTGGTCGTCGAGCTCGACCAGCGGGTTCGGAGTGATGGCCGGCAGCAGATGATCGCCTGACAACAGCCGCGACGAATCGGGTTCCCACAACGACAGGTGCCCAGCCGCGTGGCCGGGGGTGACGATCGCTTCGAGGCTGCGGCCGCCCAACCAGAGGACCTCGCCGTCGTCGACGGGGATGACCCGGGACTCGTCGATGTCGTGCAACCACTCCCGGACCGCCCCGTAGAACGTCGGGAACACGCCGAGCAGGTCCTCGGGGATCCCGAAGGACCGGATCAGCTCGTAGAGCAGATCCCGGTCACGGCTCTCCAACAGCTTTGGCAGCTCGGCCCGGCCCGCGTAGATCGGCGCGTCAGCCTGCTCGGCGAGCCAGCCGGCGGTCCCGTAGTGGTCGGGATGGGCGTGGGTGACCACCACCGCCTCGACGTCGCGCACCGACAAGCCTCCCTCGGCGAGCTCGGCCGTCAGCGTCTCGATCGTCTCGCCATAGAGCATGCCGGGGTCGATGACCGTCACCGGGTCGTCCAACAGCACGTAGCAGTTCACCGGCCCCACCGGGAACGGGGTGGGCAGCTCGAAGCCACGCACATCGTCGGGCAGACGATCGAGCACCGGGACCAACGGCTCACGCACTGGGCAACCTCCGCACAACCACCATAGTGACGCCGTTTAGACAGCGTGTCTAGGAGAAGTTGGATGCTGTGTCTAGACTGCGCGAACGGCTGGCACCGGCCGCAACCCGTCTGGAGGTCGCGTTGACGCTCGCTCTCTACCGTCTCGGCCGCTGGTGCGCGCGGCGACCGTGGCGGGTCATCGGCGTCTGGGTCCTCGCCACCGTCGCCGCTTTCGGCGCAGCAGCCCAATGGGGAGCCGCGTCGAGCGAGAGCATCGAGATCCCCGGCACCGAATCCCAACGCGCTCTCGACCTGCTCGAGGACCGCTTTCCTGAAGCCGCCGGGGGCCGCGCCCGAGTCGTGTTCGCCACCGACACGGGCCAGGTCACCGACGCCGGCTACCGGGAGGGTGCCCAAGCCACCGTGGAACAGATCCGGGCGCTGCCCGGGGTGCGCCAAGTCATCGACCCCTTCGGGCCGGCCGGCGCGTTCCTGGTGTCTGAGGACGGGCGTATCGCGTTCGCCGAGATCGTCTACGGGGTCACGGCCCGCGAGGTCGGCCCTGACGGGATCGCCGCGCTCGTCGCCACCGACCAGCCCGCCCGCGACGCAGGGTTGCGGGTTGAGTACGGCGGGCCCGTCGTCGAACGTCTCGGACCCGAGGAGACCCGCACCTCTGAGCTCATCGGCCTGTCGGTCGCCATGATCGTCCTGGCCGTCGCGTTCGGGTCGATCGTCGCCATGGCCCTGCCGCTGGGCACCTCGCTGGTGGGGATCGCGGTGGGCTTCGCCTTGATCCGCCTCCTGGGAGGGTTCGTCGAGGTCACCTCGATCGCCCCGATCCTCGGGTCGATGATCGGCATCGCGGTGGGCATCGACTACGCGCTGTTCATCGTCACCCGCCACCGCCAGCACCTGGCCGAAGGCATGGAGGTCGACGAGTCGATCGGGCGAGCGCTCGCCACGTCCGGGCAAGCCGTGATCTTCGCGGGGATCACCGTGATGATCGCCATCCTCGGCCTCGCCCTCATCGGGATCCCCCTGGTCGCCGTCCTCGGCTACGCCGTCTCCCTCGTCGTCGCCGTCGCCGTACTGGTCGCCGTCACCCTCCTCCCCGCGCTGCTGGGCCTCGTCGGCACTCGCATCGACCGCCTCCGCGTCCCCGGCGTCAGCCTCCGTTTCGAGACCGACCACCACGCCTCGCGCGCCATGTCGGCCCGCTGGGCGCGGCTCGTGACCCGCCGCCCCTGGCCGTTCCTCGCCGCCGGCGCCGCCCTCCTTCTGATCCTTGCGGTGCCGGCCACCCGCCTCGAGCTGGGCTGGCCCGACGCCGGCAACCAGCCCCCCGACGCCACTGCTCGACGCGCCTATGACCTGCTCGCCGAAGGGTTCGGTCCGGGTTTCAACGGGCCGCTGCTCGTCGCGGTCGACCTCACCGGCACCGGTGACTCTGACGGCGCCCTCGGCGACATCACCGCCGCGATCGCCGCCACACCCGGCGTCGGATTCGCGATGCCCGCCCAGACCAACTCGGCCGGCGACACCGCCATCATCCAGGCCATCCCCACCACGAGCCCCCAGGACCACGCCACCGAAGAGCTCGTCGACCGGCTCCGCACCCAGACCGTGCCCCCGCTCGAAGCCGACACCGGCACGACCATCGAGGTCACCGGGACCACGGCCGCGTTCATCGACATCGCCAAACGCCTCTCGGAGCGACTCGTCATCTTCATCGGCGGGGTCGTCGTCCTGTCTTTCGTGCTGCTCACCGCCGTGTTCCGTTCCCCGCTCGTGGCCCTCAAGGCCGCACTGGTCAACCTGTTGGGCATCGCGGCCGCCTACGGCGTCCTCGTCGCCGTCTTCCAATGGGGATGGGGCCTCGGCACCGTCGGCCTCGACGAGACCGTCCCCATCGTGTCGTTCCTCCCGATGATGATGTTCGCCATCCTCTTCGGGCTGTCCATGGACTACGAGGTGTTCATCCTCTCCCGGGTCCGCGAGGACTGGGTCGCCACCGGGGACGCCACCGGCAGCGTCATCCACGGCATCGCCGTGTCTGCCCGGGTCATCACCGCCGCCGCGCTCATCATGATCAGCGTCTTCGCGTCCTTCGTGCTCGGCGACACCCCCGAGATCAAGATGTTCGGGTTCGGGCTCGCCGTCGCCGTCGCGCTCGACGCCACGATCATCCGCATGGTCGTCGTCCCCGCCACCATGACCCTCCTCGGCTCCCGCAACTGGTGGCTCCCCGGCTGGCTCGACCGCGCCCTGCCCCGCCTCGACATCGAAGGCGACAGCGCCCTCC
>JBBFLY010000084.1:0-10507 GCA_037478855.1 Acidimicrobiales bacterium | reverse complement strand
GACGCAGAACTTGGCTCCCTCCGGGCTCTCACCCCCACAGGCGTCACAACGCATGGTCCCCTCCTCGCCCCGGAGCTCCTGCCACCTTCCGAGGCCCAAGGTTCTTCTTCGGCTCAGGCTCCCGCCAGCTGAAGGGCCCGTCGAAGCAGCTCGACGTGATCCGGCGGGAGCGCCAGCCGAGCGGCCTCGGCCAACCCGCGAGGGCTCATCTTGCGGGCGGTCCGCGCCAGCACCTCGACCGTGCGCTGCTCACCGAGGTTGGCGAGCAGCTCGCCGAGCTGGGTCTGGAGGAAGACCAGGCACAGAGCGTCCTCGTGCGTCTGCACGGCCGGGTCGCTCCCCAACCCCTCTTTGCGGATGATCTGTTGCACCCGTTCGATCTCCGCGTCGTCGTAGCCGGCGGCGGCCAGGATGACCGCCACCTCCTCGGCCTGGCGACGAGCCTGATCGCGGCGCCACCGCAGGTAGCCGGCACGCCCCGCCGGATAGCGCTCGCGGGGCATCGCCCATCGGCGCAGGTGGTGAGCTCGAGCAGCGAGCAGCTGGAGCTCGTCCGCCTCAGGCTCAAGGCGTCGCACCCAGGTGGTCATCAGCTCCGCATGCGCGAGCTCCTTCGGCTGGCGCCGACCATCGATCTCGATCGTGTCGGGATCGTCGGCGTTCGCCCGGTCGATCGCCGCGATCGCCGCGTCGAACCGCCCGGCGCTTCCCACCTCAGCCGCGCTGATCCGGGGGGCGCAGGTCGACGCGCAGCACCAGGAAGCCGTCCTCGATGGAACCCTCCGCGTCTCCGAGGATGGCGAAGTCCTGGTAGTCGATCTGAGCCTGTTCGATGAATCGGGTGCGCTCCTCCCCCGCGATCGGTGGCAGGGGACGGTTCTTCACGGCCTGCGCTCGCTCGCGGAAGCGCTGGATCATGGCCTGGACATCGAAGGTGTTGCCCATGCGGGAGACGCTAGCGTCAGCGATCTCCGGACACCCCAGGGGGGACCTCCGGGTCCGGGCGTGACCGGTCGGACCACAGGTCGGTGACGTCACCCAGCTCGACCGGTGTCGAGGTGTCCTGCTGTGGGCCGAAGAGATCCTCGAGCGTCACGAGGGTCGGCGCCTCCCGGACGTCGACGGCGATCTCCGGTGCCGACTCGTCGACGGCGCCGCCCCCCGCGCGCTCGCCGCCTTCGGTGCCCTCGGTGCCCTCGGTCACCGCGCCCTCCGGGTGCTCAGCCGACCCGCCAGCCGCCGGGGCCGACAGCTCCGACGATGTCGGCGAGCTCCCCGCCGCGTCCGCCTCACCAGCGGCGCGGCCGCCCGCCGGCTCCACCGGACCGAGGATCCGGACCGCGGAGGTCACCGCCGGCTGCCCTGCCAAGGCACTGACCCCCCCAGGCTCGGCGCCGACGCGAGCGCTCACGATCGGGACCGGCGTGGTCGTGCCCGTCGCAGCCGCCAACGAGGCCGCGGCACCCTGGTCCTTCACCTCCGAGAGCACGTCGAGTGCATCGAGGTACGGGGCTGGGCGGGTGTGACGCCAGTAGAGCCAGGTCAGCACGCCGATGATCGCGGCCACCACCAGCAGACCCGCCACGACCAGGGCCAGCTTGGTGTCCGTGCTGAGACCGCGGCTCCCTGACGACCCCGTCGGGGTCGTGCGCGACGGCAGCGTGTCGTCCGGCACCAAGAACCGCTGCAGCGTGGTAGTGGAGGCCACCGCATCGGTGCTCGTCGTCCCCGTCGTCGTGGTGGTCGTGGCCTGACTGGTGGACGTCGAACGGGCTGTGGTGGTGGTCGACCGGCGCGAGGTGGCGGTGGTGGTCGGGGCCCTGGTGGTCGGGGTGCTCGACGTGGTCGAGGGGGGCTGCGTGGTCGTCGGAGCGGTCGTGCTCGACGACGTCGTCGTGGAGTCGTCCTGCGCGAAGGCGCTCGACAGACCGACGACGAGTAGCACGACCGCGACTGCCCCGAGCAGCGCGGCCTGCAGCATCCGGGCTCCGGTTCGGTCTCTGCTCACGCGATGCACTCCGCTCGACAACCGTGCTCCACCCGCTGCCCTCCCCACCCTACCCTCGCCTCCCCGGTCCGGGTCATCGCCCGTCACCGCTGGTGCAGCGGACACGAGTAGGTGGTGCGCCCCCCAACCACCCGGCGCTCGAGCAGCGCACCGTCACGGGGGCAGCGACCAGCGCGCCGCCGCTCGGCCTGCAGGTCCCCGGTGTGGGAGCCACCCCGGGCCAGAAGCTCCAACAGCGCCTGGCGCAGATGGCGATGCAGCCGACGGTGCTCAGCGGGGGTCAGCGTCCACCCGGGACGGGCGGGGTCGAGACCGGCCCGCCACAGGATCTCGTCGACCAGGAGGTTCCCGAGCCCAGCCAACCGTCGCTGGTCGAGCAGGCGAGCCTTGATGGGGGCTCGCCCCTCGGCCATCACCCGCCGAAGCGCGCCGCCGCTCACCGACATCGCGTCGGGCCCCAAGCGGGAGGTATCGGGATCGAGGCTGATCGCGCCGAGCCGCCGCTGGTCGTGCAGCGCGAGCGCGCCGCCATCGGCGAACATCACGGCGAGGCGCACCCAGCGCGGGTCGCGGCGCCGCGACGCATGCTGCAGGTGCTCGATGGCCCGGGTGCCGTCGACCTCGAGGATGCCGGTCATCCCGAAGTGCAGGCCGAGCGTCGACCCACCGTCGGTGTCGAGGAGCAGGAGCTTGCCGATGCGCCGTGCCGCGATGAACCGCCGACCCCGCAGCGCCCGACGCAGACCGCCGGTGGTGAGGCCATCGGCCAGGAGGAGACGGTCGACGTCACGCACGTCGACGATCGCACGACCGAGCGCCGACGACGCCAGCTGGCGGTAGCGTTCGACCTCGAGAAGCTCCGGCACGCGCCCTGTGTAGCGCCGCGGAGCACGACGGCGCACCACGCCGTCCTCATCGCTAGTAGCGACCGAAGATCGTGGCGGTGTCGACGTGCACCAGTGCCGGCACCTGCTCGAGCGGTCGTGCCGGCTCCGGCTGCGGTCGTGGCTGCATGGCCGGCTCCCGACCCGGCCGGCCCGCAGCGGCCACCCCGAGGCGGTCGACCCGTCGACGCTGACGGGTCGCCACCTCGGTGACCAACTGTCCGGTGAGCACGGCGCCGGTGGCGACGAGCAGGTGGGCCGCGGCGATGATGCCGAGCTCGGCTCCACTCGGGTCGGTGCCGGGTGGCGGAGCAGGCAGGGCCCACTGCGCCGAGAGCAGCAGCACTCCTGAGGTCAGCACCGAGATCCACCAGAGGTGCACGCGCCACGGGACCGGGTGCGCACGCCATCCCGGCGAGAGGACCGGCGCGCTGGGGCCGCTCGCCCGGTAGACGTCGTCGACCAGCTCCTTCGCCCAGATCAGGTTGCCGAAGGGCACGAACCAGACCGCCCACGCCCACCGGGTCGGGATCTGCAGACCCTCCACCGCGAGCAACGGCAGGTTCCGGTAGGCACGCGTCGCCCAGACCATGAACGTGAGGCTGCTCATCACGAGCAGCGCGGCCATGAGCCACTGGAGGCGGCCCGTCAGGCTCGCCGCGTCTGTGTGGGTCGGATCGAAGGAGGCGAACCGGCCGCGGTGCTCGATCAGGCCGAGCAGCGAGCTCGCCGCGAGCCCGAGCGCGACCACCACGGACGCGGCGGTCAGCGCCCGTAGCGCAGCGGTGAGCGAGCGCAGCGAGCGGTAGGCGGGGCGACCGTGGGGGCCGGGAGTCAGCCACACCCCACCGAAGCGGGCCAGCTCGAGGCGGGTGCGCAGATCGTCGAGCTGCATGCCGCAGCCGCCGCAGAACGGCTGGGACAGGGAGACCTCAGCCCAGCAGCGGGGACAGTACGGCACACCGCTGGGAGGCGCCGCGGGCCGCTCGGGTGGCCCGGGGGGCTGTTCGAGCGGGGGTCCGAACTTCGGATGGAGTCGCGTCTGCCTGTTGGGCAGCCCGCAGGCTGGACAGAAGCGATCCGCCGCGGTGATCGTTGCGTGGCAACCCGTGCATCCCACCATGGTCCGGGTATCGACCGGCCCGGGCGGGAGCTGTAGCAAAACATAGGTCGAACGACCCAGGTTCGTGATCCGTCCGACCCAGAGAGCGAAGTGACAAGCATGACCTCCCCGACCTCCGACGTGGTGACCATCCAGGACGGCGACGGCGTCCGCCTGCTCACCCTCAATCGGCCCGAGGCGCTCAACGCCTTCAACCAGGCGCTCTGGCTGGCCTGCCGGGACGCCCTCGCCACCGCCGCGGAGGACCCGACGATCGCCTGCGTGGTGATCACCGGCGCCGGACGGGCCTTCACCGCGGGACAGGACCTGCACGAGATGGCCGATCCCTCGGCGTTTGGCAGCGGCGAGGAGCCCGGCTACCGGCAGTTCATGCCGGTGCTGGAGTCGTTCCCCAAGCCGCTCCTCGCGGCGGTCAACGGTGTGGGGGTCGGCATCGGGCTGACCATGCTGCTGCACTGCGATCTCGTGCTCATGGCCGACGACGCCCGACTGAAGGCCCCCTTCGTCAGCCTGGGGGTCACGACGGAGGCCTCAGCCAGCCTGCTGCTGCCGGTCACCGTCGGCTGGCAGGAGGCGGCGCACCTGCTGTTCACCGAGCCCTGGATCGACGCCGCGACCGCGGTCCGCATCGGTCTGGCCTGGCGTGCCGTGCCCAGCGACCAGCTGCTCGGGGAGGCGATGGCGCTCGCCCGCACGATCGCCTCGATGCCGGTCGCGTCGCTGGTGGCCACCAAGTCGTTGATGCTCAGCGCACGGCTCGACGCCGTGCGGGCCGCCCGGCTGCGCGAGGAAGCGGAGTTCGAGCGACTGGTCGGCGCTCCCGAGAACCAGGAGGCGTTGCGGGCGTTCTTCAGCTGACCCGCCACCGACCAACTGATCCGCCCACCAGCCGACCCCGCAGGTCAGCCCGCTTTCCCTGTGCTCAGCGTCCCCTGGGCTCAGCGGACCTGATCGAGGGCCTGGAGGAAGTCGGCCACCAGATCATCCGGGTGCTCGAGCCCGACCGACACCCGCACGGTGCCTGGACCGATGCCGTTCGCGGCCAGCTCCTCGGGGGTGAGGTTCACGTGCGTGGTCGACGCTGGATGGGTCACGAGCGTCTCCGGGCCGCCCAGCGAGGTGGCGAGCTGCGCGATCCGCACCGACTCCACGAAGGTCCGCCCGGCATCCAGATCGCCCAGCTCGAAGGTCAGCAGCCCGCCGGCGAGAGTCATCTGACGCTTGGCCAGCTCGCGCTGGGGATGCGAGTCGAGGCCCGGGTAACGCACCTCGCGCACCTTCGGATGGCTTTCGAGCACCTCAGCCAGGCGCTGGGCGGATTCGGTCTGCTGGCGGACCCGCACGCCGAGGGTCCGCAGGCCGCGCAACCCGTTCAGCGCATCGAACGGTGACGCGTTCGCACCCTGGAGCACCGCGAAGCTCCACAGCCAGTCGAGCAGGTCCCGCGCCCCGGCGACCACACCGAGGGTCGCGTCATTGTGGCCGGCGATCGCCTTGGTCGCGGAGTGGATCACCAGGTCCACCCCGTGGTCGAGCGGCCGCTGGCCGAGGGGGGTGGCGAACGTGGAGTCCACGACCGTGATCGGACCCTCGATCCCACCGATCTCGTCGAGATCGACCAGATCGAGCCGTGGGTTGGCGGGGGTCTCGGCAAACACCAGCACCGTCTTGCCGGGTCGGACGGCGGCGCGGAAGGCTCCAGGCTCGGTGGCGTCGACGAAGGTGACCTCGATGCCGAACCGGGGGCATGCCGACTGCAGCAGCAGCTGGGTGCCGGCGTAGAGCTGGCGCTGGGCGACGATGTGGTCGCCCGCTGCGCACAGACCGAGCACCACCCCGCTGATCGCCCCCATGCCCGACGCGAACGCCCGGGCCGCCTCGGCCCCCTCCAGCTCGGCGATCGCGTCCTCGAACCCCCGCACCGTCGGGTTGCCGTAGCGGCTGTAGAAGCGGTGCGACCCCGCCATGGTCGCCAGGCGGCGCCCCTCCTCCACGGTCGGGGTGACGAACGTGGTGGTGGCCCACAGGATCGGGGCAAGGGCCCCGTCGTTGTCGGCCCGCCCAGCACGGATGGCCACCGTCTCGGGGTGCAGCGGCTGGTCGGGTCGCCGACCGGAGGAGCCCTCTGCGGGCGCGTCAGTCATGTCGCTTCTCCACGTCCTCGAGGAAGGCGACGAGCGCGTCGCCCACCTGGTCGGTCTCCAGCAAGAAGGCATCGTGGCCGTGGTCGCTCGTGATCACCGCGTGCTCGACCGGGGTGCCGTTCGCAGCCAGCGCGTCGCGGATCTGCTCCTGCTGGTAGGGGAAGTACAGCGAGTCGGAGTCGATGCTCATCGTCAGGGTCGGGGCGACGATGCGCGCCAGCGCGGCATCGACACCGCCCCGTCCCCGGCCCACGTCGTGCAGGTCCATCGCCTTGCAGATCACCAGGTACGAGTTGGCGTCGAAGCGCCGGGCGAGCTTGGCGCCGTGGTAGTCGAGGTAGCCCTCGACGTCGAAGCGCTGCCAGAGGCTGAACGTGTCGTCCATCGGATCGAGCTCGTTGCGCCCGAAGCGGTCGTCGAACACCAGGTCGCTGCGATAGGTGATCTGGGCCAGCTCCCGGGCGATGGCCAGTCCCTGGTGGGGGCCGTCACCCGGTTCGGCGTCGTAGTAGTCGCCGCCCCGCCACCTCGGGTCGAGCGCGATCGTGCTGCGCTGCACGCTGCTGAACGCGATCTGCTGCGCGGTGGCCGCCGCGCAGGTGGCGATCGGCACCAGGGCCCGCACCCGGTGCGGGTACATCACCCCCCACTCGAGCACCTGCATCCCACCCATCGAACCGCCGATCACCGCGAGCCAGCGGTCGATGCCGAGGTGGTCGGCGAGCGCAGCCTGGGTGCGCACCATGTCGCGGATGGTCACCACCGGGAAGCGGGAGCCGTAGGGACGTCCGGTGGAGGGCTCGATCGAAGAGGGGCCGGTGCTGCCCTGGCAGCCGCCGAGCACGTTGGCGCAGACCACGAACAACCGGTCGGTGTCGAGGGCCCGGCCCGGGCCGATCAGCGCGTCCCACCACCCGGGCGTGGGATGGCCGTTGCCGCTCGGTCCGGCGGCGTGCGAGTCCCCCGTGAGCGCGTGGCAGACGAGCACCGCGTTCGAGCTGTTCGCATCGAGCTGCCCCCAGGTCTCGTACGCGATGGTGAGGTCCCGGAGCTGGCCGCCCCCCTCGAGGATGAAGGGCCGTCTGGTGGCGAGGGACAGGAAGCGACGGTGACCGACCGGGTCCCCCGGTCGCCAGGCACCGGTGACGGGCAGAGGCGCCGGACTGATCGGCGCGCGACCAGCCGTGTTCGCCTCACCCGCGGCGTCTGCCAACGATCTCTCCCGTCGCTCGGGGGGCGGACACCTCGGGGCGAGCGGGCGAGGCCCGGACACTTCGTTGCCGTCGGCGGCGAGACCGCCTCGGGCCACATCCCCACCCCGGGGGTGGGAGGCACCTTGGGTGTCCGTCCCAGGTTGCCGGACCCGGTTGCCCGGGCCACTCCTGATGTCGGGCCACAGCGTAGCCGCTCGTCCCCCACGGGCGGAAGCAGGGCCGGGTCCTGGCCGTGGCACCCCGCCGGCGTGCGGCTGGCCGCTCAGCGGAACCGCGGGAGCCGGGCGGCCCACCACGCCAGCGCGTCCCCGCCGGTGCCGTAGGCCTCGGTCATCGCCTCCCCGGCGCGCACCAGCCGGTCCCGCCAGCGCAGGCCGTCGTCCGCTGCCGCTGCGGCTGCCCCGTCGCGAAGCAGTGCCGCCGCCTCCTCCCACGGGCCCGCCCGGGGCGGGAGCGGGATCTCGAGCACCTCGCGCGCCGCGAGCTTCATCGCGTCGGCGGAGAGCGCGCTGCCGGCGGTGCGGTGCATGGCCCAGGCACTGACCGGTGGGGCGAGGAGCACGGCGAGGACCGCCCAGAGCTGCTCCGGTGGCGCGGTCACGGCGACCACCGGCACCGACGGCCACCAGGTGCCCGTCTCGTCGACCGCCGCCTCGAGGATCCGGGTCTGCGTGGCGATCACCACCTTGGGGACGAGCACCGCGTCGGCCCATCGACCCAACCGGGAGTCGTGGTCGCGCAGCGCACCCAGGTCGACCACCGGCGCCGCCCATCGTCGCCCAGCGAAGCGCACCGGCCGTCGGCCCCACAGGCAGCGGAGGGGGTCGATGGCTCCGCTCGTGATCAGGGGGGCGAGCGCGCGCGGTGACCGCTCCGGCGGCTCCGCGGCCTCGCGGACGTAGGGGGCGACGCCGTAGAACTGGTCCCGGAACCCGGCGGTGGCCCGGGCGAGGTCACCGAGCCTCCCGGGCAGTGCGGATCGCGTCGGCGGGCCCGCCCCAGCACCCGGCGATGGAGCCCCCAGCGACCCGGCCGACGAGCCAGCGGCCGAGGGGGCGCGCAGCTCCACCTGCGGAACCCCGCGACGATCTGCGACCAGCACCGACCAGCTCGGCGCGTCGCGAAGCGCAGCCACGGTGACCGGTGCCGGCTCGACGGGGTCCAAGCCGGGCCCGACCCAGCGGCGGATCGGCGCGCCCGGCGCGGGCTCAGCCGTGGCCGGCGCAGCCTGCTCGCGTGCCGTGCGCTCGAGCACCGGCGCGCAGACCCGGACCGAGGCGTCGAACACCGGACCCTCCGCCAACCACAGGTCGGTCAGCACGGCCCGCTGCAGCACCCGACGGCGAGCCGGCCGGGCGTCGCGGGCGGCGAGGAACGACTCCGGCAGGACCAGCGCCACCCGACCCCCGTCGCGGGCCATCTCGACCGCGGCAACGAGGAACAGCGAGGCGGTGTCCGCGTAGCCGGTGGCCACCTCACCGAGGCGCTCCCGCAGGTGGGCGGCGTCCGCTGCGCTGCGGGCGGTGCCCGCCGAGAGCTGGCTCTGGAACGGTGGGTTGCCGATCACGACGTCGAACGGCTCCGCCGGGATGGGCCAGGCATCGAGCCCACCGCGCAGGGCATCGGCCGCGACCACGTTCGTGCGGCGCGGGGTCTCGCCGGTCTCGGCGGCCCAGAGGCGCAGCGCCTCGCTGGTGACCGCCACCGACCGTGGGTCGATGTCGATGCCCCAGAGGAGGTCCTCGACGATGCGGGCTCGGGGCAGGCCCCGAGCTTCGAGCACCCGGCCGGCGGCGAGCAGGAACGCTCCCCCGCCGCAGGCGGGGTCGCAGACCCGCACGGCTCCTTCGCTGCCGGCGAGGGCGAGTCGGGCGAGGCCGAACGCGACGGTGGTGGGGGTGTAGAAGACGCCCATCCGTCGGCGCTCGTCGCGCGGTTGGAGACGCTGGTGGGCGAGCCCCAACAGGTCGGGCGACGAGTCCTGGCCGGCATGCCCGACCAGCTGCGCCGCGAGCCGGCGGACCTCCTCCAGATGGCGACCGGGTTCCCCGGCCGTCGTCATCGTCGGACCGTCACGCCGTCAGAGGTGAACGTTGATCGAGCAGTTGATCGACGTGTTGAGACCCGGTCCGCTGAAGAAGATCGGCGCGCTCGACTCCCAGGTCGGGGGTGCCGTGGCGGTGACCGGGATGCTGGCTCCGGCGGAGAGCGTGCCCCGGGGGACGGTGTAGATCGGGCTGCTCGCGGTGTACGAGCCGGCCGAGCCACCCACGTTGCTCATCGTGCCGATCACCGCCGTGCCGCCCTTCGGGAGCTCGCAGCGGGCGGCGCTCGGGGTGAACACGAGCAGGGGTGGGCCGCTCGGGCCGGGGCTCGTCGGTGCCGGCCCGGAGATGAAGGCCGGTGGCTGGGTGGCCACGGGCGCCGCCGTGGTGGAGGTGGTCGAGCTCACCGTGCTCGCGGTGCTCGTCGTGCTCTCGACAGAGGAGGTGGTGGTCGACTCCTGCACCGTGGTCGTGGTCGACTCGACGGTGGTCGTGGTCGGCGCCTGCTCCGAGGAGGCTGCCTCGGTGGTGTCCTTCCCGCCACCGCCACCACCGCCACTGGCGAGGGCGATCCCACCCACGACGAGCAGCGCCACGACGGCCGCGCCGGCGCCCACCAGCAAGCCCTTGTTGCTCCGCCCGCGGGTCGGGCCGGCGGGCGCGGCTCGGGTAGGTGGCGGGGAGGTGACGGTCGCCGCCCCGGCGCTCGCGATGGTCGGTGCGACCGCCGGTTCGTCCTCCCAACCGGTCTCCGGCTCGGCCCCGGACTCGAGCTCCTCGAGCTCCTCGGCCCCCAGCGCGCCAGTCGCCGGCTCGGTCTCCTCCACCTCGACAACAGGGGGTGGTGGTGGTGGAGGAGGCAACGTCGCTTGCGCGGGCTGCGGGATAGGTCGCGCAGCAATGTGGCGATATAGATCGCGCAGCTGATCCATCGTTAGATCGCGCAGCGACGCTACACCATATCGCTCAGCTGCGATCTCATGTACGCGCCTGTTGTCCATCCCGCGCTCTCTACATAAGGCATAGATGGTAGCATACGCTTTCTTGCGATGCTCGTCTTCAGATGGTGGTGGAGATGGTGGTGGAGAT
>JBBFLY010000083.1:0-10841 GCA_037478855.1 Acidimicrobiales bacterium | reverse complement strand
CCGCTCGCTCGCCCTGTTCCGGATCTGCTCGTCGAAGACCTCGAAGCAGTCCCGCCCACGGACCTTCGCCCGGTACATGGCGGCGTCGGCGTCACGCAGCAGGCCCTCGGCGGTGACCGGCTCGCCCGTGGCGGCAGCACCAGAGGCAAGCGCGATCCCGATGCTGGCGGTGGCGAAGACCTCGTCCTCCCCGACGGTGACGGGGTGACGCAGTGCCTGCAGCACCCGCCCGGCGATCTCGACGACCTCGTCGCCCCTCTCCACCTCGGGCAGGAGGACGACGAACTCGTCCCCCCCGAGCCGGGCCACGGTGTCACCGGAGCGGAGCACCTCACCGATCCGGCGCCCGACCGCGATCAGCAGCTCGTCGCCCGCGGAGTGACCGAGCGAGTCGTTGACGACCTTGAAGCGGTCGAGGTCGAGGAACAGCACCGCCAGCTCCCTACCGCTGCGGCTCCGTTGCGCGAGCGCCAGTTCGAGGTGGTTGAGCAACAGCGCGCGGTTGGGGAGCCCGGTGAGCGGGTCGTGCAAGGCGCGGTGGGCGAGCTCGCGCTCGCTGCGCTTGACCGCGGTGATGTCCGTGCTCATCACCAGGACGTGCTCGACCTCGCCGTCGGGGCCGAACTCTGGGACCGCACGGCTCTGGAACCAGCGAACCCCGTTCCCGACTTGGATCTCCCATTCGGTGTCGAGTCGCTGCCCGCCCTCGAAGACCCGTTCAAGCGCTGCGAACCACTGCCGGTACTCCTGCTCGTCGTCGGTGAACACAGCGCTGGTGCGTCCCGTGAGCTCCTCGGGGTCGACGGGGATCAGCTCCGAGATCGCGGGGCTCACATAGACCATCCGCCCTTGTCGATCGAAGCGGGTGACGAGCGCTGGCGAGTTCTCGACCAGTGTGCGGTAGCGCTGCTCGCTGAGCCGCAGCTCCGCCTCCTGCCGATGCCGCTCGGTGATGTCCTCGAGGTGGGTGACCAGGTACCGGAGCACCCCGTCCTTGGAGCGCACCGCCGCGCTGTGGGCGCGGAACCACCCCAGCTCACCGTCGCCGCGCCAGGCACGCAGCTCGTGTGAGATCCTCTGCCTCCGCCCGGCGAGCAGGTCGGAGTAGCGGTCGAGCAGCTCATCCTGATCGTCGGGATGGATCACGGCGATCACCGGCTGACCGATGAGCTCGTCCTCTGAGCGTCCCAGCAGCTCGCAGTAGGTGCGGTTCACCTGGAGGTGCCGGCCGTCCGGGCTGTGCAGCGCCATGCCGAGCGGCGCAGCGGTGAATGCGCTGACGAAGCGCTGCTCCGCGGCGGCGCGAGCGAGGGCCTGGGAGATGATGCCGGCGGCCGAGCTCAGCACCGCCAGGTGGTCGTCAGACCAGAGTCGATCGACACCGATCGACTCGAAGCCGATGAACCCGATCAACCGTCCCTCGTCGGCCAGCGGCACCGCGAGCGCCGAGCGCACGCCGTGCGCGCGAAGCAGGGCCCGCTCCCTGGCCCAACCCTCGTCCAAGTCCGCGACCCGGGGGATGTACACGGGCTCCAACCCACGGAGGGTGCTCATCCACCTCGGGACATCGCTCTGGGCGAAGGTCCCCGCACGCGAACCGGCCTTCGGCCACGCCGGGCTCGACCAGGCGTGGGTGTTCTCGATCGTCCCCCGTTCGTCGTCGACCCTGCACACGTAGGCCCGCTCGACCCCAGCGAAGCTGCCGATGTCGGCAAGCGCCCGGTCGATCCCCTCGTCGACCTCGTCTGCGGGCAGGAGGACGAACGCTGAGGCGAGCCGGCCGAGCAGGTCCTCGAAGGCCAGGCGGTGACCGAGCGCGTCGATCTTGCGGCGCCCGTCGCGCTCAGCTGAGAGTCGCACCGCGGTGAAGGTGCGACCGCCGACCGGAAAGCCGGGTGAGACCCTGGCGGTGAGCGGGCACCGCTGACCTTCAGCGTCTCGGAAGACCAGGAACCTCTCGACCGGTGCATCGGATCGCCCGGTGGTCCTGCTCCGGTCGGCGTCGGCGACCGCGGCGTACGGCACCCGGTCGATCGGCTCGCTGAGGCCCTCCTCGAGCAGCGCGCCCAAGGACCGACCGATGACGGCTCGGACGTCGAAGCCGAGCAGCCGTCGGAAGGCGGGGCTCACGTAGGCGACCAGCCCGTGGCCATCGACGAGGACGACCGCCTCGGTCGAGGATTCGAGCAACCAGTCGAGCTCCGCCCGCGGGAGGTCGTCCCGATCGGCGCCCGCGTACGCTCCAAGTGACCGCGACTCGCCTGCTCCGGTCCCGACGTGGGTGGTCGACCTGGCCACGTCCACCCCCTCTTGTCAACGGCCACTCTAGTAGATGCCTGTCGAAGCGCTCCCGGGCGCGCCGGCCCGGAGTGCGCACGGGAAGGTCCGGTAGCGTCGAGCGGCGATGGATGGGGGACGAGCAGCCGACGGCGGCTTCGCCGGACGTCGCGGCAGATCGCTCGACGGCACCTGGCGGGCCATGACCGCTGACGAGGAGCTGCGCCGCACCTACCCGAATCCGGACTTCGAGGACGACGGGTGGGAGGACCTCGCCGTCCCCGGCCACTGGCGATCGAGCCCCGCGTTCGCCGGGTCAGACGGCCCACTGCTCATGCGCCGCCGCTTCGAGCTGCAGGCCAGCGCGCCCACCTCCGAGGACTGGCCGGCGGAGTCACGCCACTGGCTGGTGCTCGAGGGCGTCTTCTACACCAGCGACGTCTGGCTGGACGGGAGCTACCTCGGCGACACCGAGGGGTACTTCTTCCCCCACACCTTCGAGGTGACCGCCGAGCTCGCTGCCCGCTCGGAGCACGTGCTGGCGATGGAGGTGGCGTGCACGCCGCAGCGCGATCGGACCCGCAAGCGCAACCTCACCGGCGTGTTCCAGCACTGGGACCTCATCGACCAGGACTGGAACCCCGGCGGGATCTGGCGTCCCGTCCGGATCGAGACCAGTGGACCGGTGCGCATCAGGCACCACCGGATCCTCTGCCGCGACGCACGCCAGGACGCCGCGGCGGTCTTCGTGCGCACCGTCCTCGATGCCCTCCGGTCGGATCTGATCACCATCCGAACCCGGGTGACCGACCCTCACGGGCGTGAGGCGGTCGAGCTAGTCCGGGAGCAGCCCGTCGCGGCCGGCGAGAACCGCCTCGAGTGGACGGTCACCGTTCCCGACCCCATGCTGTGGTGGCCGTGGTCCCTCGGCGAGCAGCCGCTCTACACCGTCGAGGTGGAGGTGCTCGTCGGCGACGAGCGCAGCGATCACATCCGCCGGACCGTGGGGATGCGGCGGGTGGCGCTGCGCAACTGGATCTTCTCCATCAACGGCGAGCGCCTGTTCCTCAAGGGCACCAACCAGGGACCGAACCGCATCGCGCTCGCTGAAGCCAGCGCCGAACTGTTCGCCGACGACGTGGCGCGGGTGCGCGAGGCGGGACTCGACCTCCTGCGCGTCCACGGACACATCAGCCGCCCCGAGCTGTACCGCGCAGCCGATGAGCAGGGCGTCCTGCTGTGGCAGGACCTCCCGCTGCAGTGGGGGTACGCGAGGAGCGTCCGCCGCCAGGCCCGGCGTCAGGCGCGCGAAGCGGTGGACCTCCTCGGGCACCACGCCTCGATCGTCGTGTGGTGTGGCCACAACGAGCCGATGGCCATCGACGTCGAGCCCAGCGCCGTCGCCGACCCTCGCCGCCGGGCCAGGATCGCCGCCCGAGCGGTGGCTGCCCAGGTGCTGCCCACGTGGAACCGCAGCGTGCTCGACCACTCCATCAGCTCCGTGCTCACCAAGAGCGACGGCTCTCGACCGGTGGTGCCCCACAGCGGGGTCTTCCCCCACCCACCACAGCTCGACGGCACCGACACGCACCTGTACCTCGGCTGGTACATGGGAGACGCCCGGAGCTTCCCCAGGCTGCTGCGATGGTGGCCGCGGCTGGCCCGGTTCGTCACAGAGTTCGGCGCACAAGCCGTTCCGACGGACGCGGCCTTCCTCGAACCCGACCGATGGCCCGATCTGGACTGGGACCGGGCCTGGCGGGTGCACGCCCTGCAGAAACCGTTCTTCGACCGCTACGTGCCCCCCGCGGCACACCCCACCTTCGACGACTGGCGCGAGGCCACCCAGCGCTACCAGGCCGAGCTCATCAAGCTCCACATCGAGACGCTGCGGCGCCTCAAGTATCGGCCGACCGGCGGGTTCGCCCAGTTCTGCTTCACCGACGGCTACCCGTCGGTGACCTGGTCGGTGCTTGACCACGACCGACACCCCAAGGCCGGCTTCCACGCCCTGGTGGCGGCCTGCCGCCCGCTGATCGTCGTGGCAGACCTCCCACCCCGCTCGATGCAGCCCGGCGAGCCCCTCCGGGCGAGGGTGCACGTGGTCAGTGACCTGCGGATCGCGCTCACCGACCTGGTGGTCCACGCGCAGCTGGAGTGGAGGGATCGCAACGGCGTGCCGACGTCGCTGAGCTGGAGGTGGCAGGGCGAGGTCGCAGCCGACGCCTGCTCGTTCGTGGGCACGATCGACACAGTCGTGCCCGTCACCGAGGGTGAGCTGGCACTGCGGCTCGAGCTGGTCGACCCCGACAGCCCGGCCAGCGTCCTGGCCACCAACCGGTACACCACGACCGTCGTCGCGACACCAGCGGGCGCTGAACCCCGAACCGGGTGACGGCCGAGCGCCGCCTGCGAACTAGCAACTGACGATCCGTCATGGGTAGCGTCGTGTTGAGCGGCGCTTCGCACCCGCCCGGCCGCTCTGTCCACACTCACGCCGCGCGATCGCGGCGATCGGAGGAGCCGCACGTGGAGGCACGTTCGTGACCGCAACCCAGCAAGCCCCCGCCGTCACTCCGAACGTCACCTCGCCCCCCATCCGCAAGCCGATCCGCCGGGGACGGTTCGCGCTCTCAGGCTTCTACCAGAGCGCTGTCGGCAAGAAGTGGGTGATGGCGATCACGGGTCTCGTGCTCATGGGCTTCGTGCTCGCCCACATGATCGGCAACCTGAAGATGTACCTCGGGGCCGAGCACCTCGACGAGTACGCGCACTGGCTGCGGGCCGGGCTGCTCGTGCCGGTCCTGCCCGAGGGGGTCGCGCTGTGGGGCATGCGCCTCGTGCTGATCCTCGCGGTCGGCCTGCACATTCACGCGGCGTACTCGCTCACCGTGCTCAACCGGCGAGCCCGCCCGCAGCGGTACGCCTCGCCTCGTGACTACATCGCGGCGAGCTGGGCGGCTCGCACGATGCGCTGGAGCGGGGTGATCGTCGCGCTCTTCGTGCTGTTCCACCTGGCCGACCTCACCGCCGGATGGGCCAACCCCGACTTCCAGGAAGGCCAGGTCTACGACAACGTGGTCGCCTCGTTCGAGCGGTGGCCGGTAGCGCTCTTCTACATCCTCGCCAACGTGGCTCTCGGGGTGCACCTCTACCACGGAGCCTGGAGCCTCTTTCAGACCATGGGGTCGATGAGCCCACGCTTCAACCCCCGCCACAACCCGCTCCGGCGGGGCATCGCTGCGGCGTTCGCCCTGGCCGTGGCGGGCGCCAACATCTCGTTCCCGATCGCCGTGCTCGCCGGCGTGGTCGGCTGAGCCGAGGAGACCCGCACCCATGAGCGACATCGTGCTCGACGCCAAGATCCCGCAGGGACCGATCGAGGACCGCTGGGACAACCACAAGTTCTCGATGCGCCTGGTCAGCCCGAACAACAAGCGCAAGTTCGAGATCATCGTGGTCGGCAGCGGACTCGCCGGTGCCTCCGCCGCAGCAACGCTCGGCCAGCTCGGCTACAACGTCACCGTCATCACGTTCCACGACTCGCCACGGCGAGCGCACTCGATCGCCGCACAGGGCGGCATCAACGCGGCGAAGAACTACAAGAACGACGGTGACTCGGTCTTCCGGCTCTTCTACGACACGGTCAAAGGCGGCGACTTCCGGGCGCGAGAGTCGAACGTGTACCGGCTCGCGCAGGTCAGCGTCGACATCATCGACCAGTGCGTCGCCCAGGGCGTGCCATTCGCCCGCGAGTACGGCGGCCTGCTCGACAACCGCTCGTTCGGTGGCGCGCAGGTCAGCCGCACCTTCTACGCACGCGGCCAGACCGGCCAGCAGCTCTTGCTCGGTGCGTACCAGGCGCTGATGCAACAGGTCTCACTCGGCACGGTGAAGCTGCACACCAAGACTGAGCTGCTCGACGTGGTGGTGAAGGACGGAGTGTGCTGCGGCGTCGTCGCCCGGGACATCGTCACCGGTGAGATCACCTCGCACGCCGCGCACGCCGTGCTGCTGTGCACCGGCGGGTACGGCAACGTGTTCTACCTGTCGACCAACGCGATGAACAGCAACGCCACCGCGGCGTGGCGGGCACACAAGAAGGGGGCACTATTCGCCAACCCCTGCTTCACCCAGATCCATCCCACGTGCATCCCGGCGAGCGACGAGTTCCAATCGAAGCTCACCCTGATGTCCGAGTCCCTGCGTAACGACGGCCGAATCTGGGTGCCCAAGCGCATCGACGACAACCGTCCACCCTCGGAGATCCCCGAGGAGGATCGCGACTACTACCTCGAGCGGAAGTATCCGGCCTTCGGCAACCTCGTACCCCGTGACGTGGCGAGTCGCAACGCCAAGACGGTCGTCGACGAGGGCCGCGGCGTCGGACCGCTCAAGAACGGCGTCTACCTCGACTTCTCCGACGCCATCGCGCGACTCGGCGTCGGGGTGGTGCGGGAGCGTTACGGGAACCTGTTCGACATGTACGAGCGCATCACCGGCGAGAACCCCTACGAGGTGCCGATGCGCATCTACCCGGCCAGCCACTACACGATGGGCGGGCTCTGGGTCGACTACAACCTCATGACCACCATCCCCGGTCTGTACGCGCTCGGTGAGGCGAACTTCTCCGACCACGGGGCGAACCGTCTGGGGGCCTCCGCGCTGATGCAGGGCCTGGCGGACGGCTACTTCGTGATCCCCTACACGGTCGGTGATTACCTCGCCGGCCTGCTCGGCCAACCACCGGTGCCCGTCGACGATCCCGCCTTCAAGCAGGCCGAGGCCGCCGTCCGGGACGAGATTCACCGCTGGATGTCCGTCGGCGGAACCAGGTCCGTCGACCACTACCACCGGGAGCTGGGCAAGATCGTGTGGGACTACTGCGGGATGGCCCGCGACCGAGCCGGCCTCGAGAAGGCTCTCAGCGACATCCCCGCCCTCTACGAGGAGTACCGCAAGAACGTCCGCATCCTCGGCACCCACGAAGGGGTGAACCAGTCGCTCGAGAAGGCCATGCGCGTCGCCGACTTCTTCGAGCTGGCGGAGCTGATGTGCCGCGATGCCCTCCACCGCGAGGAGAGCTGCGGCGGGCACTTCCGCGTGGAGCACCAGACCGAGGACGGTGAGGCGCTCCGCGACGACGAGAACTTCGCGTACGTCGCGGCCTGGGAGTGGCAGGGCGAGGCCACCCCCCAGCGTCTCCACAAGGAACCGCTGACGTTCGAGTACGTGAAGCTGACCCAGCGCAGCTACAAGTAGCGACGACCAGGACGAGGAACGCGATGAAGCTCACGCTGAAGGTGTGGCGCCAGGACGGCCCCCGTGCCGAGGGACGCTTCGAGACCTACGAGGCCGACGACGTCAAGGAGGAGATGTCGTTCCTCGAGATGCTCGACGTGGTCAACGAGCGGCTGATCGAGTCGGGACGGGAGCCGATCACCTTCGACAGCGACTGCCGCGAAGGCATCTGCGGGACCTGCGGGATGATGATCAACGGGCAGGCCCACGGTCCCATGCGTGGGACGGCAACCTGCCAGCTGCACATGCGCAGCTTCCGGGACGGCGACGAGATCGTCATCGAACCGTGGCGAGCGGCAGCCTTCCCGGTGATCAAGGACCTCATGGTCGACCGCTCGGCCTTCGACGCCATCATCGCCGCCGGCGGCTACATCACCGCCAACACCGGTGCCGCCCCTGACGGCAACGAGATCCCGGTACCCAAGCCAGCTGCCGACACCGCCATGGACGCGGCCGCCTGCATCGGGTGCGGGGCCTGCGTCGCCGCGTGTCCCAACGGCGCCGCCCAGCTGTTCACCGCGGCGAAGCTCGCCCACCTCAACCTGCTCCCGCAGGGACAAGCCGAGCGGTGGCGGCGGACCGAGGACATGGTCGAGACGATGGAGCTGTTCTTCGGGTCCTGCACGAACTACGGGGAGTGCCAGGAGGCCTGCCCCAAGGAGATCCCCATCGACTTCATCGCGCTGATGAACCGGGACTACCTGAAGGCGAAGCTGAAGAACCGCAAGCTCATCGGCCAGCAGTTCCCGTAGCTGCTCGCACACCCACGTCCCCAGACGGGCACAAGACCAAGGTGCTCGCGAACCCGCTCGTTCCTGCAGCTGGTCGGTGAGGACGCGTCGGCCTGCCGTCCCCAGTGCTCACCTCGTGCAGCGCTTCACCAACCACTGTCTAGGATCGGCGCCATGCCCCACAAGCCACTCTCCCTGGTCGCGCGCGGCTTCCTCATGGGTAGTGCCGACATCGTGCCCGGTGTGTCGGGCGGCACCGTCGCGCTGGTCACCGGCATCTACGAAGAGCTCATCGACACGATCAGCCTCTTCGCTGCCGTCGCCGGCCACCTCCTCAAGCTCGACCTCGTCGGGGCACGAGAGCGGCTCCGGGAGGTCCGCTGGCTGTTCATCCTGCCCCTGGGCGCCGGCATCCTGACCGCGCTGGTCTCACTGGCCCGAGCCATCGAGCACCTTCTCGACAGCCAGCCCGTCCGCATGGCCGGGCTCTTCTTCGGTCTCGTGGCGGGGTCCGTCGCGGCGGCACTTCCCCGCGTGAAGCAGTGGGACGGCATGCGGGTGATCGTCCTCATCGTCGTCGCGGTGGCGGCGTTCTTCCTCCTGGGCTTCCGTGCCTCAGGCGTAACCGACCCGCCGCTGTGGGCCTACCTGCTCGCCGGCGCCATCGCTATCTGCGCCATGATCCTTCCCGGCATCTCAGGCTCGTTCATCCTGCTGATGCTGGGCATGTATGACCTGGTGCTCGCTGCGGTCAACGACCGTCAGCTGGCAACGATCCTGGTGTTCGCCACGGGCTGCGCAGTCGGGCTCATGCTGTTCTCCCAGGTGCTCCACTGGGCGCTGCACCATCACCACGACACCGTGGTGGCTGGTCTCATCGGTCTGATGCTCGGCTCGCTGCGGGTGCTGTGGCCCTGGCCCGAGGGGACCGCAGGCACCTCCATGACGATGCCCACCGGGGACGTGGTCGGGCCGATCATGCTCGCCGCCGCAGGTTTCACGGTCGTGGCCGGCTTCGCGCTGGTGGCCTTCCGCCTGGAACGGATCACCGAACCCGTGAGCCGGACCACCCGCTGAGACGGCACGGCGTCAACGGCGCCAGCTCAACCCTCCGATGACGGGGGTGAGACGACCTCAAGGCTCGCCTTGGTCCTGCGACGGTGACGAAGGATCTCCACCCCGATCGGAACGAGCGAGAAGAGCACGATCACCACGATCGCCAGCTCGAGCCGATCGGCGATACCGGGGAAGACCCGACCGAGCCAGAACCCCAGCTGTGTGAAGCCCACCGCCCAGACCACGCCGCCGATGACGTTGAACCGCACGAAGGTGCGGTAGTGCATGCGGCTGACCCCGGCGACGATGGGGCAGAAGGTCCGCACGATCGGCACGAAGCGGGCGAGCACGACGGCCTTCGGGCCGTGGCGTTCGAAGAACGCCTCGGATCTCTCGACGTACTCCGCCTTGAACAGACGCGACCGCTCGCGCCGGAACAGCGCCGGACCGACCCGACGACCGAAGCCGTAGCCGACCTGGTCCCCGGCGACCGCCGCGACCGCGCAGCCGAGAGAGACCAGCCAGATGTGACCTGAGGCCAGATCACCGCGGTAGGCGAAGAGCCCGGCGGCGAACAGCAACGAATCCCCCGGCAGGAAGAAGCCGATCATGATCCCCGACTCCGCGAAGACCACGAGGAACAGCCCGATGAGCCCGACAGCATGGAGGAGCTTCTCCGGGTCGATCCCCACGGCGAGAATCGCGGACAGCAGTGAGCCCACCAGCCGAGTGTAGCGGTCCACGATCCACACATCGCAACACACCCGGAGGTGCCGAAGGGAACCCTCAGTGCATGGGCGGGCCAGGCTGGTTCAACTCGACCCATCCCAGCCCGACCCGGTCCTCGTACCCGAAACGGGCCATCGCACGGGCGAGCCTCGCGACCTGCCCGTCGGGCCCGGTGAGCAGCACCGGTGCCCAGGCCAGGGGTTCGACGGTGAAGACCCGGCCCGTCGTGGCGAACTCCATCCGCCCAGGGAGACCGCCGACGTCTCCGCTGAGGCGCACCGTCCCCTCGAGCAGGAGCTCGCAATCCCCATCGGGAGACTGCCAACAGCCGACGGCCTGTGCAAGACCGGTGGAGACGACGAGGTGCACCCGCTCACCGCCGTCCAGACGGAACGCGCTCCAGCACCAACCGAGCGCCCACCAGTCACGGACGCCCCAGGAGTGCTCGCGATGGCCGAATCCCTCCAGCTGCAGGCGTTCCTGGCCGACCAGGACCTCTCCGTGCACCCGACAAGGCACCGCGTAGTGGTCGAGGCCCGGGGGGTAGGCGAAGACGTTCCCGTCGGTCTCCCACTCGAGATCGAGGCCGAGCGGGATGCGGTGTCCGATCATGCCCCGGTACGCGTCAGTCGGGTCGTCGAGGCTCACCGCGAACGCTTCCAGCGCGAGACTCCAATGGTCGAGTGGGGTCTCGCAGTGGTGATCGGCCCACAGACCGGTGGCCCGCAGCTCCAGCGATCCCTCCCG
>JBBFLY010000082.1:0-10934 GCA_037478855.1 Acidimicrobiales bacterium | reverse complement strand
CTCGAAGCAGCCGGCTAGAACAACAACCAAGAGGTTGACGCGGTGGTCCTCCTACACCACGTCAGCGGGCGTGGCCGAAGCCCGGTCCCGACTACCTCCGCCGTGACACCCGCGCCCGGGTCTCGGCATTCGTCCACGCGCTGCTCGACGACCCCCGGGCGGCCCGGATCGTCTGCCTCGAAGCCGTCGGCGTCAGCCCCGCCCTCGAGGCTCGCCGGCGCGCCGCCCACCTGCGGTACGCCGAGGCACTCGCCGACTTCTTCCTCGACTACCTGCCCGAGGGCACCGACCCCGGGCGCGACTTCGAGCTCGTCGCACTCGGCATGGTGGGGGCGATCAACGAGATCATCATCGACTGGATGGAGCGCGACGAGCCCCGCAGCATCGATGAGCTCGTCGATGTCGTCTGCGAGCTGTTCATCGTGCTCGGCACGTCCAGGTGGGGCGGGCCGGACGGCTGGCGTGGGACACCGACGGGCTGACCGAGCCGTCCCCGCTGAGCTGCACCCTCCCGTGAGCTGCACCCTCACGCCCGTGACCGGCGGCTGACGGGCTTCAGCGATCACCGAACCCGCCCCCGGACAGGCCACCGCGCTCAGGGCTGGAGGACGACGAGGTGCAACGCAACCCGCCGCCGTCGCCGTGCGCTCAGCTGATCGGCGCGTCGGTTCCAGGGTCGATGACCGGGCCGCCGCTGCGCACGACCACGGGGGTGCCCCTCGGGATGAGCGGGAAGAGCCAGTCCTGGTCGGCGTAGCTGGTGCGCACGCAACCGTGACTTGCGGGATACCCGGGGACACTGGTCGATCCGTGCACCGCGAACCCACCCACGAAGTAGAGGGGGCGGTAGAGGGTCCCGAGCGGAGCGTGCTCGGCAGCGTCGATCTTGCGGAGCACGCTGAACGCGCCGACCGGGGTCGCGGCCACCGCCGTGTAGCCGGCAGGGTGAAGGTAGGGCCGGTTGTTGCCGCTGGAGATGTTCACGATCGTCGTGCTCCCGTCGCCGAGCACGACGAACATGAGCTGTCGATCGAGGTCGATCTCCAGCCTGGGCACCGGACCCGAAGGGGACGGGCCGGCGCCGTGGGGCGGCAGGAACAGCGCACCCATCGTCTCGGGTCCGGCGAACCCGTCCCGGGCGAGTCCCTCGTGCTTCTGGTACGCCATCACCGCCGAAGCGGTCTCGGCGGTGTAGGTACCGTCCACCTTGCCCGGTCGGTAACCGAGCTCCGCGAGCCGCCGCTCGATCGCCAACACCTCCGGCCCGCTCGATCCGGGTCGGTGGATCGGAGGTGGTGGGGTCGTCGTAGTCGTGCTGGTCGTGGTGGGTGGCTCCGTGGGGGTGCTCGGGGGGCTCGTGGTGGTCGTGACCTCGGTGGAGGACGTGCCCCCGTCGAGCTCGCTTCCGCGACGGGCCGAGTCGTCACCTCCCGCCGAGCATGACGTGAGCAGGGCGGCTGCCACCAGCACACCGACCAGCGGAGCGCGAGGGAGGGTGACCCACTGGGTAAAGCTCGCCCGCCGTCGAGAGCGCCACATGCGGGCAACACGGTACGCCGTCGGCTATCCAGTAGCCATGGCACGACCCGAGATCAACCGTCAGCTGGTGCTCCGGCGCCGACCGGAGGGGCTGCTGCGCGACGACGACATCGAGCTCGTGGAAGCTCCCCCACCAGCGCTCGCCGAGGGTGAAGCGCTGATGCGCACCGTGTACCTGTCGATGGACGCCACCGTCCGGACCTGGATGAGCCGAGCCGAGGGCTACCTGCCGCCGGTCGAGCTGGGAGAGGTGGTGCGCTGCAGCGGCATCGGGGAGATCGTCGAATCTCGCTGCGAGGCCTTCGAGGTGGGCGACATCGTGTACTCGATGCCCGGCTGGCAGGAGTACGGCATCTGCCGCGATGACCTGTTCACCACCCGTCTGGAGCGCGGCACCCCGCTGCTGCCGATGATGAGCGTGTTCGGGGCGACAGGCGCTGCGGCCTACTTCGGGCTGCTCGACATCGGCCAGCCGAAGGAGGGTGAGACGGTCGTGGTGTCGGCCGCAGCCGGGGCGACGGGCTCACTCGCGGGGCAGATCGCCAAGATCAAGGGATGCCGGGTGGTGGGGATCGCCGGCTCGGATGAGAAGTGCGCCTGGGTCGTGGACGAGCTCGGGTTCGACGCCTGCATCAACCACCGGACCGAGGACCTGCCCACCCGGCTGCGCGAGACCTGTCCCGACCGGGTGGATGTGTACTTCGACAACGTCGGCGGGGAGGTCCTCGACGCAGTGCTGGGCGCGCTCAACATGCACGGACGGGTCGTGCTGTGTGGGGCGATCGCAGTCTACAACGAGCGGGGCAAGCCACCGGGGCCATCGAACTACCTCAATCTGATCTCGAGGCGGGGGCGCATGGAGGGGTTCATCACGCTCGACCACTGGGACCGCTTCCCCGAGTGCTTCAACCAGCTGCGGGTGTGGGCGGAGGCCGGTCTGCTCCGCTGGCGCGAGCACATCGTGGAAGGGTTGGAGCAAGCACCGCGCGCGCTCAACATGCTCTTCACCGGCGAGAACATCGGCAAGGTGGTCGTCAAGGTGGGACCCGAGCCGGGCTGACCGCTCGGCCGGGCCGGCGATCTCCCAGAACCACCCGAACCTGTCAGCCACACAGACGAAAACCGGCACCCCCGCTGACAGGTTCACCCGAGACAGCCCAACCTGTCAGCCACACAGACGAAAACCAGCACCCTGGCTGACCGGTTCGGACTCAGGCCGCGAGGCGACGACGTGCCTCGGCCCGTGCCTGCCGGACTGCGGCCAGGAACCGATCCGGCCGGTGCCATACATCGAACTCTGCCACCTCGATGACGATCCACCCGGCGGCACGCAGGCGCTCGCGCCGGAGCCGGTCCCGCTCGCGGTCGGAGACGCTGGTGTGGAACAGATCGCTCTGGATCTCGACCACGATCCGCAGCTCGAGATCGACGAGATCCACCCGACCGATCCAGTCGTCGTCTCCGAGATCGACCTGCGCCTGCAACGCCCGTTCTCCGGCGGACGCGAGGATCTCGGCGGCGCGAGCCTCAAGACTGCTCTCCGGTGGGCGGTAGCCGATCGGCCTGGCCTCGAGCAGCGCACGTAGCTTCGCTGCGCCGGGCCGACCCCGGGTGCACAGGGCGGCCACCGCCTCGTGGAGTGAGGTCCCGCTGAGCAGCCGCCGGGACCAGGCCCAGTCGCAGATCCGTTCCAGTCGGCCGTACGACACGACGCCTGCGAGGTCGACGAGCGCCCGCACCGGAGATGAGACGGGAATGCCGTACAGCTCCATGACGTGCTCCGGGTCGAGTCGGACGGTGGTGTGCATCGTCGCGAGCGTCGTCTCGTGACCGCGCCCTGATCGGTCGCGCAGCACGTGAAGGGGCAAGATCTCGAAGCTCGGCAGCCCCCACAAGGCGAGGGCAGAGGATCGTGCGAGCACCGCACCCGGGCCGGAGTCGAGCACCGCGGCCATCGCTGTCTGGTGAGGCGTGGGCGGTGAGCCCCCGATCCTCACGACTCGCCCGGTGACCTCCTCGAAGATGCCCCGGGCGATGCGGCGGGCGATGTCGTGGGGCGTGTAGCCGAGTGCCATGAGCTGGGAACGAGTGGCCAGCGCGTGCTGGCGAGCGGCGAGGTTCAGGTACCGCTCGGGTCGTGTCATAGCCCGACATTCAAGCGAGCAGGTGGGACACCCACCCGACCCTGTCAGCCGCACAGACGAAAACCAGCACCCCCGCTGACAGGTTCACCCGAGACACCCACCCGAACCAGTCAGCCACACAGACGAAAACCAGCACCCCCGCTGACAGGTTCACCCGAAGCAGCCCAACCAGTCAGCCACACAGACGAAAACCAGCACCCCCGCTGACAGGTTCGAGCTGACCCCGCCGTCCAGCGGATCGTCTCGACCCGGACGACTCATCGTGGATCCTCATCGGACCGTGCAACCCGGGCTGCCCGAACCGAGTCGACACCGCCGGTCACCTCTACGTCGTCGTGTCCTCCCGTTGAGAGCTGGCATCAGGGATCCCCGCCAATCGGCAGGCCGTCCTTCCAGATCCCCCTGCTCCCCCTGCCGGTACCCGCCCAGCCAACACTCCAGGGACCCGTGCGGGGTCCCCGTTGCCGGCGTACTGACCGCTGCGGATCCGATCAACGCCCACATCCTTCGCCATGGCTTCGGGCCCGGACATCTGCGAGACCGGCAGTCTGTGCGCACACGAAGCCAGCGGCAGAGCCGGCCCTGGGCACGCTCCAGGATCTGCGCTGCGTGGGTGCGGGTCCGTCCGAGGGGCGCGCCGGGCGCGCCTCTCAGTCCAGCTCGACGGTGGCGAGCGCCGCGTTCACCTCCGGGACGAGCACGGATCGCAAGGCGTAGCTGCCGATGACCACGTACAGACAGAACGCCCGGTCCCTGTGGGTGAAGAACCGCTGACAGCCGGCCTGGCCGCTGATGGTGCGCTGCATCTGCTGAGGGTCGAAGTCGCGCTCTCGAAGCGGCCAGGGGATGCCCGAGTGCCGGAACAGCGCCGACGCGGCCTCGGCGGCGTCGTGCTCGAGCAGTGCGATGAAGATGCCGCCGCGTCCCATGAGCTCGACCGCTCCACCGCCGTAGTCACCACGCACAGGGGGCAGCGGGAAGTTGGCCAGGTGCAGGATCGGCGTGGGGGTCTCCGAGCGGGCGCCCTGGAGCTGGCCAGCGGGACGCCGGACGACGTCGCCGGCAGCCGGCTCACCACCGGCTGGGGCCGCTCCACCGGGCGGGTCGACCGGGTTGGGGCCGGCTGGGGCGGAGACGCCCGCGACCTCGGCGTCGCGGCGGTAGATCTCCGCGTCCCACCCCCGCAGGGTCGTGGCCCGCAAACCGAAGCCTTCGATCCTCACGACCCCTCCCGCTGGTCGCCCTCGGACGGGTCAGCGGTGGCGCGCTGGGGGTAGAGGCTGGGGTGACCGGGTGTGATGCCCGCCCGGAGCAGCTCCTCGTCCGCTCGCGCCTCTCTCGCCCGGCCGTCGAGGCGGCCACCCCCACGACGCCCGGTGCGCGCCCGGCGGGTGCCACCGGGGGCGAGGGTCGCGTCGGAGGCGGCTTGGCGCATCAGGTTGATGACCTGCGACCAGGTGGCTGCCGCGCCTTCGCCGATGATCCGCCCTTCGGGACCGTCGACGAGGATGAAGTAGGGGCTGACCGGAACGCCGTAGTCGGCGAACGCCTGGCTCGACATGAGCGTTACGTGGTTCGTCGGGGCGAGCTGCGCGACCGCCGCCGGGCTCTCCTCCTCGACACCCTTCGTGACCACCACCAGGCGGGTGTCGTACCCGGGCAGCTCGTCGGCTTCCCCGGTGGCGAACGCCCGCCAGAAGTCGGCGCAGGTGCCGCACCCGCTGGAGAGGAAGGCGAGCAGGGTGGTGTGCTCGACGCCGACGACGCCGACCGCCTTGACCCGACCGTCGGGTGTCGTGCCGACCAGGTCGTGGGCGGGGGTGTCGAGCGGCCGGGGCTCCGCGACGCCTTCCCGGGTACGGATGTCGGGCTGGTCGCGCAGCTCGACCGCTGCGCGCCTCTGACGGCGCCGCCCGCCTGTCGTGCCGGGGCTGTCAGACGCACCAGGGGTCTCAGGCTCGTCTCGCTCGTCGTACACACCGGCGCCGAGCTCGTGAAGCCGTCGGAGGATCTCCGCGTGGCTGCGCAGCAAGCCGATGACGAGCACCCCGAGGAGCGCGACCACGACAGCGAGGAGGACGACCACGGCGAGCACGATCAGCGCCTCCCCGTGGGATCGGATGCGCTCATGGGACGACGACCTGACGGCAGGCGAGCAGCGGGTTGGTCTCGTTGCCCGCTTGGTTGATGGCGTAGACGCAGACCTGCCGCGACCCGCGGGACACCCCGATCGTCATGTCGAAGCCGTGGTTCGGGCCGTACAGCGGGTAGGCGGCGGCGACATCGGGACGGCTGCGATCGGCGAGCGCCCGACCCGCCCATCTGCCGTCGACGTAGACGTGCACGTCGATGGGATCCGCGACGTCCGGGTCGATCGCCCATCCGCTCAGACGAACCGATCCCGCCGAGACCGCCACCCCGTCGAGCGACCCGAACGGGGCACCGCCGATGAACACGTTGCGACAGGCGATGAGCGGGTTCGTGCTCCCCGCTCCGATGTTGATCGCATAGACGCAGACCTCGCGCCACCCGGCGGTGACGGGCAGGGTGAGCTCGAAGCCCCGGGCCGGTCCGTAGCCGGGGTAGGCGGCGCCCACGTCCGGCCGGGGCAGGTCGGCCACGGTCTGCCCACCCCACCTGCCGTCGATGTAGACGTGGACGGTCACCGGTGCGTCGCTGTCGGGATCGAGCACCCATCCGGAGAGCTTCACCCTCCCCGGGCCGGTGGCGACGCCGTCGAGCGAACCGAAGGGGTTGCCGGAGCGCACCTCGACCGTGCGGCAGGCGATGAGCGGGTCCGGTCCAGGGCCGACGTTGATGGCGTAGACGCACACCTCGTGACGTCCGGGGGTGGCGGGCACCGTTCCGGAGAACCCGTGCTGCGATCCGTACGCGGGGTAGGCGAGGCCGACGTCGGGACGGTCGAGGTTCGCGTCCAGGGTGCTGGCGACGGTCCCGTCGACGTACACCTTCACCCCGGTCGCAGCGGAGGTGTCCGGGTCGATCACCCAACCGGTCACCTCGATCCGGGCCGGGCCGGCTGAGACCGCGTCGAGCGAGCCGAACGGGACCCCGATGTCGACGGTGCGGCAGGCGATGAGCGGGTTGGTCGTGCCGTTGCCGACGTTGATGGCGTAGACGCAGACCTTCAGACGTCCGGGTTCCGCGGGGATGGTGACGTCAAAGCCGTGGTTGTCCCCGTAGCCGGGGTAGGCAGCACCCACGTCGGGGCGCGGCCGGTTCGCGGTGGCCTGCGTGACGTAGCGGTCGTTCAGGTGGACGTGAACGGTCACCGGGTTGGTGGTGTCGGGGTCGATCGCCCAGCCGGTGAGGCGGATGCTGCCCTCACCGGTGGAGACCCCGTCGAGTGAGCCGAACGGGTTGCCGAGCCGCACCGATCGGCACCCGAGCAGCGGGTTCTCCGATCCGGCGCCCCGGTTGATGCCGTAGACGCAGACGTTGCGCACCCCGGGTGACGCCGGGACGGTGAGGTCGTAGCCGTGGAGGTCGCCGTAGCCCGGGTACGCGGCACCGACGTCGGGGCGGGAACGGTCGGCCCGACCCTGACCCGCCCACCTGCCGTCGACGTAGACGTGCACGTCGATCGACTCCCGGGTGTCGAAGTCGAGCGCCCAACCCTGGACGCGGATGCCGCCGGCGACCTCGACCGCGGAGTCAAGCGAGCCCACGACCCTGTGCAGACAGGGCCGGTCGTGCCCGGCGGTGGCCTGGTCGACCCGCAGGGTCGTCGTGCAGGTTGGCTCGATCTCCCAAGGGGGCACGCAGGTCACGACCCGGCAGATGATCGGCCCGAGGCAGGGGATGTCCTGGTTGCACTGCCCGTAGCGGAACATGGTGCAGCCGGACTTGCGGTTGTTGCAGTCGCCCTGCGCACAGCCGCATCCGGTGCCCGAGCACGAGCCGGAGCAGATGCCGTTGGAGCCGCAGCCGCAGCCGTTGCAGGGCGCGTTGCAGTCCATGTAGTAGCGGGGGCCGCTGCAGAAGGCCGTGCCGTCGGCTTTCCACCAGCCGCCCATCAGGGTGCCCGGTGGGCAGGTGTTCTGGCCGGTCAGGGTGCAGCAGAACTCGGTGTAGCCGTCGCAGCACAGCGCACCGCAGTCGCAGTTGGAGCCGTTGCAGTTGCAGATGGCTGCGTACGCGCTGACCGGTCGCAGCGCATAGGCGACCGGGTTGGCCACCAGTGCGCTGCCGACCACCGCCGAGCGGGCGAAGAAGCCCCGCCGGCTGAACCGCCGGCCCAGGTAGCCGGAGATCGCATCGACGATGCGGGCGGTGGGCGGGGTCTTCGTCATCACCATCGGGTCCTGCTCACCTCCCGGCCTCGTCGTGGGGCATCCGGCCGCGGTGGACGGGGAACTCGTGGATCAGCAGCTCGCGCACGGGCACCCGCGCCGGGCGGCGGCTCGCCGCCGCCATCGTCGCCGGCAGCACGGTCAGGCACGCGACCCCGAACCAGGTGCCGACGGCGACCAGCCCGAGGAAGCTCAGACGGGACAACGGGCCGCCGACCTCGACCTCAACGAGCCCTGGCGTGCCCGCAGCGGCCGCCGCGGCCGCGATGGTCGCAGCGACCAGATCGAAGGCGACGTGGATCCAGCTGGCTGGTGCGGAGAGCCGACCGAAGCAGCCGCAGGACGCTGCCGCTCCGTCCGCTCGCATGAGCGAACCAGCGACCCCTGCGAAGACGAGGTACAGCCCGGCGACCGCCGCGGCCGCGACCGGGCCGCCTGCGATGAGCGCGGCCAGCCCCGCCGCAAGCTCGACCAGACCGAGGCCTCTCGCCACCCAGGCCCCCGAGGGCAGCCGGAGCGCGGTGAGCATCGTCCGGGTGGCAGCCGGATCGACGAGCTTCAGCGCGCCCCCCACCGCGAGGACCCCGGCGGCGATCGCAAGTGGACCGGCCAGCTCCGTCACGGGCGTCACTGTACGTCGCCGACGGCTGCAGGTCCCGCTCGTCGCGGGGCGCGGCGGCCCAGGGACCTCCGCTAGCCTCCCGCCGGTGACACGGGCTGTGCTGCTGCTGACCTGCCCGGACCGGCCGGGCATCGTCGCCGACGTGGCCCGCTGGGTTGCCGACGGCGGCGGGAACATCGTCGACGCCGGCCAGTACAGCGACACCCGGCACGGGCTGTTCCTGCAGCGGGTGGAGTTCGATCATCCGGCGGACCCGGCGACGCTGCGATCGAGCTTCGCACCGGTCGCCGAGCGCTGGTCGATGACCTGGAAGCTGCACGTGCCCGGACCGGCCCGGCTGGCCGTGCTCACCTCCCGGGAGCCCCACTGCCTCTACGACCTGCTGGCACGCTGCGCGACGGGGGACCTATCCGCCCGGGTGGCGGCGGTCATCTCCAACCACGACGACCACGCCGAGATCGCACACCGCTTCGACATCCCGTTCCACCACCTCCCCGTCGACGGTGACGACCCGCACACCCGGGCGACCCAGGAGGAGCAGGTCGCCGAGGTGCTCCGTCAGCTCGAGCCCGATCTGATCGTCCTCGCCCGCTACATGCGCATCCTGTCGGCGGGCTTCTGTGAGGAGTTCGGGGAGCGGACGATCAACATCCACCACTCGTTCCTGCCCGCCTTCGCCGGACCTCGCGCGTACCACCAGGCGTGGGAGCGGGGGGTCAAGCTCATCGGCGCCACGGCTCACTACCTCACCGCGGAGCTGGACGCCGGGCCGATCATCGCTCAGGACGTCACCCGCATCTCCCACACCGACGACCCTGCGACCATGGCCCGGCGGGGCCGGGATCTCGAGGCGCTCGTGCTGGCCGCGGCGGTTCGTGCCCACCTCGAGCACCGGGTCATCGCCTACGCGAACCGCACCGTGGTCTTCGAGTAGCGATCTTCGAGGAGCGATCTTCGAGTAGACCCGACCCGACCACCGCGGCGGGGGAGCCGCCGATCGCCCCGGCTCGCCACCAACCGGGCGGGACCGCTGAGCCGTGGCAGGCAGTCACGTTCAACAGCGGGGAGGGTCCGTCCGACAGGAACATCGGGGAGACAGCCATGCCGCGATCACGATTGACTCGACCGAGCCGGAGATCCCTGGTTCGACAGGCGTCGCGTCCTAGGCTCTCCCAACGCACGGGGTCTGGCGCGACCGATCGGACAGGGCGCCGAAGACCTGCGCACAAGGGGGGTGCGGGATGAGCAGCAAGCGACGGAACCGACGCTCATCGACCGGCGACCGGGGACAGCGTCCCACCCGTTCCGACCGTCGGGTCCGCGACGAACAGACGCTGTCGCGGGCACGGATGGGCGATGACAACGCCTGGCGGAACCTCGTCGAGAGCTGGCTGCCGTTCGCCTTCGACCGGCTCACCCGACGCGGGATCCCTCCTGCTCAGGCCGCGGATGCGCTCACCGCCGCCTTCACCGAGATCCGCGAGCACCTCGACGAGGACGCGGCCAGGGGCTTCGCGACCCGGGTGGTGCGCGCCATCACCGCAGCCGCAGGTGGCGAGACCGCTTCGATCAGTGCCCCGCCGCCGTCGGACCCGAAGCGGGCCGCGAGCCGCATCACCCGCGGCACCGACGCCGCCGCCGTGGCGGCCGACGACGACGTGGCAGCGCTGCTGTTCGAAGCCGCGGTGGTGCTTGGAGCCCCGACCGCGGACGTGCTCGACCTGCACTGGCGGGCAGGCCTCGACGCGTCTGAGATCGCCGCCGGGACCGGCATGGAGCCCGGCATGGTCGACGACCGGATCGCCAAGCTGCCCTCGGGGTACGCGGCTGCTCTGCGCACCCGACTGCTGTGGCTCGACGGCACCCCCGCCCACGACGAGCTGGCTGGTGAGCTCCGAGACGCTGGCGTGACCAGCTTCGATGCGACCGCAAGCCGGCTGATCCACCGCCACATCCGTGCTTGTTCGACGTGTCGTGGGCGGTCACTGGTGGCGCTGCCCGCCGTCGAGCTGTTCGGCGCCATCCCCTTCGCGCCACTGCCCGCCGAGGTTCGCGAACAGGTGCTCGCGGTCGTCGCCGCTCCCACCGCCGGGGAGGCAACCGAGGAGCCGGAAGCCGCCGCAGAGGAACCCGACGGGGAGGCAGCTGAGGCACCCACCGAGGCGGACTCCACGGCAGAGCTGGAGGCCACTGCAGAGGCCGCCGCAGAGGAACCAACCGAGGCTGGGTCCACGACGGAGCCGGTGATCACCGAGCCGGCGAAGCCGGCGACGACTGATGCCACGGGCGGGCCGGAGCCCATCGCAGCGTCGGACG
>JBBFLY010000081.1:0-11177 GCA_037478855.1 Acidimicrobiales bacterium | reverse complement strand
GCTCGCCCCCCTCACCGCCACCTGCATCCTCACCACCACCACCCTCACCACCAACACCACACCCCCACCAACCGAGCGGATCGTCTTCTCGCTCGACGACCAACCGCTGCTGCCCTCCCAGACAGAGGCGGTCGCCGACGCCGTGACCGGCACACCGCCGACGACGTTGCTGGACCCGACGGTCGGGCTCCCACCAGCCCCACCAGGTGCACTTCCGGTTCCCCTGCGAGCCGGTGAGCGGCCACGCCTGCTCATCGAGGGGGACTCCGGCGCCTTCACCCTCGGCGTCGGCATCCTGTTCTGGGCCCGCCAGGACGACGAGCTTTCGGTGTTCAACGCGGGCAAGCTCGGCTGCGGCATCACCCGGGGCGGTGAGCTCCGCTACGTCGGGAAGGTCCGCGCCACGCTCCCCGAGTGCGACAACTGGGTCGATCGCTTCCGCGCCGACACCCAGGGTCTGCGGCCGCACGTGGTGATGGTGATGGTCGGCACCTGGGACGTCGTCGACCGGCGGCTGCCGGGCGACACCGAGTGGCGGGCACCCGGAGATCCGATCTACGACGCCTACGTGGCCCGCGAGATCGCTGAGGCCACCGATGTGCTCGCCGCCAACGGCGCCACCGTCGTGTGGTTGACCCATCCCCACATCAGGGCCGGGATCAAGGAGGGCCTGCCGGGGCCGTTCCCGGAGAGCGACCCCGCCCGCATGGATCGTCTGAACGACATCGTGCGGGAGGTCGTACCCACCCGCCCCGGTGGTCGGGTGATCGACCTGCAGGCCATCATGCGGGCTCGCCCCCAGGGCGAGCTCGACCTGTCGGAGCGCCCCGACGGCATCCACTGGAGCGAGGCCTCGGGCATGGCGGCTGCCACCTGGCTCGGACCCATGCTGATCGACGTGGCCCGGACGCACCGGGTCCCGTGAGCGAACGCGTCGCAGGGTGCCCACCGGCGGATGCCGGGTTGACTACGCTCGCCGGGTTCCCCTAGGGATCTCACCGACCATGCAACCCGACCCCGAGACCACGGCCTCCGCCACATCCGACACCACCTCCGCCACGCCCGACGAGCAGCCGAACGTCGTCATCATCGGCGCAGGTCCGGCCGGGCTGACCGCCGCGTACGAGCTGAGCAAGCGGGGGGTCACCTGCACGGTGCTCGAAGCCGACTCCGTGGTGGGCGGTATCAGCCGCACCGTCGAGCGCGACGGATGGCGCTTCGACATCGGCGGGCACCGGTTCTTCACGAAGGTCCAGCGCGTCGAGGATCTCTGGCACGAGATCCTCTCCGATGACGAGTTCCTGCTGCGACCCCGGATGAGCCGCATCTACTACGACGGCAAGTACTTCGACTACCCGCTCCGGGCCGGCAACGCGCTGCGCAACCTCGGCGTCCTCGAGGCGGTCCGCTGTGTTCTGAGCTACGCCTGGGCGCGGATTCGCCCACCAAAGGACCAGACCAACTACGAGGGCTGGCTGGTCGCCCGCTTCGGCTGGCGCCTGTACCGGACCTTCTTCAAGACCTACACCGAGAAGGTGTGGGGGGTGCCGGTGAGCAGCATGCCCGCCGACTGGGCCGCGCAGCGGATCAAGAACCTCTCGCTGTTCAACGCGATGCTCAACGCGCTGCTCCCGAAGCGCAACCAGAAGGACATCACCAGCCTCATCGAGGAGTTCCAGTACCCCAAGTACGGGCCGGGGATGATGTGGGAGCGCTGCCGTGACCTGGTCGAGGCGGCCGGCAGCAAGGTCGTCATGAACACCCGGGTCACCGGGATCGAGCATCGCGACGGCAGGGTCGTGGCGGTCCTCGCAGAGTCCGAGGGCGTCACCACCCGCTACCCGGCCGACCACGTCATCTCCTCGATGCCCTTCCCCGCCCTGCTCACCGCCATGGATCCACCGGTCCCAGACGAGGTCCGGCGGGCCGCTGACGACCTGCGGTTCCGTGACTTCCTCACCGTGGCGCTCGTCGTCCCGGCGGAAGCGGGCTTCCCTGACAACTGGATCTACATCCACTCCCCCGAGGTGAAGGTCGGCCGGATCCAGAACTTCGGCTCCTGGTCCCCGTACATGGTCAAGGATGGGCGCACCTGCCTCGGCCTCGAGTACTTCGTCTTCGAGGGAGACGAGACCTGGACCTCACCGGATGACCAGCTCGTCGAGATGGCCAAGCGGGAGCTGCAGGCACTCGGTCTGGTCGACGCCTCCCTGGTGGAGGCCGGCTACGTCGTGCGGATGCCCAAGGCGTATCCGATGTACGACGAGACCTACAAGGCCAACGTCGAGGTGCTGCGCCGCTGGCTCGAGCGGCACGCCCCCAACGTGCACCCCGTCGGGCGCAACGGGATGCACAAGTACAACAACCAGGATCACTCGATGCTGACCGCCATGCTCACCGTCGAGAACATCCTCGATGGCGCCGGGCACGACATCTGGGCGGTGAACGTCGAGGAGGAGTACCACGAGGAGCGGTCCACGACCCGCTCCGGTGAGGGGGGAACCGGCCGGGACGCCCCGGTGATCCCACGCGCGGCCTTCGGTGACGACCATCCGGTGAACACCGTGCGCACCTGAGCGCGCAGGTGGTCACGTTGACGATGCGAGCTGATCGACCGTCGGGCAGGGGCCGGACGCTCGTCATCGTCCCCGCCTACAACGAGGAAGCAGCGCTCGGGTCGGTGCTCGACGAGCTCCGCTCCAGTGGTGACGACCTCGACGTGGTCGTGGTGGACGACGGGTCGACCGACCGCACCTCGGAGGTGGCGCTGGCGCACGGCGCGACGCTGCTCCCACTGCCGTTCAACCTGGGGATCGGTGGCGCGTTGCGCACCGGCTTCCGCTATGCGGTCCGGGCCGGCTACCAGCGGGCCGTCCAGTTCGACGCCGACGGCCAGCATGACGCGGCGGAGATCGGGACGCTCCTGCGGGAGCTCGACCGAGGTGTCGACCTGGTCATCGGCAGCCGCTTCGCGAACAGCACCCAGACCTACGAGGTCGGCATGGTCCGGGCCCGGGCGATGGCCGTGCTGCGCTTTGCGATCGGCCAGCTCTCAGGACGACGCTTCACCGACACCAGCTCGGGGTTCCGTGGCTTCTCCGCTCGGATGTTGGAGTTCTTCGCGTCCAGCTACCCCGCCGAGTACCTCGAATCCGTCGAGGCGCTTTTCCTGGCCTGCGCGAACGGGTTCCGGGTCGAGGAGGTCCCGGTGAGGATACACGCGCGCCAGGCGGGGGTCCCGTCGAACCGGAACCTCCGCCTCCTCTACCACTACCTCCGTTTGCTGCTCGTGCTCACCGCGAGCGCGTCGCGGCGCAACCGGCTCCCGTCCGTGGGAGCAGCCAGATGACCGCGCCGATCCGAACGCTGCTCAGCCAGGCCTCCCCCGGCGGGCTGTCGACGACCGCGCACGTGTTCATCGGCGTGGGAACGCTGGTCACCGTGGCCTTCATCCTCCGGCTCCTCCGCCGGCGCCAGCTGCGCAGCAAGTACGCGCTCCTGTGGACCGTCGTGGGCACGGCGCTTGCGATCCTCGCGCTGTTCCCCGGCCTGCTCGACCGGGCCTCCAGCTGGGTGGGCATCGACTACCCACCGGCCCTGTTCCTGCTCGTGGCGACGGGCTTCCTGTTCCTCACCAGCGTCGAGTTCTCCCGCGAGGTGAGCCGGCTCGACGAGCGCACCCGGGCGCTCGCCGAGGAGATCGCCATGCTCCGCGCCGAGCGCGCCGAGCGTGGCGAGCACGGCGGGCATGGAGCGCGCAGGACCGATCCGCCACCCACGACCTGAGCGGCGATGCCCGGGGAGCGCCGGCAGGCCGCCGCTCGACCCTGTCGTGCCACGAGGCCCCGATCCCGCTCCACTACGATGCCATGCGGCCTTCGCCACCTGGGAAGGACCGCTGGCGACCCGATGCCGGCGCCACACCCACCGCCACGCCACCCCGGTTCTGGAGGAATCGTCATCTCCACGCCGTCCCCCCAACCGCTCGAGCCGACCGGCGCGCCGACCGCCGATAGGATCGCGCGGCTGGCCGCCCAGGCTCACATCGAGCGCGTGCACATCCTCGCGTGGCGAGACCTCGCTGACATCGAGGCCGGGGGCTCCGAGCTGCACGCGGCCGAGGTCGCCCGCCGCTGGGCTGCGGCGGGCATCGACGTCACCATGCGCACCTCGTATGCCCAGGGCAGCCCACCCACGGCGATCCGCGACGGGTATCGGGTGATCCGCCGCCGGGGGCGCTACATGATCTTCCCAGCCGCGGTGATCGCCGAGCTGCGAGGTCTTCACGGCCCCCGAGACGCGCTGGTGGAGATCTGGAACGGTGTCCCCTTCCTGAGTCCGATGTGGGCCCGGGGGCCCCGCATCTGTCTGATCCACCACGTCCACCGCAACATGTGGCGGCTCGTGCTCGAGGAGCGGCTGGCGCGCCTAGGGGAGACCCTCGAGCTGCGGGTCCTGCCGCCGATCTACCGGCGCACCCCGATCGTCACCCTGTCGGAGTCCTCACGACGGGAGCTGATCGAGCAGATGCACTTCCGGCCCGAGCGGGTCCACGTGGTCCCACCGGGCATCGACCCCCGCTTCAGCCCGGGTGGCGAGAAGAGCCCGACCCCACTCGTGGTCAGCGTCGGTAGGCTCATGCCCTCGAAGGGCTTCGACACGCTGATCCGCACCTGTGCTGTGGTGCGGGAGCAGGTGCCCGACCTCGAGCTGGTCATCGTCGGTGACGGCTACGAGCGAGACAACCTCGAGCACCTGATCAGCGGCCTCGACGCGACCGGATGGGTGCACCTGGTGGGTCGACGCTCCGACGACGAGCTCATCGAGCTGTACCGACGGGCGTGGGCGGTGGCGTCCGCATCGATCGCAGAGGGATGGGGGATGACCCTCACCGAGGCCGCCGCATGTGGAACCCCTGCGGTGGCGACCCGCATCGCGGGCCACCTCGACTCGGTGGCAGAGAACCAGAGCGGGCTGCTCGCGGACTCCGAGCGTGACTTCGCCGCCAAACTCACCAACCTCCTCACCGACCACGACCTGCGGGCCCGTCTCAGCGAGGGAGCCCGCAAGCACGCCGACCGCTTCACCTGGGACGCCACCGCGCTCGGGGTGTTCACCCCGCTCGCCGAGGAGGCGATCCGCCGCCGCGCCCGTCGCCTCGGGCGCCCCCGGTGAGCTCGACCACGCCGGCTGCCGGTCGCCAGCCCGAACGCGACACCCGCCGGCAGCCGCGCCGCAGCCTGTGGGCGCACTCGATCGGTGACTGGTGGACGATCGCCCTCCCGGCGCTCATCGCCTACGTGCCGCTGCTGCTGACCCGGGCGGGTGAGGTGGGTGCAGACACCAAGACCTACCTGTATCTCGACCCGGGCAGGCTCCTGCGTGACGCGCCGTACCTGTGGGACAGCCAGATCGGCCTCGGGACCGTGACCCACCAGAACATCGGCTACCTGTGGCCGATGGGCCCGTTCTACTGGCTGTTCGACGCGCTGGGACTGCCCGACTGGGTCACGCAGCGACTGTGGCTCGGCTCGGTCATGTTCGCCGCTGCGCTCGGGGTGCGCTACCTCATCCGGACGCTGGGACAGCACGGCTTCGCGGACCGCTCCGGCGCCGTGCTCGTCGCATCGCTCGCGTACATGATGAGCCCCTACCTGCTCGAATACGAGGCGCGCATCTCGGTCATCCTCCTGCCGTGGGCCGCGCTCCCCTGGCTCATCGCACTCACTGCCAAGGCGCTACGACACGGGGGGTGGCGCTACCCGGCGTGGTTGGCCCTCGTGGTGCTCACGGTCGGGGGCATCAACGCCACCGCCCTCATCCTGGTCGGTGTCGGACCGCTCCTGTGGGTGGTGCACGCCGTGTGGCTCGAGCGGGAGGTCCCGCTGCGCGACGCGATCAGGGCCGTGGTCCGGATCGGACTGCTCACCCTGCTCACCTCCCTGTGGTGGATGGCCGGACTGTGGGTGCAGGGTCGCTACGGGCTGCCCGTGCTGCGCTACACCGAGACCTACAAGACGGTGGCCGAGGTCTCGACCGCCCCGGAGGTCCTGCGGGGCCTCGGGTACTGGTTCTTCTACGGCAACGACAAGCTCGGACCCTGGATCGAGCCGAGCGTCACCTACACCCAGCGCATCCCGATCCTCGTACTCAGCTACGCGATCCCGGTGCTCGCCCTGACCAGCGCGGCGCTCGTGCGATGGCGCTACCGCGCGTACTTCCTCGTGCTGCTCGTGGCAGGGACCCTCATCGCCGTCGGGAGCCATCCGTGGGAGGAGCCCTCACCGCTCGGAGCGGTCTTCAAGTCGTTCACCCGCACCGGGTTCGGTCTCGGGATGCGCAGCACCCCTCGCGCCGCGCCCCTGGTGGTGCTGGCCTCGGCGCTGTTCCTCGGAGCGGGGGTGGCCGCGCTCAGCCGACGGCTGCCCCGCTACGCCGTCCCGGTCACGGCGCTCGTCGCGCTGCTCGTCGCGGGGAACCTGCCCACCCTGTGGACCGGGGAGATGGTGGCGGCGAACCTGAAGCGACCCGAGGAGATCCCCAGCTACTGGCTCGACGCCATCCGCTACCTCGATGGGCAGAGCCACGACACCCGCATCCTCGAGGTGCCCGGCTCCGACTTCGCCAGCTACCGCTGGGGGAACACGGTCGACCCCATCACACCGGGTCTCACCGACCGCGGCTACGTCGCCCGAGAGCTGTTCCAGTGGGGTTCCCCTCCCTCGGCGAGCCTGGTCAACGCGTTCGACCGCCGCCTGCACGAAGGTGACCTGGATCCGCAGGCGGTGGCGCCCTTCGCCAGACTCATCGGCGCGGGCGATGTCGTGTACCGAGCTGATCTGCAGTTCGAGCGCTACCGGACCGCCCGACCCCGACAGACCTGGGAGCTGCTGCGGAGCGCGCCGGGACTCGCGCCGCCGATCGAGCTCGGGCCTCACACCCCGAACATCGCCGGACCTGAGCAGCCGATGATCGACGAGATCGAGCTCGATGCCGTCGAACACCTCCCCTACCCGCCGCCAGTGGCGATCTTCCCGGTCAAGGACGCGCTCCCGATGATCCGCTCGCACCGGGTCGAGCGACCACTGCTCGTCGCCGGTGACGGCGAGGGGATCGTCGACGCCGCGAGCATCGGCCTGCTCGACCTGAACCAGGCGATCTTGTACAGCGCGGCGTTCGCTGCGGACCCCGACGGCTTCAACCGTGTCCTCGCCCTAGACGCCGACCTGCTCGTCACCGATACGAACCGCAAGCGCGCCCGCCGATGGGGAACCCTGCGGGAGACGACGGGCTACACCGAGCGGGCCGGGGAGAAGCCCCCACGCTACGACCCCAGCGATCAGCGACTCGCGCTCTTCCCGGATGCCGGAGACGACGCCTACACCGTGAGCGAACAGCGGGGCGGCGCGGTCGCCACCGCCACCGACTACGGCAACCCGGTCACCTACACACCGAATGACCGGGCGGCCAACGCCGTCGACGGAGATCCGCTCACCGCGTGGCGGGTCGGTGCGGTGGATGACCCGATCGGCGAGCGGCTCACCATCCGGCTCGACGAGCCGGTCACGACGGGGACGCTGACGCTGCTCCAGCCGATCAACCTGGTGCGGAATCGCTGGATCACGGAGGCCCGTCTGCGCTTCGACGGGGGCGACGCGATCGACATCTCGCTCGACGACCGCTCCCGGGAGCTCCCCGGACAGGTCGTCACCTTCCCGGAGCGGACCTTCCGTGAGCTGTCGATCGAGGTGAGAGCCACGAACATCCCGAAGCGACCCCGCTACGACGGCATCAGCGGCGTCGGGTTCGCTGAGGTCGGGATCCCCGGTGTGCGCGTGGACGAGCTCGTGCGCCCGCCGGTCGACCTCCTGCAACGGGCGGGCTCCTCCTCACTCGATCACCGCCTGACCCTGCTGTTCACCAGACTGCGGTCCAACCCGTCCGAGCCGGTGCGCACGGACGAGGAGCCCGCGCTGGCCCGGGTGGTCTGGCTCCCCACCGCCCGTGCCTTCTCGCTCGCTGCCCAGGCCCGCCTCTCAGCGGAGCTGCCCGACGAGGTGGTCGACCGTCTCCTCGGGCTCCCCGACGCCGCCTCGGGAGGGGTGACCGCCCGATCGAGCCAACGCCTCCCCGGCAGTCTCGCCCGGCGCGCGTCCTCCGCGGTCGACGGTGATCCCACCACCCACTGGGCGGCCCCGTTCCTCGACCAGGAAGGCCACTACCTCGACATCGAGACCGGCCAGCCGGTCACCTTCGACCACCTCGACCTGCAGATCGTCGCCGACGGCCGTCACTCCGTTCCCACCCGCCTGACGCTCACCGTCGACGGCGACCCCGCCAAGTCGTTCACCCTCGACCTGCCAGTGGTCGAGGACCGCGCGGAGTCGGGCGGTGTCGTCAGCCAGCGTGTCGACCTGCCCGTGTCGGTGACCGGGCGTTCCTTCGTGATCCGCATCGACGGGGTGCGGCCGGTCGAAACCATCGACTGGTACTCGAACACCCCGATCACGATGCCGGTCGCGATCGCCGAGCTCGGCATCCCCGGTGTGCAGCGTCCTCCCCTCCCCGAACGGTTCGACACCGGCTGCCGGACAGACCTGCTCACCGTCGACGGTCAGCCCGTCCCGCTGCGGATCACCGGTTCCACCGCGGACGCGCTGTCCCGGAAGGCACTCACGGTGGCTCCCTGCGGAGAGGGTGACGGCGCCGTGCGACTCGATGCCGGCGAGCACGTGATCCGCAGCCGCGCCGGGCGGGTCAGCGGCATCGACCTCGACCGGGTGGCGTTGGCCTCAGCGGCTGGAGGAGGACCTGCGCCCGTGGTGCCGGCGTCGAGTGCCGCTGCATCTGCCCCACCGACCCACACCGTCTCAGTCGGGCCGGTCTCGTTCGAGGTGGAGGTGGCTGCGAACGGCGAGCCGTTCTGGCTCTCCGTGGGCCAGTCCTGGAACCCGGGCTGGCACGCGACCGTGGACGGACGTGATCTCGGTCCGCCGACCATCATCGACGGGTACGCGAACGGTTGGTTGATCGAGCCCGATGACGCCGGCCCTGTGCGCATCACCGTGGAGTGGACACCACAGCGGGTGGTCTGGCTGTTCCTCGCGATCTCGGCGGTCGCGGCGGTGGCCACCCTGGTCCTCGCGATCGGCGGACGCCGACCACCACGGGGGAGGCGGGCCATCACCGAGGACGACCCCTCGCTCGACCCCCAGCTCACGCTCCCCTGGGAGCAGGAGCACGAGCGACTCTCCCCGCAAGCGGCGCTGGTCGCGGCGGCCCTGCTCAGCTCGGTGTCGTTCCTCAACCTGTCGTTCGCCGGCTGGCTCCCCGCGCTGTCACTGCTGGTGGGGGGTGCGACCTACGCCGCACTGCGCGCACCACGCGGTCGCGGCTGGCTGGCCCTCGGCGGGGTGGGCTGCCTGGCCGCCGCATACGGGTACATCGTCATCAGCCAGCTCCGACATCGCCACGTCCCCGACTTCATCTGGCCAGCGCAGTTCGAGCGGGTGCACGTGCTCGGGGTCCTCGCCGTGCTGTTGCTGGCTGCGGAGGCAGTGCGGGAGGTGGCGCTGCGCCGGCGGACGACTCGGCGACCGACCACGACCCCCGATCCTGCGGCCTCCGGGGATCGAGCGCCTAGCATCGGATGACCACGATGGACGATCTGGCGCTCCCCGAACCGCGACCGTGCCTGTCGGTGGTGATCCCGTGCTTCAACGAGGTCGGCACCATCCAGGAGGTGATCGATCGCGTGCTCGCCTCGCCGTACACGCAGGAGATCATCGTGGTCGACGACGGATCGACCGATGGCACCCGTGAGCTCCTCGAGAAGCTCGACGAGCCCCGGGTGCGGGTCTTCCTGCAGCCGGTGAACCGGGGCAAGGGAGCGGCTCTGCGCCGAGGCTTCGCCGAAGCCCGCGCGCCGTTCGTGATCATCCAGGACGCGGATCTCGAATACGACCCCGCTGAGTACGGTGACCTGCTCGCCCCGCTGCTCGCCGACAAGGCCGATGTCGTGTACGGGTCGCGGTTCCTCTCGGGCCGCCCCCACCGGGTGCTGTACTTCTGGCACTCGGTCGGCAACAAGCTGCTCACCACCGTGTCCAACATGTTCACCAACCTGAACCTGACGGACATGGAGACCTGCTACAAGGCGTTCCGACGTGAGGTGCTCGAGAGCTTCACGCTCGAGGAGGACCGCTTCGGCATCGAACCGGAGATCACCGCGAAGGTCGCCGCCGGTCGTTGGCGGGTCTATGAGATCGGGATCTCCTACAGCGGTCGCACCTATGAGGAAGGCAAGAAGATCGGCTGGCGCGACGGCGTACGAGCGCTGTACTGCATCGTCCGCTACTCGCCGGCGCTGCGCCGCGCGTTCCGCGCTCGGACCCGCCGCGCCCGGAGCTGAGCCGTGGCTGTCGGTCTGCGGCCCGAGATCACCCCTGTCGGCGTGCCCGAGCGGCGGAGCTCGTACACCGGGCCCGAGCCGCGCCGTGCGCGAAGCAACCTGGGGACACGCACGCTCCCGCACCGCAGCGCGCTCGACGGGCTGCGCGGTTTGGCGGTCGCGGCCGTGGTGCTCTACCACCTGGAACCCGACCTGCTGCCCGGCGGCTTCCTCGGCGTCTCCCTCTTCTTCACCCTCTCGGGCTTCCTGATCACGAACCTGCTGCTCGCCGAGTGGCGCCGGCGGGGGCGGATCGATCTCGGCGCGTTCTGGGCCCGCCGGTTCCGCAGGCTGCTGCCCGCGGCGCTGCTCACGCTGCTGCTCGTGCTGGCGATCTCCTTCGGCAGCCACGACCGGCACCTGCTCGCGGACCTGCGCGGCGACGTCATCGGGGCGCTCGCCTACGTGGCGAACTGGCGGTTCATCCTCAACGGCGACCCCTACGGGGCCGGCTTCGAGACCCCCTCGCCGGTGCTGCACTTCTGGTCGCTCGCCATCGAGGAGCAGTTCTACGTGGTGGTCGCCGTCGTGGCGTTCCTCCTGGCCCGCTTCGCCCGTCGGATCCGGACCTGGGCGGTGGTGTTCGGGGTGGGCGCGCTGTGCTCGATGGCGGCGACGATGTGGCTCTCGCGGGGCAGTGACACCGCGCGCATCTACTTCGGTAGCGACACCCGGGCCTTTGAGCTGCTCGCCGGAGTGCTGCTCGCGATCGTCGCTGGCTTCGCCG
>JBBFLY010000080.1:0-11230 GCA_037478855.1 Acidimicrobiales bacterium | reverse complement strand
GCGGTCGCCTGCCGGGCACTCGGTGTCAGCGAGAGCTGGTTCTACACGTGGCGTGACCGCAAGCCGACGCCAGCCCAGCAGCGGCGTGCCGTCCTTGACGCCAAGGTCGCGGAGATCTTCGCAGACTCCGGTGGTGAGCCCGACACCTACGGCAGCCCGCGCATCCACGCCGAGCTGCGTGATCTGGGCTGGCGGGTGAGCGAGAAGACGGTGACGGCCAGCATGGCCCGCCAAGGCCTGGTGGCCCGCCCCAAGCGCCGGTTCCGGTGCCTCACCCGGCCCGACAAGCGCGCCGTGCCGTTCCCCGACCTCATCAAGCGTGACTTCTCGGCGACTGCCCCGAACGAGAAGTGGTGCGGCGACATGACCGAGATCCCGACGCTGGAGGGCAAGCTCTACCTGGCCGACGTGGAGGACCTGTTCAGCCGGCGCATCGTCGGCTTCGCCATCGGCGAGCACGCCGACGCCGAACTGGCCAACGCCGCCATCCAGACCGCAGTGGCGATCCGGGACGGGACCGTGGCCGGCGTGATCTTCCACTCCGACCGGGGCTCGACCTACACCGCCGACGCGTTCACCAAAGCCTGCGACCACCACAAGATCCGCCAGTCCATGGGCCGCACCGGAAGCTGTCTCGACAACGCCGCGGCCGAGTCGTTCTTCTCCACCCTCGAGCACGAGCTGCTATCCCGAACCACGTCCCACACCAAAGACGAAGCCCGAAGGCGAGTCACTGCCTAGATCGACAACTACAACCGCCGCCGACGTCACAGCCGCTGCGACACGAAGTCCCCCATCGACCACGAAGCGGTCGCTACCGTGACCGCCCGAGCTGCACAACCGGACCCTCCACGATCAGGGGGGAAGCCCATCCCGGTCTCGCGAACGATCCGCACAGCACCCTCCCGGAACTCAGGGTCGTACAGCCGTCGCGCCGCTTCTCTCACATGGATCCTCCTCACAGAGGAGGCCTCCACAGTTCGGGAAGATGCCCACGACGCGATCACCCCCCTGACACACCCCGACCCCACCCTCACCATCACCCCACCCAACCACCGCCAGCACCCCCGCTATACGGTCTGAATCCCACGCGAGTTCGTCGCGCGAAGGCAGACACACCTCACAGTTCCGCAACTACCGGATCCGCACACTGCTCTACGCCGGCCGACCCAATTGGCACCTGCTCGCGACCATCACGCCGCGCTGAATCCCGAAGAGCCGGTCATCCCCAAGCACCTCAGCCGGAGCGGGTCTCGAAACCGACGAAAGACCGAGATCCGGCAGGGGAAGGAAGGGGGCGGTCAGGAAACGAGGTGACCGGCGGCAGCCAGACGGGCATGCGCGCGGGCCAACGCCGCCACCGCAGCGGCGTCATCGCCTTTTCGGATCGCCTCCTCGGCACGCTCCATCGCCCGGCGGGCCCGCTCGACGTCCACCTGGCTGCCGAGCTCGGCCATGTCCGAGAGGATCTTCACCTGGTCGTTGAAGACCTCGATGAACCCTCCGTGCACCGCGGCCTGCTCCTCGCGGCCGTCGGTGAGGCGGATCCTCACGGTGTGGATGGCCAGCGCGCCGATGAACGGGGCATGCCCCGGCAGGAACGCGATGTCACCACCGCCGAGCGTGCGCGCCTGCACCATCGTGGCCTCCGCCGAGAGCAGGGTCCGCTCCGGCGAGACGAGCTCCACATGCAGCGGCATCAGGCGTTCTTCTCGAGCTCGCGGGCCTTGGCGCGCGCCGAATCAGCGTCGCCGACGTTCAGGAACGCCTGCTCCGGCAGGTCGTCGAGCTCGCCGTTGACCAGCTGCTCGAACGACTCAACCGTGTCCTCGACCGGCACGGTGACACCCTTGAGACCGGTGAAGACCTCACCGACGTTGAACGGCTGGGAGAGGAAGCGCTGGATCTTGCGAGCCCGGTCGACCGTGATGCGGTCCTCCTCAGAGAGCTCGTCGAGGCCGAGGATCGCGATGATGTCCTGCAGCTCCTTGTAGCGCTGGAGGATCTCCTGAACCCGACGGGCCACGTTGTAGTGACGCTCACCGACCACCTCGGGTGCGAGGATGGTCGACGTCGATGCAAGTGGATCAACCGCCGGGTAGATGCCGAGCGAGGCGATCTGACGCGACAGCTCGGTGGTGGCGTCGAGATGGGTGAAGGTCGTGAAGGGAGCCGGGTCGGTGTAGTCATCGGCCGGCACGTACACGGCCTGCAGCGACGTGATCGACCGGCCTCGGGTCGAGGTGATGCGCTCCTGCAGCTCGCCCATCTCGTCGGCGAGCGTCGGCTGGTACCCCACCGCCGAGGGCATGCGCCCAAGCAGCGTGGACACCTCCGAGCCTGCCTGCACGAAGCGGAAGATGTTGTCGACGAACAACAGCACGTCCTGACCCTGCACGTCACGGAAGTACTCGGCCATGGTCAGCGCGGAGAGGGCAACGCGCAGGCGCACCCCGGGCGGTTCGTCCATCTGGCCGTACACCAGAGCCGCCTTCTCGATGACGCCCGACTCCTGCATCTCAAGCCACAGGTCGGTGCCCTCGCGAGTGCGCTCACCCACACCAGCGAACACCGACACACCGCCGTGCTCGGTGGCAACCCGGTTGATCATCTCCTGGATGAGCACCGTCTTGCCCACCCCGGCGCCGCCGAAGAGGCCGATCTTGCCGCCAGCGAGATAGGGCGTGAGCAGGTCGATGACCTTGATGCCGGTGGGGAACATCTGGGCCTTGGGCTCGAGGGTGTCGAACGCCGGCGGCTCGCGGTGGATCTCCCAGCGCTCGGCGATCCCCTCCAGCTCGGGGGTGTCGAGCGGCTCACCGATGACGTTGAACACGTGCCCGAGGACCGCGTTGCCGACCGGAACCGAGATGCCACGACCTGTGTTGCGCACCGGGGTGCCGCGCCTGAGACCGTCGGTGGGCTTCATGCACACCACCCGCACCCGGCTGTCGCCGATCTGCTGGGCGACCTCCGCCACGACGGTGACGTCCTTGCCGTCGATCGTCACGGTCATCTCGAGCGCGGTGTTGATCTCGGGGAGCGCGCCGCGGGGGAACTCGACGTCGACCACGGGACCGGCGATGGCCACCACGCGGCCGTCCTTCAACTGCTTCCCCGTGCTCGTCTGGTTCTCGGTGACGGTCATCGGTGCTTGGTCTCCTGTGTGCGTGCGAGCGGTCTGGCGTCAGTGGAGCGAGCGTGCCCGGTCAAGGCGGTCGAGATGCTGGTCGAAGAGGTGCTCGGCCATCAGGTGGTCGACGAGGATGTCCTCTTTGTCTCCCTTGCCCTGCTTGAGTGCCTCGGCACCACCGACGATCTCCATGATCTCGGTGGTGATGGCGTCCTGACGGGCGCGGTTCATGATGCGGGTGAGCGTGATCTTCAGCTCCTCCGCATTGTCGGTGGCCGACTTCATGGCCCGCTGGCGGGCCGCGTGCTCGGAGGCCGACGCATCGAGCAGCGCCGAGTAGACGCGGGATTCGACGTAGCGCGGCAGCAGCTCACCGAGGATCTCCGTGGGAGACGGCTCGTACTCGAAATCGGCGGAGGGGCCGCTGCCGCCGTTGCCGTCCTCTTCGACCTTCAGCGGGAGGAACCGGCGGATCACCGGCTCCTGTGAGCCCGCGGAGGCGAAGCGCCAGTATGCGAGGTTGACCGAGGCCAGCTCCCCGTCCGCGAACGGTTCCCGGATCGCCACGGCGATCTCGCGGGCGTGGTCATAGGTGGGCTGGTCGGTCACACCCGTGAACTGTGCGGCGATGCGGTAGTTGCGGAACTTGAAGTAGTTGATCGCCTTCGCGCCGACGCAGACCAGCTCGTAGTCGAGCCCCTCGTTGCGGAACGCCTGGATCTCCCGCTCAGCCATGCGGATGATCGTGTTGTTGTAGGCACCGCACAGACCACGGTCGCTGGTGATCACGACGACGGCGGCCTTGTTTGCGTCCGGGTGGGTGCGCAGCAGCGGGCTGTCCTTCGCCGCTCCGGCCTTCACGAGGTCGAGGATGACCGCGGTGATCTCCTCGGCGTACGGGCGCGCCGCGGCAGCCCGCTCTTGGGCCTTCACGACCCTCGTGGCCGCGATCAGCTCCATGGCACGGGTGATCTTCTTGGTCGACTCGACGCTCTTGATGCGCCGGCGGAGGATGCGCTCCTGGCCTCCCGCCATGGGCTAGCCCTCTCCCTCGTCGCGGTGGATCTCGTCCTCGGGGAGGGTCGCCTCGGCACGGCCCCCAGCGCGATGCACCTCCGCATCGCCGGCGGCAGCCTCGGCGGGCTGGCCCCCGATGGTCTCGGACGGCACGAACTCGTCCTTGAAGGCCGCAACAGCCGCGGCGAGTACATCGCCCTCAGGTAGATCGCCGGTCTCGCGGATGGTCTGGAGGATCTCCGGGCGCCTGCCCCGCATGAAGTCGAGCAGGTCGTTCTCGAAGCGCTTCACATCGGCCACTGGGATGTCGTCGAGGTAGCCGTTGGTGCCTGCGAAGATGACCACCACCTGCTCCTCGACCGGCATCGGCGAGTTCAGGCCCTGCTTGAGCAGCTCGGTCAGTCGGTAGCCGCGCTCGAGCTGGGCGGCGGACACCTTGTCGAGTTCGGACCCGAAGGTGGCGAACGCCTCGAGCTCACGGAACTGGGCGAGATCCAGCTTGAGCGTGCCCGACACCTTCTTCATGGCCTTGATCTGTGCGGCGCCACCGACCCGGGAGACCGAGATGCCCACGTCGACGGCTGGACGCACACCAGCCTTGAAGAGATCCTCCTGCAGGTAGACCTGCCCGTCGGTGATCGAGATCACGTTCGTGGGGATGTAGGCGGAGACGTCGCCCGCCTTGGTCTCGATGACCGGCAGGGCTGTCAGCGAGCCCGCCCCCAGCTCGTCGGAGAGCTTGGCCGCCCGCTCGAGCAGGCGGCTGTGGAGGTAGAAGACGTCACCGGGGTAGGCCTCGCGACCCGGCGGTCGACGCAGCAGCAGCGAGAGCTGGCGGTACGCCTCGGCTTGCTTGGAGAGGTCGTCATAGACGATGAGGGCGTGCTCACCATTGTCCATCCAGTGCTGGCCCATGGCGCAGCCGGCATAGGGGGCGAGGTACTTGAACGGTGCCGGGTCCGAAGCCGGGGCGACCACCACGACCGTGTAGTCGAGCGCCCCGTACTCACGAAGCGTGTTGACCGTCTGGGCGACCGTCGAGCTCTTCTGGCCGATGGCGACGTAGATGCACTTCACGCCCTGACCCTTCTGGTTCAGGATCGTGTCGATGCAGACCGTCGTCTTGCCGGTCTTGCGGTCGCCGATGATGAGTTCGCGCTGACCGCGACCGATGGGGGTCATGGCGTCGATCGCCTTGATGCCGGTCTGGAGCGGCTCATGCACCGGCTTGCGGCCGGTGATCCCAGGAGCCTGGATCTCCATGCGTCGCATCGTGGCTCCGGTGATCGGGCCTCGGCCGTCGATCGGCTCACCGAGCGCGTTGACCACCCGGCCGAGCATGGCGTCGCCAACGGGCACCTGCAGGATGTTGCCCGTCGCCCGCACCGCGGAGCCTTCCTCGATGTGAGCGGCCTGCTCGGCGTCGCCGAGCACCACCGCACCGATCGAGTCCTCGTCGAGGTTGAGCGCCAGGCCCATGGTGCCGCCCTCGAACTCCAGCAGCTCGTTGACCGCCGCGTCGGGCAGGCCGGAGACGCGGGCGATGCCGTCGCCGACCTCGAGCACCCGACCGACCTGCTTGGCCTCGAGCTCCGGATGGAAGTTCGCCAGGTTCTTCTGCAGGGCAGCCGTGATGTCGGCGGTGTTGATGGTGAGTTCAGCCATTGGCGTTCTCCTCAGAACGACTCGCGCAGCTTGCTGAGGCGGGACCGGACAGAGCCGTCGATGACGGTGTCGCCGATCTGGGTCACGATGCCGCCCATGACGTTCGGGTCGACGATGACGACGATGTCGACGTCCCGCCCGGTGGCTTCCTTGATGGATTCGGCCAAGCGCTTCCGCTGGTCGTCGGTGAGCTCGATCGCGGAGCGAACCTCCGCCACGAGCTTGTTGCCGGCGGCCGCGGTACGTGCGAGGAGCTCGTCGACGATCTCGGAGAGCTCACGGATGCGGCCGGTGCCGACGACGAGCGACACCAGCGCGATGGTCGTCGGGCTGGCCTTGCCACCGAGGAGATCCTCGACGATCTGCTGGCGCTTCTCGACCGGCAGGTGCGGATCGCTCAGCACCTGGCGGAGGTCATCGTTGCCCTCGACCACACGGGCGAAGCGGAACAGCTCGTCCTGCACCTCGTTGACGTTGCCTTCGGCTGCGAGGACGTCGAGGAAGGCCTCCGCGTAGAGCCGGGTGCGATCGCTCATCGGACACTCACCCCCGCCGAGCGCAGGTTCGTGATGTAGCTCTCGATCAGCTGGGCCTGGGTCCGGCTGTCGAGGTTCCGGGCCACCACCTCCTGCGCCGCGCCCACGACCAGATCGGCGAGCTCAGCCCTCAGGTCAGCCATGACCTGGGACTTCGATGCCTCAGCGTCGGCGGCGGCCCGTGCACGCACCTCGGCGGCATCGGCCTGTGCCCGGGCAGCGATCTGCTCCTTGAGCGCCGCGGCGGTCTGCTGGGCCTCCGCACGGATGCGCGCCCGCTCCTGATCAGCGTTCGCGATGCGGGCCTCGACCTCCGCCAGCGCGCTTTCGGCCTCCATGCGGGCGGTGGCCGCATCCGAGAGCTCGTTGCTCAGCCGCTCGATGCGGCCGTTCCACAGGTTCCTGATGGCCGGGCCGCCCTTCCACACGAGCAGAGCGGCGACGACGAGGAACGCCGACGAGCCCCAGATGACCTCGTTGAAGTCGTGGGGGAGGATGAAGCTGTTCCCTGCGTGCCCGCCGCCTTCTGCTGCGAGTACCAGGAGGTTGACCATGTCGTGTCCTGCCTTCCTGCTCAGTTCTGCGAACCGGCGCGGTTCACGTAGTCCTCGATGATCTGCAGCTGAGCATCGCGATCCAGCGGCTTGTCCATCACCGCTCCGGCTGCCGCGACCACGATGTCGACCAGGCTCTCGCGCAGCTGGGCCCGGGCGGCCTCCTTGGCCGCGGCCACCTCCTGCGCAGCCTGGGCCCGCATGGCGGCCGCGTCAGCTTCAGCCTCTGCCATCACGGCTCGACGCTGGGCCTCGGCTTGAGCCCGCGCATCTTCGATGATGCGCACGGCCTCCGCTTTGGCACTGGCCAGGCTCGCCTCGTACTCGGCCAGCCTGACCGCAGCCGCTGCTCTGGCCTCCTCGGCGGCTGCCAGGTCGGAGCGCACCTTCTCGTCACGCTGCTCCATGGCCTTCACGACCGGCGGCAGGAGCACGAACTTCATGAGGAGCCACAGCACCGCGAAGGTGACCGCACCCCAGAACAGCTCGTGGGAGACGGGAAGGATCGGGTTGGCGAGATCTTTCTCCGGCGCCGCCTCCGAGACCTCGGAGGCGATACGGAGAGCCGTGGCGAGGACCACGTGACGCTCCTTTGGTCAGCGATCAGACGAACTTGAGGAGGATGAACACCACGAAGCCGATGAGGGCGAGCGCCTCGGTGAAGGCGATGCCGAGGAACATCGTGGTGCGGACCATGCCAGCCGCTTCCGGCTGGCGCGCCATGGCCTGGACCGACTGCCCGACCAGGTAGCCGATGCCGATGCCCGGGCCGATGGCGGCGAGGCCGTACGCGTAGCCGGCGCTCTGCGCGGCGGCGGAGGCCTTGATCTCGTCCGGGGTCTGCTGGACGACTTCCTGGGCGATGGTGCCGAGCGTGGACAGGGTGCTCATGGTCGTGTGCTTCTCCTCGTGTGGTGAGTTGGGGAGCTCAGTGGTCGGGGTGCATGGCACCGCCGATGTAGACGGCGGCGAGGATCGTGAAGATGTAGGCCTGCAAGAACGCCACCATCAGCTCGAAACCGGTGAGGGCGACGAGCATGAAGTACGAGAACGGCAGGACGGCGAGCAGCGGCCCGAGCACCCACAGGGTGATGCAGAGCACGCTGAAGGTCACGAGCAGGATGTGACCGGCGAGCATGTTCGCGAAGAGACGGACCGCCAGGGAGAAGGGCCGCACGATGAACGTCGAGATGAACTCGATCGGGGTGACCAGCAGGTAGAGCGCCACGGGGACGCCAGGGGGGAACAGCGCGCTCTTGAAGTACTTGAGCGGGCCCTGGTGCTTGAAGCCCACCGCGATGAAGAAGACCCAGGTGATGATCGCCAGCAGGGCGGGGTTGGCCATGCGGGCGTTCGCCGGCATCTGGAAGAACGGGATGATCTCGAAGAGGTTGCCGATGAGGATGAAGAAGAACAGGCTGGCCAGGTAGGGCAGGTACCGCATGCCGTCGGGGCCGATCGTCTGCATGATGATGCCCTCCCGCAGGAACCCCACCGTCGACTCGGCCAGGTTCTGCGGGCCTCGGGGCACCAGCTCCCCCTTGCGCGACAAGAGGAAGAGCACCGACGTCGCCACCACGGCGATGACGTTGATCAGCGCGATCTTGTTGAAGCCGTACCAGGTGCCCTCGCCGAAGGCGCTCGGCCATTCGACGATGGTCTGGAACTCGGGGAACTCGAGACCGAAGATCACGTTGCGGAGTACTCCTGGGTCTTGGGCTTGAGGCCCGGGAAGGCGAGCGAGGCGGAGACGTACTTCATCTCCCAGAACAGCAGACCGAGGTGGGTGACGACGATGGAGACCCCGAGGGGAACCAGAGCCACCCACCAGGCGTCCCGCACCGCCAGCACGGCGGCGAAGATGATGGCCAGCCTCACCAGGAAGCCGAACATCGCGGCGACGCCCAACATGGCCACCGAGATCCGCGCCGACCAGGCCATCAGCCCGGCGGCGAGCACGAAGTTCACGCAGACGAGTGCGATGGCGTACGCGGTGGAGAGTGCACCCGCCACACCCCAGATGAGCCCGAAGACCAGGACCATCCCGGGAGCGACCCACCCGGCGCGGCGCAGCATGTCGCGGACCAGCTGCCCCTCCGGGGCAGGCCCGTCGAACTGGGTGGTAAGGGCGTCAGTCATGGCGCTTCGCCCACTGCGCGTTGGCTTCGTGCTGTTCCATCTCGGTCTTGTAGCCGTAGAAGAGCTTCACGCAGACACCGGCGAAGCCGACCACCGCGAACGTGACGGTCACGATCGGTGTCGTGCCGATCGAGCGGTCGAGCAGCAGACCGAGCAGCGCGAGGATGACCGGGCTGAAGGCGAGTTCGAACCCTCCGCTGCTCTTGTACATCTGCTGCGTGACTTCGCGCCGTTGCGAAACGTCCACCAGACAACCCTGATCCGGAGCTTGTGAAGCGGTTCGCAAACTATTCGGGGTGCCCCCGATCCGCAAATCCCGGCTCGTCGGCCGACACGGTCGGCTGCGGGGCCCCGCTGCGGGCGCCCCGCAGGCTCGGGTGCAGGATCGTGAACAGCCCCAGGAGCAGCGCGGCGATCCCGATCGGGACGATGCCGTCGCCTCGACCCGAGTAGGTCGGGTAGAGCACGAAGCCCGACAGGAGCGCGGTCCACCCCCACAGGATCAGAACGCTGCGCCAGTGCCCGTGACCCAACCGCATGAGCCGGTGGTGGAGGTGGTCCTTGTCGGCGGTGGCCACCCCGGTGCGGCGGGTGGCCCGCCGGATGATCGCGAGGAGCGTGTCGAGGATGGGCACCCCGAGGATGAGAAGGGGGATCAGCAACGGAGCGAAGAAGAAGAAGGACTGGCCGCTGAACGGTTGGTCGGTGCGTCCCCCCACCACCATCGTCGACGCCGCCATGAGCAGCCCCAGCAGCAGCGCCCCACCGTCACCCATGAAGATCCGAGCCGGATGCCGGTTCCACGGCAGGAACCCGACGCACATGCCGACGATGATCACGGCGAGCAGCGGACCCATGTTGCCGGTCTGCAGCAGACCCGCGTCGGTGAGCTGGAGCGCGTAGAGGAAGAAGGCGCCCGCTGCGATCGCCACGATGCCCGCCGCCAGCCCGTCAAGGCCGTCGATGAGGTTGATCGCGTTCGTCATGCCCACGACCCACAGCACGCTGACCAGATAGCTCCAATCCGGCGAGAGCAGGAAGGTCCCCTGGAACGGCACCCGTAGCACCAGCAGGCTCACCCCGGAGATCACGAGCACGCTGGCCGCGACCACGATCCCGGCGAGCTTCGCCGGTGCCGACACATCGCGCAGGTCGTCGATGACCCCGACGGCGAGGATGACGGCGCTCGCTACCAGCACGCCGAGCGGCTCGGTGCTGTCGGTGAACACGGCACCGAACGCGTCGAGCCGCCACGCGACGAGCATGCCCACGACCAAGCCTCCCATCATCGCGATGCCCCCGAGCGTGGGAGTGGGCCGCTCGTGCACCCGGCGCTCGTCGGGCTTCACCACCGCACCGAGCCCGACGGCAAGCCGGCGCACCAGCGGTGTCAGGACGAGCGTGGTCATCGAGGTGATCAGGAGGACCACCACGTAGGCCTGCGGGGAAGGCACGGACCCCGGCTCGCCTCAGCGCGGATAGGGGGCGAACTTCGAGCAGAGCGTCGCCACGTCCTCGCGAACCGCGGCGAGCTCGGCGTCGTCGGCCCGTCCCCGGAGAGCCCGGGCGATCAAGCTGGCGATCAGGCTCATCTCGTCCTCCCGCATGCCCTGGGTGGTGACGGCCGGCGTGCCGATACGCACCCCACTGGTGACGAACGGAGAGCGCGGATCGTCAGGGATGGTGTTCTTGTTGAGCGTGATGCCCGCCTGATCGAGGACCGCCTGCGCCTCCTTGCCGGTGAGCTCCGCGTCGAAGGGACGCAGATCGACGAGCATCAGGTGGTTGTCGGTTCCACCCGAGACCAGGCGGAAGCCCTCGCCGGCGAGGGCTTCGGCGAGAGCCCGCGCGTTGGCCACGACCTGCGCCGCGTAGGCGGCGAAGTCCCGATGCATCGCCTCCCGGAACGCCACCGCCTTGGCCGCCACGACGTGCTCCAGCGGGCCGCCCTGCAGACCGGGGAAGAGCGCCTTGTCGATAGCCGGCCCGAGCTCGGCGCGCGACAGGATGCACCCGCCACGGGGGCCGCGGAGCGTCTTGTGCGTGGTGAAGGTGACGATGTCGGCGTACGGCACCGGGTTGGGGTGCACGCCACCGGCGATGAGACCCGCGATGTGCGCCGCGTCGAACATCAGGAGCGCTCCGACCTCGTCGGCGATCTGCCGGAAGGGCTCGGGGTCGATGGT
>JBBFLY010000079.1:0-11439 GCA_037478855.1 Acidimicrobiales bacterium | reverse complement strand
GGGGGCCCGGCGGTGCAGCGCCCGCACGACCCGGTGCCCCGGTGCGACCCGGGGGGCCCGGCGAACCGGTCGATTCCTGGCCGGGCTCGTCGCGGTTGACGGGGAGCTGCTCCCGGCGGTGCCGTTCCTGTCGGTGGGCGCGCACCAAGGCGTCCACGACGGCGACCACGGCGCTGCGGTAGGCGTCGAAGTGCGTCGCGTAGCGGGACAAGCCGTCGACCGGTGCGAACAGCCACAGCCCGACCTCGAGGTCCCCCCGGCGCCCGTCCCCGACGGCGGGATCGGACCGTCCGTCGCCTGCGGCGCGATCGAGCACGTCGGGCGCCACGGTCACGATCGCCGTGCCGGCGAGCCCGAACGGCACCGGGGCGACATCGGTCGTGCGGCCGGTCGCCGCCGGAGGCAGGGAGCCCACGGCGGCACCATCGGCACGCACCTCCCCGTGTGGGGCGGCGAACGGGGACCACGACGTGCGGGCCCGGAGCTCGAGCGGGCCGACCCGGAAGGAGCGGGGGTTGCCATCCACGTCGACGCCCCGGAAGTCGGTGACGGCGACCGCCAGCCCGCCGGCGGGGCGGTCCCTGCGCATCACCATGCCGGTCGAGGTGACGACGACATCGAGCCTGGCCACCTTCAGCTCGCCGGGTCGGGAGAAGCGGGCCGTGAGCCAGTTCAGCAGCCACATCAGCACGAGCGGCAGGCCCACACCGGCCGCCATCAGCAACCCGGAGAGCCACACGGCCTGGGCGACGTCGACCGGTCGTTCGAACGTGGCCCGCCAGGCCAGCTCGCTGCGGAGCAGATCCGGGTTGGCGTCGCTGGTGAGCGCGACGACGACCGTGCCGGACCCCGCACCGTCTGCGGCGGCAGTCGGCGTGAGTCGCAGTCGCAGCTCGCGCTGCTCACCAGGGGCGACCCGCAGACACGAGGCCCGGTCGGTCGCCGCCGGCTCGGCATCGAGCGTCACCGACCCGGCGTCGGCGGGTGACTGCACGATCCGGGTCGCCTCCACCCACACGCAGCCCCCGGAGGACTCGTCCCCGCGCACCTGCAGGACCGCCTCCTCCGTCTCGACCCCGGTGACGGTGCCGAACCGGATCTCGGCGGGGGTCACAGCCGGGTACGACGACGGTGGGCGGACCGCGACGGCGACGCTGCGGGTGACCGGGGACAGCGCCTGGCCGGACTCGGTGGTGACCCGGGCGGTGAGGCTGACGTTCACCACGGCCGGGAAGTCGGGGGCGGGAGCCTCCCAGGTCCCGGTGCGGATGCCCTCGTCGTCGGGCTCGCCGAGGGTGACCGGCCAGCGGCTCCCATCCGAGGGGTCCACCACGACGGCATCGACGTCGACCGCGGCGAACAGGTCCTCGTCGACCGGGGTCCCCTCGCGGTGGCGGACCCCGACGCGCAGCTCGTTGGCCTCACCCGCCCGGAACTCGGTGGGCGCCAGAACCGGTTCGAGGTCACCGAAGACGTAGATCCGGGCGTCGGCCACCGCGTCGGGGGCCGTCCCAGTGCGGTCGATGAAAGTGACCTTCCACTCGCCGTGGTAAGGCCCGTCGTCGGCGGGGAGGCGCACGTCGACCAGCACGCTGTCGGCCGCCACCCAGGTCCAGGTGGCAGTGGCCGAACCGACCGGTGCCTCACCGGTCGGGCGGTCCGCCGCCAGCACCAGCACGGCGGCGCCCGGCTCGGGGGAGCGCAGCTCGACCTCGATGCCAGGCGCGGAGGTGACGGCGAGCAGGTTGAACGAGCGGATCCCGGGGTCCAGGCGGAAGGTGCGGGTGCCACGCTCGCACGACTCGCCCGGGCACACCGGCAGGTCACCACCACCGGGCAGGGCGGTGCCACCAGCGAGGTCGTTGACCAGCTCGTGGAACCGGGCGACGAGCTCGGAGACGTCCTCGGTCTGCAGGAACGCCCCCGGCGGGGGCGAGCCGGCGGGCCGGACGGCCCCGCACCGCACCCCGGCGGCCTCGCCTTCGGCGAGGGCGCGCATGAACTCACGATCCCCAGGGGGGATCCTCGTGGACAGCGCGACGACGAGGATCTGGGTGTCGGTCGAGCGGAAGGCGTCGACGAGTCCGCCGTCGTCGCAGAGCAGGCGCCGGCCGTGGTCCTCGAGGGCAGCCGCGGCGTCCGCCCCGGTGATCGGGATCCCGGGCGCGTAGGGCTTGGTCTCACCGGTGCCGCGAGGTTCGATGTCGTACTCGCCGTCGGTGAACCACAGCACGGCCGTGCACGCACCGGCGGGGTCCGCCGGGTCGCTGACACGGGCCAGCTCGTCGCGCGCCGCCAGGAGGGCGGCGGCGTAGTCGGTGTCGATCTGGTCGTCGCGGTCGGCGAACTGCGCGCTGGCGGTCACCAGACCGCCCACGCTGGAGGCGTCGAGCGCCGTCCAGCCGACCCGGGTGGTGGCATCCACCCCGAAGCCGACCAGCGCCACCTCGACCGACACCGGCCGCTGCCCGCCTCTCGAGCGCTCCACCACACCCGCGAGGCCGTAGAGCGCGGCCTGGATGGCCCCGACCCGCCGGTCGGCCGGGTCGGTGCGGCGCAGACTGGCGGACTCGTCGACGAGGAACACCACCGCCAGCCGTCCCGTGCGCGCCGTGCAGTCGGCGAGCGAGCCCGCCGCGCCGGCCGGGTCGACGGCCGCGCCGGCGACGGACCCGCCGGCCGTCGCCGGCAGCGACAGCCCTGCCACGGCCGCGACGAAGACCGTCGCAGCCCAGCGGCGGAGCCGGAGGGGCGCGTGGCGGCTCATCGCGCCACCGCCTCGGCGAAACGCCAGACATGCAGCGCCCCGACCGCCAGGCCGGTGACGAGCACCACCCATGCCACCACCCCGGGTCGGAGCCGCTGCGCGATCGGCGGCACCACGTAGGTCGGCCGGGACCGCCGGCGGCTGTCGAGCGAGCGGTACCCGGCGACGGCGGCGACGCTCACGACGGTGGCGAGCACGTAGCCGACGAGATCGACGGCCCGGCCCGACCAGCCCAGCAGCACCGCCGACGCGGCGACCGACCCCGCCCCCGCCGCGAGCAGCACGAGCGGCGGCCGGTAGGCCGGCTCGTCCTCGACCGGGCGCGCCAGCACCGCAGGCGCGGGCGGTCGGTATCCGCTCGAACGAAGGTCGCTCATCGGCCGCTCCTCGACATCGTGGTGGCGGGTCCCACCGGTGGGTGGATCGGTCACCACTGCTGTCGTCCGCCGCTGTGACAGCCGCCGGCGGCGTGCGCGCCGCGGGGGTGCTCAGCGCGGGGTGCTCAGCGCGGGGTGCTCAGCGCGGAGCGCGCATCGCCTGCCTGCCCACCCCGGCAGCCGGGATCCGCGCGAGCACCCCGAGTGCGGCCAGCGCCTCGAGCACAGCCGCCCGGTCGGTGTCCGGCACGGGCCGGTTGCGGGCGGCGAGGAACTGGCGGAGCGCACCGGAGGGTGTCAGCTCGAGGCAGTAGCGGAGCACGCCGTCCCGTTCGACCCCGATGAGCCGGGACCGCCCGACGGACCAGGATTCGGCGTAGTCGGCGAGGCAGTTGCCGAGCCGCTCCCCCCACACGGCGAGCTCCTCGACCCGGCGGGGCTCGACGAGACGCAGATCGCCGACGACGTGACCGTGCACCCGACGGGTGTCCCGAGCACCACCCGGCCCGCTCGGCTCCAAGCGGGACCTCGCCGACCGGGACCCTGCCCGGGGCCTCGAGGAACGGGACCGGCGCGCCGACGGATGACCCGTCCGGGGCTCGGGCGTCTCGCCGACCGGACGGGGGTCGGCGGGCATCCGGGCCACGGCGTCCGCGGTGAACTGGTCGAGCCGGGCCGGTCGGCGCCCCCAAGAGGGGGCGGCGCAATGCTCTGCGGCCACCGCCAGCGCGAGGTGGTCGAACCCGTCGGGCCGACCGGCGGCGTCGCGGAGCAGACCGAACGCCACCCGGCCCCCGACACGGATGCACAGCCGACGGATGGCGGCGACGGTCTGCGGCGGGGGCCAGCCCTCGATCGGTCCGTCGGTGGCTTCGCGCAGCAGCCGCGCGAGCTGGTCGGGTTCGAGCACCGGCGCAGCAGCGAGCGCGAGGGCGAGTGGACCGAACCGCACCGGCCCGCCCGGGCTCGACGGCAGCAGCGACGCGGCGAGCGCCGCCACCACCGGTCGGGTGGCGACACCGAGACCGACGCGGGCACCGTCGCGTACGTGGTGCGCCGCCAGGACCTCGGTGGCCCACCGGGGCACCTCCCGAACCGGCCCGGCTCCCGCGTTGAAGGCCTCGGCCAGCAACGGGAACGGGGCCGCGCCGGCGGCAGCAAGCAGGCCGGCCTCGACCGGCAGGCCCGGGTGGCCGGCAGCGGCCGACCGGGCAGCCAACCACCGCAGCGTAGCCCGCACGGCGGCGTGGGGGTGGATCTCGGCGAACCGGGCGGCGTCGAGCACGGCCCGCTCGACCACCCCCGGCTGGATCGACACGTCGACCGGCCGCGACCGGGCCGCAAGCAGAAGACCGAGGCGCAGCCGTCCCCCCTCTGGCCGGGCGGCGAGGCCCCGCGGGCCGGCCCCGGCGGGGAGCGCGAGCACGTCGCCGTCGACCTCAAAGATCCCCGACCCCGGCACGCCCCGATCCCACCACGACGAACAGGCGTTCGCAAGCGGGTGACGACCCGTTCTGAGCACCGTCGCGTCGAGAGCGTCACGGCCAAGACCTACTGATGGGATGGAACACGCCGATGAGCAGAGAAGACGGGCTGGAGCAGCGGGTGGCGGCACGAGGATCGGGCCTGGCCTGGCTGGCGATCCCGGTGTGCACGAGGTCGCAGTACTCGTGAGGCACTGACATCGGATCCGACGAACCGAGTCCCGAGGTCCATGAGAGGGGGGAACATGCGAAGCAGGACCCAGCCGAGACGGCGGCGCAGCCGTGAGCTGCGGCAACGTTGCGACGAGCAGCTGCGCCGCGCCGAGCGAGTGCACCGGTCGATGCGCACCGTCCGGCCGGTGCCGACACGACGCCTGCAACGGGGCGCGATCGTGTGGGCCCACGTGCCGTTCGCCGACACCGACGGCTGGAAGCTACGTCCCGGTCTCGTCACCGGAGCAGACCGGCGCATGGTGCGTCTGCACCCGATCTCGAGCGCGCTCAGCCGTCTCGGCCGGCCCGGCTACCTGGAGATCGTCGACCTCGACGCCGCAGGGCTGGACCGACCCTCGGGTGTGAACCTGCTGCGTGAGGTCGAGCTGCCCCGCATCGAAGTGATCCTCCTCGCGGGTGCGCTCTCAGCCGCGGACGGCATCCGCTTCGAGGTCCACACCGCGCTGCTGCCCGTGCTGGCGCTGCCCGATCTCGGGCCGGTGCGCAGCGTGGCGGGAGGCTTCCTGACCGGGCGCGCCGCAGCGTCGGAGCTGCCATGCGGCGGCCCGACCGTGATGGCAGAACACCGTTGGGGGGTCGCGGTCATGCCACCGCCGCCGCGAACGACGCGAACAGGTCCCCGGGCAGCGGGTGGTGCAGACGCCAGGTGATGGCCATGGGCCGCTCACCCTCGTGGCGGACGTAGCTCGCCGGGCCGAGGAACCAGAACGAACGATCGTCGGAGCGGTGACGGGCGAACAGCATGATCGAGCTGCCCAGCTCGGTGTGGTGGCGGTAGCGCCGGCCGGTGTCGCTGTCGGCGCGGGTCGCGGACTGGCTCTCCCAGTGGATGAGCTCCCGGCTGATCGCGTAGTCCCGGTAGCGGGTGGTGGGTGAGAAGCCGCCGGTGGTCTTGTCGAGGGTGAAGGCGAGCAGGTCGGCGCGCGCCTCACCCACCCAGTAGACCCCGGTCTGCCACGAAGGCACCTTCGCGGCCGTGCCGATCCCGAACGCGGCGAGGATCTCGAGTCGGGTGTAGCGGGCGTGGATCCGCAACGGCACGTCCGCGAAGCCGTCGAGCGGCGGGTGCACGTGGTCGACGGCGTCTGCGAGCACATCGCACAGCTCGGCGAGCTCTGCGAGGACCCCGGGGTGGGATCGCAGCAGCTCCACCGCCTCGTCGAGGGTGGCGTGTCTGGGGAGCACCTGGTCGACGAGCTGGGCGACGAGCATGCGAACCAGGCGGCGCTCCCGCTCTGGCCGGGCCTCGAGAGGCATCGAGGAGCCTTCCGCGAAGGCGCGGTAGGCGTTGAGCCGTTCGGTGTCGTCGACGTGCAGGAGCCGCCCGAGCGCCCGCCGCAACGGTGCCTCGGCGGGTCCCGGTCGGGCGCCGGGCAACCCGGCGGCGTCGCGCAGATCGGACCAGCAGCGGCCCGCGGCGTACACGTCGTCGAGCTCGAGCCCGCTGTGGTCGAGGTAGGTGGCGAGCCTCACCGGATGCCCGGCGTCTGCGAGGGCGACAAGCTCCTGCACCTTCGCCTGCCACCGGGCCGGGATCGCCTCCCGGATGTTGCGCAGCACGATCTCGGACGCCACCGGATCGAGCTCGAGGTGACAGCCTGCGGGCAGGAACGGGAACCGCTGCTCGATCTGCCGTTCGAGGTCACGGCGGGTCCCGCCGAGCAGTGCCCGGAACCGCCGGTCGAAGCGGAACTCCCGGCGGTGGTGACCGACGAAGTCCAACACGGTGCACACCGCCTTTCCCTCCGCCCGGCGTAGGCCCCGTCCGAGCTGCTGGAGGAACAGGGTGGGGCTGTCGGTGGGCCGAAGCAGCAGCAGCGTGTCCACCGTGGGCACGTCGACGCCTTCGTTGAACAGGTCGACGGAGAACACGACGTTGACCTCGCCGTCGGCGAGGGCCCGCAGGGCGCGTCGGCGCTCCTCGTCGGGGCTGTCCCCCCAGATCGCCACCGAGGCGATGCCGGCGGCGTTGAAGTGGCGGGCCATGAATCGGGCGTGGGAGACGCTGACGCAGAAGCCGAGGGCCCGCATGGCAGTAGGGTCGTCAACCCGGTCGACGACTGCGGCGATCACCCGGCGGGCCCACACGTCGTCGCCGGTGTAGAGGCTGGTGAGCCCGTCGACGTCGTAGCCTCGGCCGCGCCGCCACGGCACCTCGCGCAGGTCGAGGCCGTCGTGGATGCCGAAGTAGGCGAACGGCGTGAGTCGGTGCTGGTCGATGGCGTCCCACAGGCGCAGCTCGGCGGCGATGCGGTCGTCGAAGTAGTGCAGGATCGGTAGGCCGTCGCTGCGTTCGGGGGTGGCGGTGAGGCCGAGCAGCTCCCGCGGGCGGACGTGGTCGAGCAGCGCCCGGTATGAGGGTGCGGCGGCGTGGTGGAACTCGTCGACGATGACGACGTCGAAGTGGTCCGCCGGAAGGGCGTGGAGCCCCGACGCCGTGAGGCTCTGGATCGAGGCGAACACGTGCTCGAACTGTGACGGTCGGTGCCCGCCGACCCACTTCTCCCCGAAGGCGGGGTCGCGCAGCGCGTGCCGAAAGGTCGCCAGGCTCTGGTCGAGCAGCTCCTCGCGATGCGCCACCACCAGCAGTCGTGATCGGTCGAGCCGGGCTCGGAGCCGGGCGTAGTCGACGGCGGCCATGACCGTCTTGCCGGTGCCGGTGGCAGCCACGAGCAGGTTGCGGTGATGTCCCCTGGACCGGGACGCCTCGATCTGTTCGAGGAGCCGTTCCTGGAACGGTTCGAGCCGCAGCTCAGTCGGGGGCAGCACGACGGCCAGCCCGGGACGGTCCGACGAGCCGCTGCGTTCAACGAACTCGTGGCGGTCGTAGGGACGGAAGTCGCCACTCTCCCAGTAGCTGTCGAAGACGGCCGCCATCTTGGCGATGACATCGGGGTTGCGGGCCGCTGAGATCCGCACGTTCCACTCGAGCCCGGTGACCTGCGCGGCGTGGGTCAGGTTGGACGAACCGAGGTAGGCGGTGGAGAACCCCGATCGTCGATGGAACAGCCAGGCCTTGGCGTGCAGGCGGGTCGTGGTGGTGTCGTAGGAGACCCGCACCTGCGCGCCGAGCTCGCTCAGCAGGTCGAGGGCGGCGGCCTCGGTGGTTTGCGTGTAGGTGGTGGTGAGCACCCGCAGCTCGCGGCCGTGCTCGCAGTGGCGGCGCAGGTGGGTGAGCAGCGGGCGGATGCCGCTGCGGCGGATGAACGCCATGACCACGTCGATGCGGTCGGCCGAGTGGATCTCGGCGGCGAGCTGGTTGCCGACCCGGGGCTCACCGGGGGCGTTGGTGAGCAGGGTGGTGTCGAGCAGCGGGATGAGCGGCCGGCCGATCGACTCGGGGCTGCCGTCGGGGCGCTCGCCCAGGATGGCCTCGAGGACCCGACCGGGGACGACGGGGGCGTCGGAGGCGGCGTCCGCGCCGGTGACGAGCTCGTCGAGGCGGCTGATGAGCGACCGGATGACCTCGACACCCACGGCGACACGGTTGCGCTCGTCGAGGTCGTCGAGCACCCGTCGCAGGACCCGGCCCAGGTGCAGGGCGAGACGGTCAGCGGCCTCGGCGGCGCGCAGGTCCCGCTCCTGCGGGTGGCGCCCGGCGTCCAGCCGCGCCAGCCGGGCGTGCAGCGCCTCGGTGAGCAGCACCTCGTAGAGCCCGATCTCCCCCGCCGAGACGTCCACCGCAGTGAGTGTCGCGCGCTCAGGCTCCCGCGAGCTCGGCGAACCGGCACGGCCGTTGACCCGACGGAGCTGTTCGACAGTACGCACTGGTGCGGCCAGCAGCAGGTAGGCCCGCTCGTGACATCGCTGCTCCCATCCGATGCCCGAGACCACGGTAGAGGTGACCGGTGAAGGGAAACGGGATGACGCCCGACCCGTTACTAGAGTCGGCGCGCGTGGGCCTCGACGAGCGGGAACGCTGGCTCGAGCGGGTGGCGGCCATCCGCCGCCATCGCCGCGGCGGGGAGCGTGCGCCACACAAGCCGCTGCTGGTGCTGCTGGCGCTCGGGCAGCTCTCGTCAACCGGCTCGTCCGAGCTCACCTGGTCGGCGGTCGAGGACCGCCTCGGCCGGCTCCTGCGCGACTACGGCCCACCCCGGCCGACGAGCCCCGCCTACCCGTTCCGTCGACTCGCCAACGACCAAGGCCTCTGGGTCGTCGAGACTGCCACCGGCGAGGACCCCGGTGAGAACGTGGGCCGGCTCCGTGACCTACAGGCGACCGGGCGGTTCGACCCGGAGTTCGAGGCTGCGCTGCGGGCCGATCCGGGCCTCGGAGTGCTCATCGCCCGCTCGCTGCTGGAGCAGAACTGGCCGCCGACCCTGCACGACGAGATCGCCCGGGCCTGCGGGCTCGATCTCGACCGCGCCGAGGCGGGGCTGGTCGCCGAGCGGCTCGCCGCCGACCGGGAGCGGGCGGAGCGGCGACGACGGGACCCGCTGTTCCGATCCCGGGTGCTCACGGCCTACGAGTACCGCTGCGCCTTCTGCGGGTTCGACGGCAGGCTTGACACGGTTGCCGTCGGGCTCGACGCGGCGCACATCCGCTGGTGGGCCCACGACGGGCCCGACGAGCTCGACAACGCGGTGTGTCTGTGCACGATCCACCACCGGCTCCTCGACCTCGGGGTGCTGGGCATCTCGGCCGAGCACGAGGTGACGGTCTCACGGCACTTCATCGGCCACAGCGAGGCCGCCGAGCACTACGTGCTGCGCCTCGTCGGTGCGCCGGTGCGCGAACCCCAGCCCGGAGAGCCGGCTCCCGCCGACGACCACCTCGGCTGGCACGCCGAGCAGGTCTTCAGGGCCCCCGCCCGGGTCCGGTGACCGACACCCCGGCGAGTGGCAGCACCTCCAGCTCGATGAGCCGGTCCCGGGGTGCTCGCAGCTCCCGCCGAGCCCAGTCGTGCACGTCGTCCTCCTGGGTGAACAGGATGACCTGTCGGCTGCGGCTGACCTCGTGGAGCGCCCCGAGCAGGGCGAGGGTCCGCTCAGCGTCGGCGTGCACCGTGGGGTCGTCGAGCAGGATGGGACACGGCTCGCCCGAGCCGAGCACGTCCGTCATCGCCACCCGCAGCAGCAGGTAGATCTGTTCGGCGGTGCCGTGGGACAGGTGCAGCGCGTCGACCTGCTCACCGTCGGGGAGACGGGCGTTCACCGCGAGCGTGAGGGGGTCGACCACCACCTCGTGGTACCGCCCGCCGGTGACCGCTGACAGCCACTCGGACGTCTTGGCGGCGAGCACCGGGGCCAGATCCTGGTGCACCCGTTCCTCGGCGCCCTCGAGGAACCTCCTGGTGAGCAGCAACGTCTCCTCGAGTGCTTCGAGCCGGGCGAGCTCACGTCGAGCGGCGGTGTGCGCCTCCTCTGCCTCCGCGACGCTGGGGGCGCTGCGAGCGAACTCGTCGAGGGCGGAGCGGGCCGTCGCCGCCTCGACCTGCGCGTCGTGGGCGCGCTCCCACAGGCGTCGCACCGTGGCCTGAGGATCAGGCCCGAGATCGACGTCGGTGAGATCCCCGTCGACGGCTGCCGCCAGCTGCTCGGCGCGCGCCACCAGGGCGGCGGTGTCCTGCGCGTACTGCTCCGGTGTCGCCCCGTCGAGCAGGCGCTGTAGCTCATCCCATTCCTGCCGGCGCCGGTCGAGATCGCTGCGGTGGGCATCGTGCTCGGCCAGCCAGCGGTCGAGCGCCTCGACGGCCTCCTGGGTGGCGACCGGCGCGAGGTCGAGCTCGGTCGCGACGGCAGCAACGGCTTCCTCGGCGGCGCGAACCTGGGCGAGCGCCTCGGCCCGGGCGGCGTCGCGATGGCGGGCGGCTCGAAGCTCCTGCTCGAGGGCCTCACGGCGGCCGGCGCGCTGGTCGAGCTCGCGCCGCCGACGGCACCGCTCGACGTAGCGTCCATGGGCAGCGAGCACCGCGGAGGGATCCGCCGGATCGACATCCTCCACGTCCTCGCCCCGGCTGGCGAGGCATTCCAGGAGGCGTCCGGTGGCCCGATCGCAGCTGTCTGCTAGCTCACTGCGTCGCTCGCGCCACCCCTGGTGGGCGGTGGCGGCCCGGGCAGCGGCGTCCACCTCCCCAGCGAGCCGGCGCAGCTCGACGGGATCAGCAGGGACCCCGAGCGCCACCGCGAGCTCCCGTGCCGCACCGCGGTCGGCCTCCACCGCCTCGACGGCGTGTCGTGCGGCCAGCAGCCGGGCCTCGGCATCGCGCACGGCGAGCTCGGCGTCGCGGCGGACCTTCGTCGTGGCCGCGACACGCGAGCGCACCACCGCACCGACCACGGCGAGCACGACACCCACGGCCGCGAGCCCCGAGACCACCGGACTGACCAGCACGGCACCGACCAGTCCGGCGACGGCGAGCACGACCCCGACCGCGAGCAGCACGACACCGACCGCACCCGAGGGGGCCTCGACCGAGCCGAGCTGCGCACGGGCGGCGCGCACCTCGTCGTCGAGCGCCGGGTCGACCGCAGGCACGGGCTGGTCGAGCCGACGAGCCAGCTCCCACAGCTCATCGGCCGGCACCGACACGGAAGGCGGATCCGCCACCCCGGGCTGAGACCGTTCGTGGGCC
>JBBFLY010000078.1:0-11479 GCA_037478855.1 Acidimicrobiales bacterium | reverse complement strand
CGAGGTGTCGTCGTGGCTCGGATGGTGCGACGCGCTGTACCCCGGAGACCACGGCGCTGCCCCGTGGGCCGGCGCGCTCGCCACGGCACTGCTGGTGATCGCCACACGCCGTGCGCTGCGCTACACCCGCCGAGCCCGGGCCGAGCTCGAGTCGTTCGCGCACGTCGACGGCGTCGAAGTGGTCGCCGCGGCGGGACCGGTTGCGTTTGCCGTGCCGGGCTCACCCGGAGGTGTGGTGCTCGGCGACGAGCTGGTCCGCACCCTCAGCCGCGACGAGCGCCGCGCCGTGATCGCGCACGAGCGCGCGCATCTCGACCTCGGCCACCACCGTTTCGTCCACGCCGCAGAGACCTGCGCCGAGGCGTTCCCGTTCCTCGTTCCCCTCGCCCGCCAGGTCCGGTTCAACACCGAGCGGTGGGCCGACGAGTCCGCGGCGACCGAGGTCGGCTCCCGCGCCCTGGTCGCCCGAGCCATCGCCCGCGTCGCGCTGCTCGGCATCCCACCGGTGGCCCCGGGCGTGCTCGGCTTCGGAGCACTGGGCGCCACCGCCCGGGTCGACGCCCTCCTCCACCCGCCCACCCCCGCACGACTCACGCTGCCTGCCGCGGCGTCGACCATGACGATCCTCACCATCCTCGCCGGATCGTCGGTCCAGGTCCACCACCTGGCCTCCTTCATCAACCACGCCTGCCGCTGACCGCTGGCGGGCACATCCCACTACGATCTACGACATACTGTCGTAGAAAGGAGGTGGTTCATGCCCGCTCGCCGGCTCGACCGCCGCCAGTTCCTCATTGCCACGGGCGCCACCGGCCTGGCGGTCGCCGCCGGCTGCTCGTCATCGGACGGGTCACGGGCGGCGTCGACGACGACCCCAGTCACGATCGGGCCGACCGACCCGGCGGTCGCCGCCGCGGAAGCGGCCCGCCCGGCCACGGGGGCGGTCGTGCGACGAGAGCTGCGTGCCGCCCAGGCCACGCTGGACCTGGGCCGCCAGCGCGTCGAGACGTGGGCCTACGACGGTGTCGTCCCGGGCCCGGAGCTCCGTGCGGTGGTGGGCGACACCTTCGAGGTCGTTGTGCGCAACGACCTGCCCGAGGACACCACGATCCACTGGCACGGCCTGGCGTTGCGCAACGACATGGACGGCGTCCACGACCTGACCCAGGGACCGATCCTCCCCGGCGACACCTTCACGTACCGCTTCACCGCCCCCCACGCCGGCACCTACTGGTTCCACCCCCACATGGGTCTCCAGCTCGACCGGGCGCTGTACGCGCCCCTGGTCATCGACGAGCGAGACGAACCGGGCGACTATGACGTCGACCAGGTCGTGGTGCTCGATGACTGGCTCGACGGCATCGGCACCACCCCCGAGCAGACCTTCGACGGGCTCACCTCCATGGGCATGGGTGACGGCTCCGGCGGCATGGGCGGCATGGATCACGGCGGCATGGGGGGCATGGACGGCTCGGCCGGGATGGGCGGGATGGGCATGTTCCGCTCCGATCTCCTCGGCGGCGACGCCGGTGACGTCGACTACCCGCTGCACCTGATCAACGGGCGGCCCTCGTCGGACCGGCCGACGATCGAGGTTCCCGCGGGTGGTCGGGCCCGGCTGCGGTTCGTCAACGCCGGATCCGACACCGCGTACCGCGTGGCGCTCGCCGGTCACCGCATGACGGTCACCCACAGCGACGGGTTCCCGGTGGAGCCGGTCGAGGTCGACGCGCTGCTCATCGGGATGGGTGAGCGCTACGACGTGCTCGTCACTCCAGCCGATGGCGCGTGGCCGCTCGTCGCGCTGGCCGAGGGCAAGGACCTGACCGCCACCGCCGTGGTGCGCACCGCAGGGTCGACCGCCGCGGCGCCGCCGGCCGACGCCCGCCCCGCCGAGCTCGACGGCCGCCTGCTCGCCTACGCCGACCTCCGCGCCACCGACGCCGTTCGCCTCGACACCCGCAAGCCAGATGTGTCCGAGAAGATCGAGCTGAGCGGATCGATGATGCCCTACTCGTGGGCGTTCGACGGCGCCGCGTTCCCCGACCGGCCACCGATCGCGGTCCGTCAGGGGCAACGGGTGCGACTGGCGTTCGAGAACACCACGACGATGTGGCACCCGATCCACCTCCACGGCCACACCTTCCGCATCGGCACCGAGGCCGCCGGCCCCCGCAAGGACACCGTCAACGTCCTGCCCGGAGAGACCGTGGTCGTCGAGTTCGACGCCGACAACCCGGGGCAGTGGATGACCCACTGCCACAACACGTACCACCTCGAACGCGGCATGGCGATGGTCATGTCGTACGTCCCCTGAGCACGGAGCGAACCCATGGCACGACATGACGAGTCGAACGACCCCATCGGCGAGCGCGGCCTGCTCGTCGCCCTCGCCGTGTGCTGCGTGGTGCCGATGGCGGCGATCGTCGTCGCCACCTCGGTGCTCGGCATCGCGTTCGGGCCCGCCGTGGCGATCGCTGTCGGTCTCACCGCCGCCGGGGTATGTCTCGCGGTGATGGTCCAGCACCGACGCTCCGGGCACCACCAGCACCCAGGCGGCAGCCATGGGCACTGACACCGTCGTCGAGACCGTCGAGGTCCGCGGGCTGCGCTGGGCCACCGAGAAGAACGTGATCGAAGCGGTGCTGTCGCGCCGGCCCGGCGTGATCGCCGTCGACGCCAACCCCGTCGCCCAGACCGCCACGGTCACCTTCGACCCGAACCTGGCGTCGATCGCCGACCTGCGCGACTGGGTGCGTGACTGCGGCTACCACTGCGCCGGGCTGTCGGTGCCCGACCACCTCTGCGAACCCGTCCCTGCCGGCACCCACGACGGCGGCCATGACCACCACGGCGGCGCGGTGACGGCGACCGCCGAGCCACATGAACACCCGCCCGCCGCCGTTGGACACGCTGGGCACGACCATCACGGCGGCGACGAGGCGTCGATGGCGGCCATGGCAGCCGACATGCGCAACCGGTTCCTCGTCGCTCTCGTCTTCGCGCTCATCATCACGATGTACTCCCACATCGGAATGGACATCCTCGGGCTGCACCTGCCCGTCCCGTTCGGGATCCGCAACGACGTCTGGCAGCTCCTGTTGAGCCTGCCGGTGATCTTCTGGTCGGCGTCGATCTTCTTCACCGGCGCCTTCGCCGCGCTGCGCGCCCGGACCCTCGACATGATGGTCCTCGTCGCGGTCGGGATCGGCACCGGCTGGGCGTACTCGGTCGCGGTGACCCTCACCGGTGGCGGGAACGTGTTCTTCGAGGCCGCGACCATGCTCGCCGCGTTCGTGCTGCTGGGTCACTGGTTCGAGATGCGCGCCCGCGGCGGCGCCAACGACGCCATCCGCACCCTGTTGAACCTCGCCCCAGCGATGGCGCTCGTCGAGCGCGACGGCGCCACGGTCGAGATCCCCACCGGCGATGTCGTCGTCGGTGACCGGCTCGTGATCCGCCCCGGCGCCAAGATCCCCGTCGACGGCATCGTGACCGACGGCGACAGCGAGGTCGACGAGTCCGTCGTGACCGGCGAGAGCCTCCCCGTCCACAAAGAACCCGGCTCGACGGTCATCGGCGCCACCATCAACCGCAACGGCGTCCTGCACGCTCGCGCCACCGGCGTCGGCGCCGACACCGCCCTGGCTCAGATCGTCAAGCTCGTCCAGGAAGCCCAGAACTCCAAAGCCCCCGGCCAGCGCCTCGCGGATCGCGCCGCGTTCTGGCTCGTCCTCGTCGCGCTCGTCGGCGGCGCCGTCACCTTTGCCGCGTGGACGCTCCTCGGCGACGTCGACACCTCCGAGGCGTTGCTCTACGCCATCACCGTCGTCGTCATCACCTGCCCCGACGCCCTCGGCCTCGCCACCCCCACAGCGATCATGGTCGGCTCCGGGCTCGGCGCCCAACGCGGTGTCCTGTTCAAGCACGCCACCGCCATCGAGACCGCAGCGCGCGTCGACGTCGTCGTCATGGACAAGACCGGCACCCTCACCAAGGGCGAACCCGAGGTCACCGACCTCCTCTTCGTCGACCGGGCCGACGAACGCACCGTCATCGCCTACGCCGCGTCGGTCGAACGTCTCTCCGAGCACCCCATCGCCCAAGCGTTCGTGACCTTCGCCGACCGCCGCGACCCCGACACCACCCGCCACCCCGCGACCGAGTTCGACAGCATCCCCGGACAGGGCGCCATCGCCACCGTCGACGGCCACCGCGTCGCCGTTGGCTCCAAAGCGCTCATGGACGCACACGGCATCGACCTCGCCGGTCTCGCCGAGGGCTGGCGCAGCCTCGCCACCGTCGGGCGCACCGTCATGTGCGTCGCGGTCGACGACACCATCGCCGCGGTGTTCGGTGTCGCCGACGCACCGCGGGACACCTCCATCGACGCCGTGTCATCGCTGCAACGCATGGGCGTCACCGTCGTGATGCTCACCGGCGACAACGAAGCGACCGCGCAGCGCATCGCCGAGCAGCTCGGCATCACCGAGGTCATCGCCGACGTCCGCCCCGGCGACAAAGCCGCTCGCATCACCGAGCTGCAAGCCACCGGCGCCACTGTCGCCATGGTCGGCGACGGCGTCAACGACGCACCCGCCCTCGCCCAAGCCGACCTCGGCATCGCCATCGGAGCCGGCACCGACGTCGCCATCGAGACCGCCGACGTCGTCCTCATGCGCTCGGACCCCCTCGACGTTGCCATCGCCCTCACCATCGGCCGCGGCACCCTCCACAAGATGCGCCAGAACCTCGGCTGGGCCATCGGCTACAACTCGATCGCCCTCCCGATCGCCGCGGGTGTGTTCGTCCCCGGCTTCGGGTTCGGGCTGCGCCCCGAGATCGCCGCGCTCACAATGTCGGGCTCGTCGGTCATCGTCGCCCTCAACGCCGTGCTCCTCAAACGACTTCGCCTGCCCCGCCGCGCCGGCCACGACGAAGACCAACTGCACGAAATCCACGGGGCCGACACCGCAACCCCCGCCACACACCACTAAACTACGACACACTGTCGTATATCGGTCCTGCTCGTCGAAAGGGTCCCTTCCGTGCGCCCACGCCACGCCCTGCCCGCCCTCGCGCTCAGCGTCGCTGTCATCGCCGGTGCCTGCTCGTCCGGCAACCACGACGGCATGAACATGAACGCGAACGGGAACATGTCGGGGTCGTCGATGCCGCACGACGCCATGGGCAGCGGCCCCATGGGGTCCGGCGGGTCGGGCGGGTCGACCTCCACCATCAGCGTGCCCGCCGACGCCGAGTTCAACGCCACCGACGTCGCCTTCGCCCAAGGCATGATCCCGCACCACGGCCAAGCGGTGCAGATGGCCGACATGGCCCTCGACATCTCGACCAACCCCACCATCCGGGCCCTGGCGGAGAAGATCAAGGCCGCCCAGGATCCTGAGATCGCCACGATGGAGGGATGGCTCAAGACATGGGGCCAGCCCGTCCCGGACCGCAACCAGCCGATGGACCACGCCAGCGACGGCATGGGCGGGATGATGATGTCGGGAATGATGTCCGAGGCCGACATGGCCCGCATGGGCAACGCCAGCGGAACCGACTTCGATCGCATGTTCCTCGAGATGATGGTCCGCCACCACGAGGGCGCCATCCAGATGGCCGAACAACAGCTCGCCGCCGGCAAGTACCAGCCGACCAAGGACCTCGCCCAGGTGATCATCACCGCACAGAAGGCGGAGATCGACGAGATGAACGCCCTGCTGGCGACCACAGGCTGACCCCAGCCGGGCACCGACCGGTTCCCGATCCGAAGGAGGCCCACCATGATGTATTGGGGAAACGGCGACTGGAACTGGGCCGCGTGGCTCGCGATGACGGTGTCGATGGTGGCCTTCTGGGGTCTGATCGCGTGGGCGATCATCAGCCTCGCCAGGCGCCCCACCCACCACGGCCCCACTCCCGAGCAGATCCTCGACGAGCGCTTCGCCCGAGGCGACATCGACGAAGACGAGTACCGCCAACGCCAGAGCGCGCTTCGCAGCCGCGGAACCTGAGCCCTGGGGCGCCCCGACGGAGTGCTGGTACACGGCCGATCATTCGCATGTCGGCGCGGCAGACGATGCAGTCATCCGATACCCGGTTCCCATAGTTCAGCACAAGCTGTACTGTTAACCCTGATGCGAACGGCTGTCGATCTCGAAGCGCTCGGACGGATCGGTACCGCCCTCGCGGATGAGACCCGACGCCAGCTGCTGGTTCGGCTCCTCGAAAGCCCCGGCTACCCGGCAGAACTGGCCGACGAGCTCGGCCTCACCAAGGCGAACGTGTCGAACCACCTCGCGTGCCTGCGTGGCTGTGGGCTCGTGACTGCCACCCCCGAGGGGCGACGGGTCCGCTACGAGCTCGCCGACCCCCGCTTCGCGGGAGCGCTCGCCCAGCTCGCGGACCTGGCCTTGCCCCCGGCGCAGGGCTGCGCGCACGAAACCCGGGCCCGGCCTTGAGCACCCGCCGGCCGATGCCTGCCCCAGTCGCCGATCGCCTCGCCGAGGACCTGGCCACGGCCCGAACCGCCGTCGAGTCGGGAGATGACAGCGCGGCGTGGGAACTGCTCGAAGAAGCCCACGTGCTGTCCCAGCCGTGGGCGTGGCCTCACGTCCGGGTCCACGCCGCGATGCTGGCGCTGGGCTGGCGCACCCGGGATCGCCGTGAGGTCCTCGGTCAGCTGCTGCGAATCGTGGTGGCCGGACCGGGGTCCCTGACCGGCCGCTATCTCGAAGGCAACACCGGGCGAGCGTCGGTACCCGCAACCCAACCAATGCCCGTCCCCGACGAGCTGCGCATCCTGCTCGAGGCCCGTGATGGCTGAGATCCAACTCGCCGGCTCGGCAACACGAGCAGACCGGGCCCGGTGGCGGCGAACTGCGCTGGCGTTGGCGTGGGCGACCATCGCCTGGAACAGCATCGAGGCGATCGTGGCCATCGCGTCGGGCGCCGCGGCCGGTTCGATCGCTCTCGTGGGGTTCGGCCTGAACTCCATCATCGAGGTCGGCTCCGCCGTCGTCGTCGTGTGGCAGTTTTCCGGCGCGGACGTCGAACGAGAGGAACGGGCCCTCAAACTCATCGCCGGGAGCTTCTTCCTGTTCGCGGCCTATGTCACCGGCCAAGCGCTCTGGGATCTCGTCGCCCGCGCTCAACCGGAGGAGTCGGTCCCGGGCATCGTCCTGGCGGCGTGCTCGCTGGTGGTCATGCCCGTGCTCGCGATCGCCAAACGCCGACTTGGACGTCGCATGGCTAGCCGCACCGTCGTGGCCGACGGTGGCCAGACGCTGCTGTGCAGCTACCTGTCCGCCGTCCTGCTCGTCGGCCTGGTCGCCAATGCGGCACTCGGTTGGTGGTGGGCGGATCCAGTCGCGGCGCTCGTCATCGCCGGCCTCGCCGTGCGCGAAGGACGCGAAGCCTGGCGCGGCGAAACGTGCTGCGACGCATGTTGAGCGCCCCATGACCCCGCTGAACCATCACCGGGGCGTGGCCCGCTGCCTTGGAGCCGCCGTGCTCTTCGGGGCCTCGGCTCCCGCAGCATCGGTACTCGCGGGGGACATGCCGACCCTCGCCCTGGCCGGCCTGCTCTACGTCGGCGCCGCGCTCGCCGTGCTCCCGGTGTTTGCCCGCCATCGACCCACTGTGGCTGCGCTGCGCGCAGGCGGACGGCCGCTCGCGATCGCCGTGGTGTTCGGCGGGGCGATCGGCCCGGCGCTGCTCGTCGCGGGCCTCGAGCGCATCCCCGCAGCGACCGCGTCGCTGCTGTTGAACTTCGAGCTCGTCGCCACCGTCGTCCTCGCCGCGGTCGTGTTCCACGAGCACCTCGGCCGGCGCCTCATCGCGGCGGCCGGACTCGTCGGCCTCGCCGGCGTCCTGCTCGTGTTGACTCCAGGCGCCGCGCTCGGCATCGGCGGCCTGTTCGTCGTCGGCGCGTGCGTCGCCTGGGGGATCGACAACAGCGTCACCGCCCGCATCGACCAGCTCAGCCCCGAACAGATCACCTTCGCCAAAGGCGCCGTCGCCGGTACCGCCAACCTCGTCCTCAGTCTCCTCGTCGCGGCCACATGGCAGATCGAGATCCGCCAGATCGCCGCCGCCCTGCTCATCGGAGCGCTCGGCTACGGCGTTTCCATCACCATGTGGGTCAAAGGCGCCCGCGACCTCGGCGCCGCACGCGGCCAGGTCATCTTCGCCACCGCCCCCTTCGTCGGCGCGCTCGTGTCGTGGACCCTGCTCGGCGAGACGATCACCGCCGTGCAAGCCATCGCCGTTCCGCTCGCCGCCGCCGGCGTCGCGCTCTCCTTGCGCACCAGCCACGAACACGCCCATCGCCATGAAGCCCTCGAGCACGACCACGAACACGGCCACGACGACGCCCACCACAGCCACAGCCACAGCCACGCCGAGCCGATTGCGGGCCCCCACTCACACCGCCACCGCCACGAAGCCGTGCAGCACGCCCACCCCCACGTCCCGGACCTACACCACCGCCACCGCCACTGAACGAGGTCGCCCAACCCGACGGTGCGGCCCAGCAGACCCAGTCGGCTCCACGGGCGACTGAAGATCGACCGGCACGCCCAGACGCGACGTCCATGGGCGGCGTACGCGCCTCGAGCTATGGCGACGCGGGACAAGCCGCAGCGAGCGCTCTTCGCAGCTGACCGATGGTCGGGCAGCCCGCCGGGCCCTCCGGCGTCTCATACCTCCGGCACGTGAACCCAACCGCTTGATCCGGCGCACCGAACAGATCCCCGCCGTTCACGCTGATCGACGGCGAGCCACGGAACCCCGACGCGACGGCGGACTCGGGCGAATCGATGATCCGATACTCGAGCTCGAATCCGAACTCCGACTTCAACGCGAGGAGGTTCGCCTCAGCGGCGCGCCAATGCGGGCAATCCTCGAAGTAGGAGAGCTCGACGCGAATCAACAGGCACCTTTCCTGACGAGTAGGGGTCCCTCCAACCCGACCGTCACGTTTCCCGCCTCGACGAGCCGAGCCGGGGTCATCGGGGTGCATCTCGAACCAGCGGTCGAGCGCGTTTTCCCACATGTCGATCTCGTCGTCGGTGAACGTGTCGATGTTCATCTCGGTGAGCAGGAACCCGCACTGCCGGACCGCAAAGGCGTGGGCAGGATGGAGCTCTGAACCGCCCTGGGTCTGATGGAGGCTCGGGCTATTGGTTTCCAACCCCGACGGGGCCGGTCTGTTGGGCAGCGTAGAAGGCTGCTTCGAACTCTGCTGGGGGGACGTCGTCGCAGTGGCTGTGGAGGCGGTCCTCGTTGAACCAGTGCACCCAGGAGAGGGTGGCGAGCTCGAGCTCGTCGACGTCCTCCCAGGGTCTCGGGGCGTCGGGTCCGTAGACGCACTCGGTCTTGTAGAGCCCGTTGGTGGTCTCGGCCAGCGCGTTGTCATACGAGTCGGCGACGGTGCCGATGCTGGGGCGGGCGCCGATCTCCTCGAGGCGTTCGGTGAACCGCACCGACGTGAATTGCGACCCGGCATCGGCGTGTGCGACCAGGCCGATGAGCCGGCGGGCGCCTCGTGATGCTCTGGCCATCTCGAGCGCGTCGAGGACCATGTCGGTCTTCATGTTCGACGCGACCCGCCACCCCACGATCCGGCGGCTGAACGCGTCGACGATGAAGCACACATACGCCATCCCCGACCGGGTCGGCACATAGGTCAGGTCGGTGACCCACAGTTGGTTCGGGGCGGCGGCCTTGAAGTTCCGGTTCACCAGATCCGGCGCCCGCACCGCGTCGGGATCCTGGATCGTCGTGAAGATCTTCTTTCGCCGCCGGGAGACGCCCTCGATGCCCAGCTCCCGCATCAGGCGGGCGACCTGGTCCCGGCCGACGTCGTGACCGGCGCGGCGGGCGGCCTTCCACAGCTTGTGGGCCCCGTAGACCTTGCGGTTCGCGACCCACAACACCATCAGCGCCTGCATCATCACGACATCTCGCACGGCGCGCGCCGACGGCGAGACCTCACGGCGCTTGGCCGCGTAGTAGGTGCTCGGAGCGATCTGCAACGCACGGCAGATCGGCCCGACTCCGAGCTGGTCCCGGTGCTCGTCGATGAACCCGACGATCACTTCGATGGGCGGTCGAGCTCCGCCTGGGCGAAATACGCCGACGCCTTGCGCAAGATCTCGTTCGCTCGGCGCGTCTCGCGCAGCTCCTGCTCGAGCGCCTTCTTCTCAGCCTCCAGCTCGCGGACCCTCAACGCGTCCGGCCCGGCCAGTCCGTCGACGACATCGCGTTCACGGACCCACTTGCGGACCGACTCGACGCCGTAGCCGAGCTGGGCGGCGACCCGCTGCACCGTGCCGTGCTCAGTGCCGAGCTCGGCACGCAGCTGGCGCACCAGCCGAACGGCCTGATCCTTCTCCGCCTCGCTGTAGCGACGCGTCGTCGGCTTCCCTGGGGACTTCTCTCGTGGCATGACACCATCCTCGTTTCCAAGGTCTGGAGTCTCCAACGAACCCAGGGCGGTTCACCGTCAACCCGGGGTACTTCCACCTTGAAGGTTGCGGTCAACTGCATCGTCGTTCGGCATGGTGAGCCTCCCGTGTCGGCGGCCCGTCGTCGAGCCACCTCGACGGTACCCGCGAACTCACGGCGATTGCCCGGGCGAGGCGGCTGGTTCGCCTGCCGAGCCCGATCATCACGAGGCCGTAACCGTGGACAAGTCGGCGTGCCACACGTTGCCCTCGTCGTCTCGCACTGCGGTGATCTCGGTGAACCCGAAGACGTTCACGAGGAGCTCGACGGCCGCGCGGGCGTCGGCGTAGTACAGGTACGGAAGCACCTGCGGTGCGTTGTCGGGTCGGGTCGACGACGGCACGAGCCGAGCGTAGATCGGCGCTCGCCAGGACCACGTCTCGGACCGACGGCGGTCGGGTGGTGCCTGGCCTGCGAGGTCGGACCTACACTGGGTCACATGTCGAAGGTCAAGCCGCACTACGACTGGGACGAGGTCGAGGCTCTCCTTTCCGGCGGTGACCCGCCGACGCCAGACGATGTTTCGATCACCTCCGACGGTCGCCGACTCGACTCAGCCGCAGCGGTGATCGCGTTCTTCGACGAGCTCCAGGCCGAGCGTGCATCCGAGGCAGCGGGCCACGGCTGACGACCACGAGCCACCCGTTCTCGATGTCCGGCGCGTCGTCGAAGCGCTGGACCGACACGGTGTCGAGTACCTGATCGTCGGCGGCGTTGCCACCCGCTTCCACGGCGCCGAACGGCTGACCAAGGACATCGACCTTGTGCCCAGGTCGGATGCGGACAACCTCGAACGGCTCGCAGCGGCTCTGCGAGATCTGGGCGCGTTCTTGCGCGTCGGCGGCATGAGCGACGACGAAGCCCGGGCTCTCCCGCTCGTCCTGGATGGAGACTGCGCGGTTTCATGGGGTGAGGGTGGCTGGTCTCGGTGGTGATGATCGTATGGCGGGGCAGGCGAGGATGC
>JBBFLY010000077.1:0-12064 GCA_037478855.1 Acidimicrobiales bacterium | reverse complement strand
CGGTGAGCCCACCGACGACGCTCGCCAGCGCGCCCTCCATCCCGGCCACCACCACCACCGCGTCGGCGGCGGCGATCTCATCCGCGACGTCGAGCACGCGGTGCAGGCCGGCGACCCCGACGTCGTTGATGCGCACCGCCCGGAAGCCGTAGGCGTCGAGGACGCACGCGCACTCGTCGGCCACCGGCAGATCGGCGGTGCCCGCCGTGACCACGACGATGCGCTCGGTGCGCGCCGCGGCGGGCCGCCACACCACGGTGGCACGGGTGCGCATCCCACCCGGGTTGGCGTCGAGCGCGACCTTCGCCTGCCGATCATCGGCGCGAGAGAGGATCACCGGCGACGAGCCTGGCTGGCTGAGCAGCTCCGCGACGATGGCTGCGCACTGCTCGGGTGTCTTGCCCGGCGCGTAGACGGTCTCGGCCATGCCGACCCGCATCGCCCGGTGGTGGTCCACCCGGGCGAACCCGAGGTCGGCGTAGGGCAGTCGGCGGAGGGTGGCGACCGCGTCGTCCGGGCAGAGCTCACCTGCACGCACCGCCTCCAACAAGGCCCTGAGAGCCCGCTCGTCCACGTCACTATCCTGCTCCCCCGTGAGCGACGCTGCCGCATCCGCCCCCCCGTTGGCTGCTGACATGGCGTCGCTGCGTGTCGGCTACCTCGGGCCGGTGGGCACCTTCACCGAGGAGGCGCTGCGCACCCAGCCTGATCTGGTGCAGGCACAGCTGGTGTCGATCGGTTCGATCCCCGACGTGCTGGCCGCCACCTCGTCGGGAGAGGTGGACGCGGGCTTCGTGGCCATCGAGAACGCCATCGAAGGCTCGGTGAACGTCACGCTCGACACCTTGGCGTTCGAGGCCGACCTGCTGATCCAACGTGAGGTGGTGATCGCCGTCGATCTCTGCCTGCTCGCACGTCCGGGCGTGTCGCTCGAGGACGTGAAGACGGTGGTCTCGTTCCCCCATGCCACCGCGCAGTGCCGTCTGTTCCTGAACGAACGGCTGCCCGGGGTGCAGACGCAGGCCTCCAACTCGACCGCTGATGCGGCCCGCTCCCTGGCCGAGGAAGGTGATGAGCACACGGCGGCAATCGGCACGGCGCGCGCCGCGGAGGTCTACGGCCTGCAGGTGTTGGCGTCGGGCATCGCGGATCACCCGGAGAACGCGACCCGCTTCGTGGTGGTCGCCCGGGAGGGCATCCCCCCTCGCACGGGTCACGACAAGACCTCGATCGTCGTGTTCCAACGGGCGGACGTGCCCGGCAGTCTGCTGTCGATCCTGCAGGAGTTCGCGGCGAGGGCGATCAACCTGTCGAAGCTGGAGTCCCGACCCACCAAGCGCGGTCTGGGCGACTACTGCTTCCTCATCGACCTCGAGGGCCACATCGAGGACGAGCTGGTGGCCGACGCGCTGCGCAACCTCAAGAGCAAGCAGCAGGACGTGAAGTTCCTCGGGTCGTATCCCGCGGCTGGGGAGCACGGCCCCCGGGTGCGACGCGAGGCCGAGGTGGCGTGGCGTGCCGCAGACGAGTGGATCTCTTCCTTGCGGGCGCAGGTGCGCAGGTAGGGTCGCGCTCGGAGGGATGGCAGAGCGGACGATTGCGACGGTCTTGAAAACCGTTGAGGGGCAACCCTCCGGGGGTTCGAATCCCCCTCCCTCCGCCACTCCGGCCCCGGCGGGTGCCTCCTCGGAGCACCCGGCGTGCGGCTCGGGCTCGTGTGTACGATGCGTACCCACGATGAGGAGAGGTGCCGGAGTCTGGTCGATCGGGCCTCCCTGCTAAGGAGGTGAGGGCTCACGCCCTCCGTGGGTTCAAATCCCACCCTCTCCGCCCATCACCGGGCCCCAGATATGGGGCCCGGTGGCGCGTCGGGGGCGTGCACCTCGGACCGCGACCGGTCGCCCACGACTGGCCGGCTCGACCGGACCGGCCCGAGGCGCGAGCGCCCATCCAGTGGGTGAGCCGGCCGCCTCTCCTGGCGCTGTGACCAACGTCACCACACGAAATATTGCAGAATCGTTTCGATTCCGCCGATTCTGTTACGGACGACGAACCATATCGGCCCGTGCCAGGGCACGCCGGCTGGGTGCGACCTCGACGTCGTGTGCCGCACTGAGCACCACCCACCGGCCCTGACCGCCCGCACCGAGCGCCCGTTCGCCCCGCCCCCGGCTTCCCTCGTGGATCCCCTCATGCCGATGGCAGGCCGCCCGGCGCGCACCAGGGGCACAGGCCGGAAAGGAGACGCCGAACCATGAAGATTGCCTGGATGCCCAAGATCCTCCTCGCTTTGGCCGTGCTGCTCGGGGCCGCCGCCTGCACGCCCGAGGAGCTCAAGCAGTGGTACCGGGACAACGGGATCGACTACAGCCGGTGGACCGAGGCCGAGATCCAGCAACAGGCCATCGAGGTCACCAGGTACTGGGAACGCAAGCTCGCCCAGCTCGCCGAGCTCAGCAAGTTCAACCACGTGCTGAGCGACCAGCAGCTCGCCAAGCTCCGCTGGTGCGAGTCGCGAGGCAACTACGCCGCGGTGGGCGGACGAGGCGCGTTCCGAGGCGCGTACCAGTTCACGATCAGCACCTGGAACGCGACCGCCGCCCGGCACTTCCCCTGGCTGGTGGGCGTGGACCCGGCCTCGGCGTCCCCGGAGGAGCAGGACGCCATGGCCCGGGCACTCTGGTCGACGCACGGCCCCCGACCCTGGCCGGTGTGCGGGTATCGGATCTGACCGCTGCAGGTACCGATCTGACCTGATGACCTGACCGGAGGGACCCCCGTGCCAGCATGGCGCGGTGATCGGCGCCCCGAGCGGAACGCGACGAGCGCGACCGCAGCCACCGGCGATCGTCTTCGCTGCTTCAGCTGCGGTCGCCGTCGCGTCACTGACCTGGTTCGGGCGGGACGACTGGTTCTTCAACGACGACTGGGCCCAGTGGGCCAAACGACGGTCGGGTGCGTCCATCGAGGATCCGTGGCGCTTCTTCCTCGGTAGCCACAACGGGCACTGGATGACCCTCAACCGCGTGGTGTTCGAGGGCATCTACCGGGTCGTGGGGCTGCACAGCTACCTGCCCTACCTGGCCTGGACGATCGTCATCCACGTGGCAGCCGCCACCGTGGTGTGGGTGGTGGTGCGCCGCGCCGTGCACTCGCCGTGGGTGGCGACCGGGGCGGGGGTGGTGTTCCTGTTCCTCGGAGCAGGAGCCGAGGTGCTCGGCTGGGCGGACGCCGGCGGGTTCGCCGCGCCGCTGGCGCTCGGAGGCGCGCAGCTGCTGCTCGTGGATCACGACGGACCACCTGACCGGCGCGACGCGATCGGGCTGGGGTGCGCACTGCTGTCGGTCATGGCCGGCGGACCAGCGCTGGTGATGCTCGGCGTCGTGACGCTGAGCCTGGTGCTGCGGGGCCGTCCGGCCGCGATCGCCATCGGGGTGCTGCCGCCGGCCCTGCTGTGGGCGCTGTGGTGGTGGGCCGTGGGCCGCTCCCACCACCGTGAGCTGCTCGGGGGCGGCAAGGCCGGCCTGCTCGCGCCGTTCGTGAGCACCGGCGTGCTCGGCACGCTCGACGCGCTGACGCGGCTCGGGATCGCCGGCGTGGTGGCAGTCGCGCTGGTCGGGCTGGTCTCATGGCGGGGACAGGCGTGGCGCCAACGAAACCTGGCCCCGGTCGCGGCCCTGGCGGCGGGATGCGTGGCGTTCTTCGTGCAAGCCGGACTGGCACGGGCCGGCGATGGTGTGGAGCAGGCCGGTGCCTCGCGCTACCTGTACGTGGGGGCCTTCCTGGTGCTGCCGTTGCTGGCCTACGGGGTGGACCTGGTGCTGACGTTGGCCCCACGCCTGCGGGTAGCCGCGGTGGCGCTCAGCGCGTGGGTGCTGCTGAGCAACCTCTCGCTCCTCGCCGAGTGGAACCGGTACTGGGAGCCGATCGAGGCCGAGATGCGGACGGCGGTCGGTGTGGTGGTCGAGCTGCCCGGTGTGGAGCAGCTCGACCCCGCGCAGCGCCTCGAGGACCCCGAGGGGCGCTTCAAGGCCGAGTGGCTGCCGCCTGTGGGGGTCCTCGTCGATCTGCACCGCCACGGCGACCTGCCGGCGCCGGAGTCGGTCAGTGATGAGGAGCGGAGGCGCTGGGCGGAGGCGCTGGGACTCCCGCCACCGTGACGCTCTTTGGTGGCGCTACTGGCGTGCCGTAGACTGCGGGTCCCTGCGCTCGTAGCTCAATTGGACAGAGCATCTGACTACGGATCAGAAGGTTGGGGGTTCGAGTCCCTCCGAGCGCGCCAGGCCCTAGGGGCGTCGGGCGGGTCAGCGACCATGAGGCTCGATGCCGATGCCCGCATCGAGCGGGTCGAGTGGTGGGATCCCGAACTCCGCTCGGAGCTGTTCGAGGTCACGCTCGGCGTGGGCGAACACGTCCCACGGCTGGGCGAGCACATCGAAGGTCATCGCCCGGCCTCGCTCGATGGCGATGAGCGACTTGCGAGGATCGAACCAGCCCTGCTCGGGCAGCACCGCGAAGCTCAGGTCGAGGCCCACCTGCCACTCGAGCATGGTCGGAAGGATGTGTGCTTCCACAGCGTGATCGGCATGCATCCCCGCGGTGAACGCGGAGACCAGCAGCTCGCCCTGCGTGCTCGTGCCGTAACCGCTCAGCACGTGGATCGAGTCGTGCGGCCCGGCGAACGCCTCCGTCAGCCCGCCCACCTCACCGGGAAACGCGAAGCCGTGCTCGACGAAGTGCTCGAAGAACGCTCGCCCGAACGATCCCGCCGGTAGCTCGCCGAGTGCCCGATACCGGGCGGCGAGCGCCTGATCCTCGGGTGTGCCTGTGTAGGGGTACCCACCCCGGGTTCGCATCTCCTCGGTCAGACCGGGGAAGGTTGCCAGGTTGCGCCGCAACAGGTCGTTCTTCACCCACGCCTGATGTCCCCGAGCGAGCTCCGCGAGGTCGTGGACGTAGCCCTCGTGGATGCCGAGGTGATGGCAGTAGCGAACCGCCTCCCGCAGACGATCGGCCTCCGCCTGGCCCGTGAGCGCCGTGAGCACCAGCAACGTGCCTGCCGTGGCGCGCACCTCCGGATCGGTCACCCGGCTCGCCAGCGCTTCCGCCGGCACCGGCTCAAGCCCCTCCGGGTCGATCCCGAGCACCGGTGGGTCGAACACGACCATCCCCGCCGCTTCCAGCAGCATGCGATCGACGGGAACGATGCGGCGCTGCGCCGTGTGCAACGCCACCGCCTTCATCGCCCCGAGCACCGCCACCGCCTCGGCGGGGTCCGCACGAACGAGCATCGGCGCATTGTGTCGCACCCGCTGCGGGCTCGCTCGTAGACCTTTGGACCTTGGGGCCTTCGAACCGTCGGAGAGAGAGCGGATAGGGTCCCCGAAGCTCCAACCGAGACCCGAGGAGGCGACATGGCGCTTGATCCCCAGGCGAAGAAGACCGCGTTGCGCGCGATCACCTACGGGCTGTACGTCGTGACCGCGAGGGACGGAGACGAGCTGGCCGCCGCCGGGGTCAACTGGCTCACCCAGGCGTCGTTCGAACCACCGCTGGTCGTCACCGCCATCAAGACCGACAACGACTCGCACCGGCTCATCGAGGCTTCCGGGGCGTTCGCGGTCAACGTGCTCGGCAAAGACCAGCTCGAGGTCGGCAAGGCCTTCTTCCGCACCTCGACCGTCGAGGGCGACACGATCAACGGCTACCGGTTCGAACCGGCTCCGGAGACCGGCTGCCCGCTGATCGTCGACCTGCCCTACTGGTTCGAGTGCCGGGTGACGGACTCGGTCAAGCGAGGCGACCACACGATCTTCGTCGGCGAGACCGTCGGTGCTGGTGTGCGCGACGACAGCGTCGTCCCGCTCGTGCTGCGCGACACCGGCATGAACTACGGCGGATGACCGCCGAGGCGAGGCGCGGCGGGAACGACGAGGCGGCACCGAACCGGTAGGTTGCCCGGGTGCGATCCGACCTCGAGTTCCTCGGGCTGCTTGGCACCAACCTCCCCGGGTTGTGGACCTTCACCGTCGAGGAGCGGCTGGTCCGGCTGGATGGTCGGCTCTACGGCGGTGCGGCCATCGCCATCTCCGTGGCGACCGCCGAAGCGCTCACCGGCGATCCAGCCGTGTGGATGACGACCCAGTTCGTCTCCACCGTTGAGCAGGGTGCCCGTCTCGAGGTGCACACGGAGCTGCTCGCCGGTGGGCGACGCACCAGTCAGGTCCGCGTCACCGGCACCGCGGCGGACGGGACGGTCGTGTTCGCCTCCGTCGGTGCCACCGGTGGGCGCCGAGCTCACAGCCTGACCGGCACCTTCGAACAGTCGCCGTCGGTGAGCCCTCCGGAGGTCTCGACCCGCTGGGCGAGCCCATTGAGCGGCCTGCTGCCCTCGATCGACCTGGACCACTCGGCCATCGAAGGGTTCACGCGGGGCTTCGCCGGTGTGCTCGAGATCGCCGAACCGGAGGTGCTCGAGCATCCCGAGCCTGGCCCTGGACGCTTCTGCCTGTGGGTCCGGCGGCGCGACCGGGAGCCGCTCACCGCGGCGACCATCGCGTATCTGGCCGACGTGATCCCGCTCGGGGTCGCCCGCGGCCTGGGAGTGGTCGCGGGCGGCACGAGCCTGGACAACACCATCCGCTTCGGACCTTCGGCGCCGACCGAGTGGGTGCTGCTCGACGTTCGCCCCCACCTTGCGGTCGGTGGCTACGGGCACGGCATCGCCCACGTGTGGAGCCCCGACGGCGAGCTGCTCGCCACCGCCAGCCAGACGGCGTCGATGGTGGTGTTCGACCCGTCCGAGCTGGCGAGGCGACCGCTCTCGGATCGCTCCGATCCGAACGATCGCTGACCTGCGCCGCATCCCTGCGGGTCTCGCGGATCCCCAAAGCCGCCCGTGCTCGCCTGGATCGTGCCAGCGGCGATCGTCTCGAGCAGACGCTTATGGTCGCTCTGGTCCGTGTCGGCGTAGATGGGGGCGACGACGGCGATCGCCCGCTCGAAGGTGTCGTCTTCACCCAGATAGGCGGCGATCGCGACCCGGTCGCCTGAACGGGCGTGCGCCCGCGCGAGGCTCCACCGAGCCGCGCTCGAGGTGTTCGGATTCAGGCAGCGTGCCGACCCGATGCACTGACTGCGGCGGCTCGGCGAACCACCTCCGACGACCCGCAACCCACTCCACCGTGATACCCTCTAGGGTATGTGAGCTGCGGGCACCCCCGTCGGGTCGTCCGCTTCGGCCCATCACCACAGAGGTACGTCATGCAGTCCCTCACCGCATCCGTCCCCCTCCCGCTGGACCAAGCCGAGACCGCGGTGCGCACCGCGCTCGCCGACCACGGCTTCGGGGTGCTCACCGAGATCGACGTCGCCTCCACCCTCAACGAGAAGCTCGGCATCGATCGACCCCCACTGAAGATCCTGGGGGCCTGCAACCCCTCTCTCGCTCACCGGGCGCTCGAGATCAACCCGTCCGCCGCGCTGGTGCTGCCCTGCAACGTCGTGCTCGAACCCGACCCCGCCGGCGGCACCCGCGTCAGCATCGCCGACCCACGCGCGCTGATGCCGGACCCTGCCATGGCCGAGCTCGCTGAGACCGCCACCGCCAAGCTCACCGCCGCACTCCACCAACTCACGTCCTCGACCAACACGGGGGCCTGATGACCGCCGACACCACCATCGCCCCCAACAGCCCACCCACCACCGACGTCGAGACCGCACCCACACCCCTCACCCTCGACGGCCGCGCCCTGGAGCGGCGCGGCCGAGCGTGGCTGCTCTGGTCGTTCTTGCTCTGCCCCTGCCACCTACCCCTGACCCTGGGGGTGCTCACCACCGTGCTGGCCGGCACCTCGCTCGGCGTGGTGCTGCGGGAGCACGCCTGGGTGGCGGGTGTCATGGTCACCGTCGTCTGGCTGCTCGGCACCGGGTACGGCTTGCGCCTCATCCGTCGCGCCGAGCGAGCAAACGGCATCTGCGCCCTCCCCGCCTCCCGGCGGTCAGACGCGCGTCGTGGCACGAGATGATGCCATCATGACATCGCTCATTGTTATCATGTGTGCGTGATCCGGACGCAGATCTCGATGACCCCGGCCCAGGCCGAGGCGCTCCGCCGACTCGCTGCCGCCCGACGCCGGTCCCAGGCGGCGCTGTTGCGTGACGCGCTCGACTCACTCCTCGACGCCGATGAGCGGACAACACGCGTGGCGCGAGCGCGCCGGCCGGTCGGGGCGTTCGCCTCTGGTCAGCGCGCCACGAGCGAGCACCACGACGAGGTGCTCGACCGGGCCTTCTCGTCGTGAGGGCTGTCTTCGTCGACACCTCCGCGCTCTACGCGGTTCTCGATCGCGACGACCGCCACCATCCGCTCGCCGCTCGCGGGTGGAGTCGCCTGCTCGATGGCGTCGAAGACGGCACCGTCGAAGGTTGGACGCACAGCTCGATCCTCGTCGAGACGACGGCACTGGCCCAGCGGCGGCTCGGGATGCCTGCGGTCCGCGCCCTGCACGATCTCCTCCTCCCCGTGCTCGACGTGGTCTGGGTCGAGCCGCAGCTGCACCGACGGTCCGTCGCCGCCCTGCTCGCCGCCGACCGGCGCGACGTGAGCCTCGTCGACTGGACCTCGTTCGAGGTGATGCGCGAACGGGGCATCGACACCGCGTTCGCGTTCGACGACGACTTCGCCGCTCAGGGCTTCGCCGACTGGTCCGACTGACACCCGGCGGGCGTGAGCGGTCGACCTGAACCTGCAAGACCCTGACTTCGCTGAGCGGGTGGCGTCCCTCGACCCCGACGTGGGCGGCGTCGTCTACTGCCGCTCCGGGAACCGCTCGGCCACCGCCGCGACACCGATGCGCGCCACCGGCCTCGACGTGCTCGACAGCAGTGGGCTACAGGCGATGGCCGCCGCCTGCCGGCCGTCAGCCTGACCCGGCTCGGGGCCTCCTCAGCGCTCACGGTGTCGGTCGAGACCTCCACGCCTCGCACGTGCGGGCGGGGCGGCTCAGCTCCGGAGCGCCAAGGAGAAGCCGTCGCCCGCAGCCACCGCGCTCCAGGTGGCCGAGCCGACCTGCGTCGGCGTGAGTCGGCTCAGCGTGTCACCAAGGCCCAGCTGACCGTAGAAGTTGTTACCCCACGCCCACAGCGTGCCGTCGGCCTGCAACCCGAGGGTGTGGCTCCCGCCCGGGGCAACCGCGATCCAGGTGGCCGAGCCGACCTGCGTCGGCGTGAGCCGGCTCAGCGTGTCACCGAGGCCGAGCTGGCCAGCTCCGTTCGCACCCCACGCCCACAGCGTGCCGTTGGACTTGAGGGCAAACCCGCCCCCGTTGCTCGCGACGACGACCCCAAGCCAGTCGGTGTCGGTGCCGACCTGGGTCGGCGCGAGCCTCGGTGAGAGGAGGTCGCCGAGACCGAGCTGGCCGTCCTCGTTGTAGCCCCACGCCCACAGCGTGCCGCCCACCTTCAGGGCGAACCCGTGCCCGCTGTTCGGCGCAGCAGAGATGGCCACCCAGTCGTTCTCCGTACCCACCTGGTCGGGTGACCAGCGTGCCAGCGTGTCGCCCTGGCCAAGCTCACCGAAGTTGTTGGTACCCCAGCTCCACAGCGTGCCATCGCTCTTCAGCGCGAGCGAGAAGCCGCCGCCTGCGCTCACCGCGATCCAGTCGGTGTCCGAGCCGATCTGCACCGGGGTGAGCTGGTCGGTGGTGTCACCGGTACCCAGCTGACCGACGCCGTTGGCACCCCACGCCCACAGCGTGCCGTCGGTCTTCAGCGCGAGCGCGTGCATCGCGCTCACGTCTACCGCCGCCCAGTCGGTGTCGGTTCCTACCTGCGTCGGTGTCGCGCGGCCATCGGTGTCGCCGAGGCCGAGCTGGCCCCACCAGTTCTCGCCCCACGCCCACAGCGAGCCGTCGCCGTCGATGGCCAGCACCGAGCCACCCCCGGCTGCCAGATCCTGCCAGTCCGGGTTGGTCCCGACCGCGGTCGGCGTGTGCTCGTCAGAGTTGCCGTCGATCCCGTCGGCGCCGGTCCAGCCCCACGCCGCCAGGTTGCCGGCTCCCTCGTCGTCATCGACGATCGTCACCGTGCCGGAGCCGAGGACGGCGACGTCCTCGAGGCAGACGTGGCAGGTCCAAGGCGGTGGCGGCGCCGGCAGCACCACCGATGCCGACAGGATCGTCACCTCGAAGCTCTCGTCGAGCTCGTCTTCGGTGTCACCGAAGATCGGAACGTTGAGGAACGCGCGCCCCGCGGCGTATCGGATCCGGGTCGTCCGCGGTGCCGTGAGCGCCTTGTAGTCGGCCCCGGGAGTGGCGGTCACCGGGGTGAGCTGCCAGGTGACATCCACGTCGGCGCCGCCCGTGTAGATCCAGTTGGGGTCTCCGAGGGCGACCGGCACGGTCACCGTCTGCGGCCTGGTGCCGTCGCCTTCGACCACGTGCACCGAGCCGCCGAGCACGAACGCGCCGTGCGTTGCACCGTAGGAGGTCCAGAACGAGTCCGCGGCGTCCGTCCACGCCACCACGTCGATCACGCCCGAGCCGACACCCACCCCGACGGGCGCGCCGGTGACGCTCTGGATGCTGATCGTCAGCGGAGCGGTGTCCCCGTACCGGACGAGCTTGACGGAGGCGAACGCCCGGGTCCGCCCCGCCGGGATCCTGACGGTCTTCGGGCCCCTCGGAGCGAGGTAGTCAGTGCCGAGCACACCGCTCGTCACCGCCCAGGTGACCAACACGTCGCTCGCCTGGGGCTGCGACAGCGTGATCGGCACCTTCACCGCCGCGGTCGGAGCCAGCACCCGCAGCGAGCCCATCGACACCGTCGCCGACCCGCTCGCGGCCACCGTTGTGGGGGCAACCCCCGCCACCGCTGCGAGCACGACGAGCACCGCGACGAACGCCCCGGACACCCTGCTGCGTCGGCTCAACTCCGCAGCCCGCGACCCTCCTGGTGCCTGGATCCCCTCGATCCCGCGACGTCCACGATGCTCCGTACGGCCACACATGGACTCGACGCTACGGATCGGGCGCAACAGCAGCGCAACAGCGGCGCAACACGACCGGCACCGGCGGGCCCGCCCGCCACCTCGAGGTGTGCCGCGCATCCGACCACAGGCTGGCACCCGACGCACCGGTCCCCAACCCAGCCCACGGGTAGCATCGGTGCCTCACCAGGGCGACGACGAGTGAAGAAGGATCCCGAAGACGGCGCTGCGTCGCGCGAGCGAGTGGACGGGCCGTTCGGACCGCCCGGCAGCCACCTGACCCTGACCGGACAGGTGGCGGTCAGGACCTCCGACGGCGACGAGCACGAGCTGCCCGAGGGCAACGTCCGGCTGGTGCTCGCAGCGCTCGCGCTGACGGCCACCCCGATCACCCGCAGCGAGCTCGCAGAGGTGGTCTGGGGTGACGATCTGCCGAGGTCCTGGGAGGCGTCCCTCCGCAACACCATCTCCCGGCTGCGATCCTTCCTGCGGGAGCGGTTCAGCGACGGGTGCACCATCGAAGCCGTCGGCGGCTGCTGGCGGCTCCAGCTGCCCAACGGAGCACTGACCGATGTGGAAGTAGCCCGCCGCTGCCTCGATCAGGCGGAGTCGGCACACGTCGCAGGTGATCCGGTCGGAGCCGAGTCAGCTGCGCTTGCTGTCCACTCGATCTGTGCCCGACCGTTCCTGCCCGGCGAGGAGAACGACTGGGTTGGTGGCTGGCGGGCGACGTTGCACCGGTGGCGGCTGAGAGCGCTCGACCTGCTCACCGAAGCCCGGCTCGCTCGTGGCGAGCTGGCCCCTGCGCTGGCCTCAGCCGAGGAGGCCGCCCGCATCGAGCCCTACCGCGAGCTCGGCCACCGCAACCTCCTCCGCGTGCACCTCGCCGCGTCCGACCGCGGCGCCGGCCTGACCGCATACGAGCGGTGCCGCCGCATCCTCGCCGAATCACTGGGGGTGCCGCCCTCCGCCGAGACCGAAGCGCTCTACCTGGCGCTGCTGGGCATCGACGACCAGACCCCCGGCGCAGGAGCGGCCGACGACCTCGGACTCCCGTATCCAGCGCTCCCACCCCGC
>JBBFLY010000076.1:0-12473 GCA_037478855.1 Acidimicrobiales bacterium | reverse complement strand
CCAGGCGATGTGGCGCTTCGAACAGCACGAGGGTGCGCTGCTCGCTCGCCAGCATGGCGAGACGCTCGGTGCGTGACCGACCCTTCCTCGGCAGGAAGCCCTCGAAGGCGAAGCGACCGGTGGGCAGACCGCTCACCACCAGCCCAGCCACCAGCGCCGATGGGCCCGGCACCACCTCCACCTCGAACCCCTCGGCGGTGGCGGCACGCACCAGCCGCTCCCCGGGGTCGGAGATCCCGGGCATGCCGGCGTCGGTCACCACCGCGACCCGCTCACCGCGCCGGAGCCTCTCGATCACCTCCCCGATGCGTGTGGCCTCGGTGTGGTCGTTCACGACGACGAAGCCGCGAGCCCGAACGCCCGCCCGTTCGAGGAGCCTGCCGGTCCGGCGGGTGTCCTCACAGGCGATCACGTCAGCGTCCCGGAGCGCCTCCACGGCACGCGGGGAGAGGTCGCCGAGGTTGCCGATCGGCGTCCCCACCACGACGAGGACCCCGCGATCCGCGCTCATGACGACCCGGTGCCGTCCGCATCGAGCCCGCGGATCTCGAGCCGGTCACCGGGAGCGAGTCCCCACTGACGGAACGCGCCCGCCTCTGCCTCGATCACCGCGTGCGCTCCCCAGACCGGCAGGGTGACCCGGTTGGGACGCAGCCGGCAGGTGCGCAGCACGACGAGATCGCGGTCGACGAAGGCGACGTCGATGGCGAAGCGCATGCCGAAGCTGTGCACGGATCGCGCTGGCCGGAGCAGGAGTGCACCTTCGATGCTGTCGCGGCCGAGCAGACCGCGGGCCCGGCTGCGCGCCGAGTCAGCGACCTCGAGTGTCGCCAACACCTGCCCGTCACGCAGCAGCCAGGGCACGATGGGCCTCAGACGTTGAAGCGGATCTCGAGGACATCGCCGTCGGCGACCTCGTAGTCCTTGCCCTCCACCCGCAGCTTGCCGGCCTCACGAGCCTTCGACCAGGAGCCGATCTCCAGAAGCTCATCCCAGTGGATGACCTCGGCGCGGATGAAGCCCCGCTCGAAGTCCGAGTGGATCACCCCGGCGCACTGGGGGGCCTTCCAGCCCGCCCGGAAGGTCCAGGCGCGCGACTCCTTCTCGCCGGTGGTGAAGAACGTGCGCAGACCGAGCAGGTGGTACGCGGCACGGATGAACCGCGGCAGACCCCCCTCACCGAGCCCGAGCGCCTCGAGCATCTCCGCCCGCTCATCCGGCTCGAGCTGGGCAGCTTCGGCTTCGAGCTGCACGCACGCGCCGATCACCTCTCCGTGAGCGCCGAGCTCTGCGACCACCGGCGCGATCTTCTCGTCGATGCGGTCGAGGTCGTCCTCGCCGACGTTGACCACCGCGAGCACCGGCTTGTTCGTGAGCAGGAAGTAGCTCTTCAGCAGCTCGCGCTGGGAGGGCTGGAGCTCGCTGCGATAGATCGGCGTGCCCGCGGCGAGGACCGCGTGGGCGGCCTCGAGCGCGGCCAGCTCATCGGCGAGAGCCTTGTCGTGCTTGGCCGCCTTCCGGCGCTTGTCGAGCTGGTTCTCGACGCTCTCGAGGTCAGCGAGGCTCAGCTCGATCTCGAGGATGCGCAGATGCTCGAGCGGGTCTGGGGAGCCGGGCACATCGGGGTCGTCGAAGGCCCGCAGGACGAACACGATCGCATCGACCTCGCGGATGCCGGCAAGGAACCGGTTGCCGAGCCCCTCGCCCTTGCTCGCTCCTTCCACCAACCCACCGATGTCGGTGAACTGCACGCTCGCCGGCACGACGTTTCGCGAGTTGCTCATGGCCGCGAGGCGCTCCAGCCGATCGTCCGGCACCTTCGCGACCCCGACGTTCGGGTCGGTTGTGGCGAACGCGTACGGGGCGGCGAGCGCGCTCCCACCTGAGAGCGCGTTGTACAGCGACGACTTGCCTGCGTTCGGCAGGCCGACGAACCCGAATCGCTCCACCAGCCTCAGGGTACTGCGTGGTCTTGTCAGCTCGACCCGGCGTGTCGGCCCGGTGCCTCGAGCCGGTCCCCGAGATGCCCGAACCGCGCGTCGACCCGTGGAGCCCCCGCGAGCTGATGGAGCTCGTGGGGCTGATGGAGCTCATGGAGACGCGCGGCCGGGAACGAGCTGGCGGAGTGTGCCCGGTCGCAACCCGCGGGGTAGCGTTTGCGCCCTATGTCGAAGAAGTCCTCGAAGCGCAAGACCAACGCTCGCCGCAAGCCGGCGAACCACGGGCGCAAGCCGAACGCCGGCCGGGAGGAGGCGCATGGCGAGCCGCGCAGTCACTCCGCCCCCACCGCCTACTCCCCGCGACGACGTCGTCGACATCCTCCACGGCCACCGGGTCATCGATCCGTACCGATGGCTCGAAGACGGCCGGTCCGAGGTCACTCGGGCCTGGGTCGAGGCGCAGAACGCGCACACCGCCCGGGTCCTCGCCGCCCTGCCCGGTCGAGAGACGCTCCACCAGCGCCTGGTCACCCTGCTGCGGGCCGGGTCGTCCGTGGGGTGCATGGTCGCCGGCGACCGGGTGTTCTCGCTCGAACGCTGGGGTCGTCACGACCAGGCCGTGCTCGTGGTCCGTCCCGCCAAGGCCAGGGGGCTGGCCCGCACGATCGTCGACCCGCACCGACTGACCGGAGATCCCACCACCGCCATCGACTGGTATCACCCCTCACCCGACGGGCGCCTGGTGGCGTACGGGTTGTCATCGGGGGGCGACGAGCGCAGCACGCTGCACGTCCTCGATGTCCAGACCGGCAAGCGGCTCTCAGATCGCATCCCGAACACGCGCGCCGCGTCCGTCGCCTGGACCCCTGACGCCAGCGCGTTCGCCTACACGCGATACCCCGAGCCCCACACGGTCGCCGAGGGTGAGCAGGGCTACTGGCGGAAGGTGTACTGGCACCGCCTGGGTCAGCACTGGCGCCAGGACGAGCTGGTGTGGGGGGAGCTTCCCGACAAGACCGCGTGGACCAACGTGTCGATCTCACGGGACGGGCGGTGGATGCTGCTGCACGTCTCGCTGGGATGGAGCAGGGTCGACGTCCATCTCATCGACCGCAGCACGGGTGCCCGCACGGTCATGATCGAAGGGGTCGACGCCGTCTCGTCGTTCACGGTCGTCGGCGACCAGGTGATCGGCGTGACGACGCTCGGCGCCGACCGGGGCCGGGTGGTCTCCGCTCCGGTCGCCGCCGCGTGGCACGACAACTGGTGCACGATCGTGCCCGAGAGCGATCGGGTGATCGAGGCGGTCGTGCCCACCGCGAGCTCACTGCTGGTGCTGTCTTCGCAGTCCGCGGTGTCGTACCTCGACCGCTACGACCTCAACGGCACCGGCCGCGAGCCGATCGAGCTGCCCGGTGTCGGCTCGCTCGTGGGGCTGTCAGGGAGCCGCGAGCGCGACGAGGCGTTCTTCTCGTTCACCTCGTTCGCGGTGCCGCCGACGATGTACCGCTGGCGACCCGGAGCGATCACGGACTGGAGTCGGCTCCGCCAGCTCGACGGCAGCAGCGACGCCCCCGCGGTTGACATCGTGGTCGAGCAGGTGCGCTACGAGAGCACCGACGGCACGAAGGTGCCGATGTTCCTCGTCCGGGCGCAGCAGACCCTGCCCTCTCCCGAAACCCCGTGCATCCTGACCGGCTACGGGGGCTTCTCGATCTCCATGGGGCCCGCCTACTCGGCAGCGGTGGTGGCAGCCTGCGAGCGGGGTGCCGTCTACGCGGTGGCCAACATCCGCGGCGGTGCCGAGGAGGGTGAGTCCTGGCACCGCGCCGGGATGCGGGAGCACAAGCAGCAGAGTTTCGACGACTTCGCCGCAGCGGCCAGATGGCTGATCGCCGAAGGCTGGACCTCTCCCGAGCGGCTCGCCATCCGGGGTGGTAGCAACGGCGGCCTTCTGGTCGGCGCGACCATCACCCAGCACCCCGACCTGTGCCGCGCCGCGCAGATCGCGGTGCCGCTGCTGGACATGCTGCGTTACCACCACTTCCTGATCGCCCGGTTGTGGATCCCCGAGTACGGCGACCCTGACGTTCCGGAGGAGTTCGCCTGGCTGTACGCCTACTCGCCCTACCACCACGTGGTAGACGGCACCTGCTATCCGGCGGTGCTGCTCACCACCGCCGAGGGTGACAGCAGGGTTGACCCGATGCACGCCCGCAAGATGGCCGCCCGGCTGCAGGCGGCGACCTCTTGTGGCGCCGAGCGCCCGATCCTGCTCAGGCAGGAGACCGAGGCGGGGCACGGTCAGGGCAAGCCGGTCTCCAAGCAGGCCGATGAGCTGACTGACGCGCTCGGCTTCCTCTTCTGGCAGCTCGGTGTCTGAGCGCGCGCCAGCCGTCGGTGCCGGGGTGGCGCCGCTCGCCAGCAAGGGGTGACGTCGGACCGGATCCGCACGCCCGGTCCGGTAGCGTCGGGGCGTGCCGTCCGCACCGTCCCGAGAGCTGATCGCCGTCGACAACCCGCACCCGGGTCGTGACTACGAGGTGCGCTGCGAGACCCCGGAGCTCACCTGTCTGTGCCCGATGACCGGACAGCCCGACTTCGCGACCGTGGTGGTCACCTACACCCCCGATGAGAAGATCGTGGAGCTGAAGTCACTGAAGTTGTACCTGTGGAGCTTCCGCGACGAGGGCCACTTCCACGAGGACATCACCAACCGGATCCTCGACGACCTGGTGGCTGCGATCGCTCCGCGGCGGATGACGGTGCAAACGATCTGGAACGTGCGGGGTGGGATCGCCACCACCGTCACCGCCTCCCATCCCTGACGGGAGACCGCGCGCCAACCGCTGAGTTGCGAGGTCGCGGCCGAGGGGTGTTAGGTACACCTATCATCACGTCATTGCATGACCTATCACCACTGCCGGGAGGACGCATGACCAACACCCGCTGCTCGACCACGCTCCTCGCCGTCGCCGTCCTCGTCACCGCGACCCTCGCGACGGCGTGCAACTCGGACGACTCGACGATGACCTCGACCCCGAACACCACGGCCCCGGGACGGCAGTGCGAAGCCGTCGGCACCGACCTCGCGTCCCAGGCCACCGAACGGGTCGAGGTTGAGCTCGCCGACTACGTGATCGTCCTCCAACGACCGCAGATCCAGGCTGGCACGGTCACCTTCGTCGTCACCAACATCGGAACCGAGGATCACGAGCTGGCCTTCCTCCCGGGTGGTGGCTCCGTACCCACCCTCCCTGACGGCTCCCCCGACGAGGATGCCCTCGAGGCGGCCGGCGCGTTCGAACTCGAAGCGTTCGGCCCAGGACAGACCTGCGAGGGCACCTTCCAGCTCGCTGCGGGGACGTACCGGCTCTTCTGCGTGGTCCGGAGCCATGACGGCCGGACGCACCTGGCCAAGGGCATGGAGACCCTCCTGACGGTCAGCTGAGAGCCGGGCTGCCGATACCACTGCCCGAGCCTCCCGGCACAGGACGGTCGCATGAGATGGCGACCCGGCGCGGACGACGACGTCGGCGGGCTGGCGTGCGACGCACTGCGGAACGCTGATCAGCCGGCCGCCGATGAGCCGGGCGCCGATCAGACTCCTTCAGGCATGCTCGGTGGACGCGGCAGCTCCTCCCGCTCGACGACCTCAGCTGGGGCGGTCTGCGACGGGGGCGGAGTCGGCACCCTGGTGGCGGAGAGATCGACGAGCCGACCGATGTGCGCGAGGGAGGCCCACGACAGGCGCTGGGCACCCCAGGTGCTCAGGTGCAGGTTGTCCTTCTGGTAGGGGCCGCGCAGCTTGCCGTCGGCGAAGACCACCTCCTCGGCGAACGCGTGGTCTGGCCCGCCGAGGATGGCGAAGCTGTCGACATAGGTGACCCACGGCCGCTGCCGGGCCTCGGTCCAGTAGATGTAGTTGAGCACGTCCATGTTCGAGATCTTCGAACCGGGACCGGCAGGCACTGCGCCCACCCACACCACGAGCCGGTCGTTCTCCGGGCTCCTGAGCAGGTCCATGGTGGCCCCGACCCGCCGGCGGTACTCCGCATACCACTCCGGCGTGTACTTCTTCACCACCCGGCCGCCATCGAGCTCGAGGTTCTGGTCGTCGTTCGCGCCGAACATCACCACCACCACATCGGGGTCGAGCTCCGGCAGCACGTCCCTCGCGAAGTGCTCGGGCCAGTTGAAGTAGTCCGGCCGGATCAGCCCGGTGCCGAGCCGGTAGTCGAGCGTCGATCTGAACAGACCGGTCGAATCGGCGATCGGCTGCATCTGCACGCCGAACGAGCCACCCACGGAGTCACCGCCGACCCACAGCTTCAGGGGGTTGTCAGGCGTGGGGGTGTGCAGGAGCGGCGCGGAGGGCACCGACGTGGCGACCCCGGCCGCGAGCTCGGCGCCCTGCTGCTCGGCGGCCTCCTTCTCGGCGAGCAGCTCCTCGTAGCTCGGCCCGCCACCCGTGCTGCGACCCAGCGCCTCGTCGAGCGCGTTGCGGGGACCGGTGAGCCCCAGCGCGTCGCTCACGTCCGCCACCGCCTGCGCCACCTGCTGACGGAAGCCGTCACCCCGAGCCTTGCTCTTACGCAGGGTCGCATCTGCGTTGAGCATCGCTGCGAGCAGCAAGCCGACCACGACGACGATGAGCACCACGCCCGCCGGCATGGTGCCCGAACGCTCCGGCCGCTGGCTGCGGAAGAGCCGGACCACCAGCTGGCGGGCGGGTGACCGCTGTGCAGTGCGCACACGGCTGGGAGACGGGGTCCCACCAGGGCTCTGCCGCACGGGAGCCGACGGTAGCGGTCGTCCGTCTGTGGGAGTGGCCATGGGATCGGTCCTCTGCGCTCAGAACTGAAAGTAGATGAACGGTGCGATGCCCTCCGGGCCGAGGGCGTTGATCCCGACCAGGGCCACCGCCACCAGCCCGGCCTGCAGCGCTGGCGCCACGCGTCCGAAGCCCCGCTCGACCCGCTCGGGAACCTGTGGCGGCACGAACTGCGAGGCCAGCATCGCCCCGATGGTCACGACGAGCAGCGGCGTGACCAGATCAGAGGGGCCGCCCGCGAAGGAGAGGAGCCGGCCGAGCACGTCGAGCGCCACATCGAGGGATGACGCCCGGAAGAACACCCAGGCCAGCGCGACGACGTGGAAGGTCAGCGCCCACTGGAGCATGGGGACCACACGAGCGGGCAAACCCAACGGTTGGCGCTGCGCCCACCGACCCCTGATCACCCGCTCGACGATGAGGGCCGTGCCGTGGATCGCACCCCAGACGACGAACGTCCAGTTGGCGCCGTGCCACAGGCCGCCGAGCAGCATCGTCAGCATGAGGTTCAGGTAGATGAAGCCCTTGCGTGGCTGGGCGCCGAGCTCCGGGTTGACCAGGGTCACCAACCGCGAGCTGCGGTTGCCGCCGAGCGGGATGTAGAGGTAGTCGCGCAGCCACCGCGACAACGTCATGTGCCAGCGCCGCCAGAACTCCTGCACCGACAGCGACCGGTACGGGGCGTCGAAGTTCTGTGGGAAGCGGATGCCGAGCAGGAGCGCGACACCGAAGGCGATGTCCGTGTACCCGCTGAAGTCGGCGTAGATCTGGATCGCGTACGCGTAGATGCCGAAGAGCACCTCCAGGCTGCTGTGGCCTCCCGGGAACTGGAACACCGGGTCAGCGACCGTCGCCATGTAGCTGGAGACGACCACCTTCTTGAACAGACCTCGGAAGATGTGCATGAACGCTTCCGAGGACTCGACGGCTCGCGGGTCCGGGCGGTGGTCGAGCTGCGGGGCGAACTCGCTCGCCCGCACGATCGGCCCCGCGACCAGGTGGGCGAAGAAGGACAGGTACACCGCGAAGTCGAGCAGGGGCATGGGTCTGCGCCACTCACCACGCCCGATGTCGACGACGTAGCTGATCGCCTGGAAGGTGAAGAACGAGATGCCGACCGGCAGCAGGATCCCGATCAGTGGAGGGTCGAGATCGAAGCCGAGGCGGTTCAACCAGCTGCTGCCCGTCGACAGCGCGAACTCGGCGTACTTGAACACCCCGAGCGTGCCAAGGTTCACCACCACCGCCAACCGCACCAGGCGCCTGCTCGCCTCCGTCCGCTCACCGTCAGAGCCGAGCGCGGCGTAGATCCGCTCGCCGAAGAACCAGTTGACGATGATCGAGCCGAGCAGCAGGAAGACGTAGTACCAGCGGAACCAGCCGTAGAACACGAGGCTGGCGATGAGCATGAACCATCGCCACCGTCGCGGGTGGGGACGGAGCAGCCAGTTGCCCGTGAACACGACCACGAAGAAGATCGCGAAGTCGATCGTTGGGAACAGCATCAGCAGGGGCGACTCGGATGCGGACCGCAAGGCGGTGAGACCGCAGAACGGTAGCCGCGCGCCACCGAGGCTTCACCCATCGATCGCACGATCCAACCAGGCCCGGACCGCACCCTCCAGCTCCGCCAGCTCGGCTCGCGCGTCGGACTCGGCGCGGGTGTGCGCGCCTGGGCCGTCGCCGACCGCGCGGACGAGGCGCGCGTAGACCTTCAGCTTGGGCTCCGTGCCACTCGGCCGGGCGATCAGGCGCCCGTCGCCCTCGAGCCGGAGGACGACCGCATCGACTGGCGGCAGCTGACCACCCTCGCTGCGGTCGCGACCCTCGAGAAGGTCCTCGACGCCGGTGACCGCCCGGGAGCCGAGGCGGTCAGGCGGGGAAGATCGGAGCCTGGCCATCAGCGCGTCGATCTGCGAGCGCGCCGCGTAGCCGGTGAACCGAAACGACCACGTGTCGGTGGCGAACAGCCCGTGCGTCCGCGCCAGCTGCTCAAGCCGATCCCACACCGTCGAGCCCACCGCGCGCAGCTCGGCTGCCAGCTCGGCGAAGACCAGCGCCGCGGTGATGCCGTCCTTGTCGCGGATGAACCCGTCGACCGCGTAGCCGAGCGCCTCCTCATAGGCGAGCACCAGCTCCCAGTGGGGATGCGCGATCACCGGGCGCATGAGCCACTTGAAACCAGTCGGCGTCTCGACGTGGTGGGCGCCGTGCGCGGCGGCGAGCCGTCCCACCAGACCCGAGGAGACAAACGTGTCGACCACCAGACGCTCGCCCGGTGAGCCGTCGGTACGCCGGAGCCGGTGGTCGGCGAGCAGCGCGCCGACCTGATCGCCACTCAACCGCTGCCACCGGCCGTCCGAATCCCGGGCCACCACCCCCAGCCGATCCGCGTCCGGGTCGTGGGCGAGCACCAGGTCGGCGTCGACCCGATCTGCGAGCTCGACGGCCAGATCGAGAGCACCTTCCTCCTCCGGGTTCGGGTAGGGCGTCGTGGGGAACGAGCCGTCGGGCTCGGCCTGGGCCTGCACCACCTGCAGGGGCGCGAACCCGGCGGCCGCGAACGCCCGCCTGGTCACGGCGAGCCCGACCCCGTGCAGCGGGGTGTAGACGATGGACAGCTCGCGCGGGCCCGGGCCCAGGCGGCTCACCGCCCGCTCCACGTAGGCCTCGAGGATCTCGTCGCCCGCTGGCTCGATCCCCCGCCGCGCGTCGGCGCCATCCGGGTGGAGCTCGCCGAGCTCGACCTGTTCGATCGCGGCGGCGATCCTCCGATCGATCGGCGGGATGATCTGCGCACCATCACCCAGATACACCTTGAAGCCGTTGTCGGCGGGCGGGTTGTGGCTCGCGGTGCACATCACCCCTGCGTCGGCTCCGAGCAGCCGGATCGCGAACGCCAGCACCGGGGTGGGGACCGGGTGCTCGAACATCACCGCCCTGCCGCCGGCCGAAGCGATGATCTCCGCGGTGTCCGCGGCGAACTGATCGGACTTGCGCCGCGCGTCGTAGCCGACCACGACCGTGCGTCCAGGACCGAGGTAGCGCATCAGCCCGGCGGCGGCGCGGCGGACCACCAGGCGGTTCATGCGATTGGGGCCGGCACCCATCGCCGCCCGCAGTCCTGCGGTGCCGAACTCCAGACGCCGTTCGAAGCGGTCGCGCAGGTCCTCGTCGTCGCCAGCCTCGATCAGTCGGTCGACCTCGGCACGGGTCTCGGGGTCAGGGTCCGCTACCTGCCAGGCGCGCGCTCTTCGGATCAGCTCAGCATCCGGCATGGTCGTACAGTCTGCCGCCGGTCGGCGCCGCCCTGGATCGGCTGGCGATGTGCGATGCCGCCGGGCGGTAGGTTCGTCAGGTGCTCGGGGAGACCTTCGAGGCATCGAACGGGGAACGGCTTCACCTCCAGGGGCTGATCCGTGCCGAGCGGACGGAGGACCGCTGAGCGTGACCACCCCCACGATCGACACGATCGAGGTGGCGGACCCCCCGGAGGCGTGGCGGGCAGCCGGGTTCGACGTCGAACCCGACGGGCTGTGCCGGGTGGGGCGGGTGCGGATCCGTCTGGTGGGCCGCGAGCGGGGAAGGGGCATCGTGTCGTGGTCCCTTCGCGACGCCACTGTCGAGCATCCCGAACCCGACGGCCTGCCCACCTCGCTCAGCGCGGCCGAGCCGTGCGAGCCCGGCCGACACCCCAACGAGGTGCTGCAGATCGATCATGTGGTGCTGGTGACCCCCGACACGGCGCGCACGACCGCCGTGCTCGAGGCGATGGGATTCGAACCACGGCGCACCCGCCACACCGATCAGTACGGTGCGCCGTCGCTGCAGGTGTTCTTTCGCGCCGGTGAGGTGATCATCGAGCTGATCGGACCGGAGGAGCCGGGCGGGGACGGGCCGGCCGCCTTCTTCGGGCTGGCGTACACGGTCGCCGATCTCGACGCCACCGCCGGGGTCCTCGGCGACGCGCTCGGCACCATCAAGCAGGCGGTGCAGCCCGGGCGCCGCATCGCCACCCTCCGGCATCGACTGCTCGGCCTGTCGGTGCCCACAGCGTTCCTCTCCCCCGAGGTGGACGAGCCCCTCCGGTGACGGCCCGACCTGGGCTGACGGGCGGAGGCAGGCCACCCGCTACCCTCGGACCGCGATGCTCGACCACGTCTTCACCGATGCGATCGGAGCGCTCCGTGACGCCTTCGAGAGCGCGCTCCTCGAGCGGCAGGCGTTCGAGGAGCGGTTCCAGGTGGACGTGCTGCTCGGTGACATGCGCTGGGAGACCAGCTACGGCCTGCCCGGAGAGGGACTCCCGCCTCGGGTGCAGGCCGACATCACCCTTTCGTGGCCCACGTGGTCGCAGACCGCCTACCGCCTCTGGTACATCGACGAGCCCTTCGACGAGCCGCCCCGGATCGACATCGAGATCGTCCTGCGGGTGCAGCGGCTCGCCTCGTCGCCCGATCCCGCCCTGCTGCTCAGCGTGCTGCCCACCGAGAGCCCCCCGATCGCGAGCGAGCCGCTCCACCGATCGGGTCCGACCATCGAGACGGTGTACCCGGCGGACCTGAAGGAGCCGGAGTACGCGATCGAGGTGAGCTACGAGGGGTCCTACGAGTTCGACGAAGCCACCCTCGCGGACGGCTCGATCCTCGACGACCACTTCTCCTCGATGGGCGGCTGGATCTCCTCGACCCTCGTGCGGGTGGGTGACCTTCCCTGGGACTTCCTCCCCCCACTTGAGGAGGGCTAGCGCGCCCGACGCCAACCGCCTCCGCGCACCACCGGGCTCCGGCGCTCAGAGCGACTTGGGGTTCGGCAGCAGGTCGTCGAAGCGGGGCTCGCGCTGCTCGCTCTTCGCGGCGAAGCTCTCGAGCATGTCGGCGGGCTGGAACATGCCCGTCTGCCACGTGGCGATGTAGTTGAGCGAGTCGGCGACGGAGTGATCCCGTGCGTAGTTGATCATCTCCTTGGTCCCCCAGATCGCGAGCGGACTCTTGGAGGCGATCTCGTGCGCGGTCTCCATCACTGCCTCGAGCATCGCCTCGTGGGTGTCGAACACCTCGTTGACCAGCCCGACCTCCTTAGCCCTCGCCGCGGACATCCGGCGGCCGGTGTAGGCCATCTCGCGGGCCACGCCCTCGGGGATCAGCTTCGGCAGGCGCTGGAGCGTGCCCACATCGGCGGTCATCCCGATGTTGATCTCCTGGACCACGAAGAACGCGTCAGCCGTGGCGTACCGGCAGTCGCAGGCGGTGACCAGGTCGAGCGCGCCACCGACGCAGCCGCCCTGCACCGCGGCGAGCACGGGCTGGCGGGCCTTCTCGAGCGCCGTGAAGCTCTCCTGGAGCAGCAGCGCGGTCTGGCGCAGGCGGGCGCGCGTGCGACCCATCTCGGTCGTGCGCGGCTCCTCACCGCCGGTCAGCCCGGAGCCGCCGGTGAACACCGAGAGGTCCATCCCCGCGCTGAAGTGCCTGCCCGTCGAGGACACGACGATCACCCTGGCCGAGCCGTCGTCGTCGATCTCCCGCACGATCTGGGGGAGCTCGGTCCAGAACGCCGGCACCATGGTGTTCAGCGCGTCCGGCCGGTTGAGGCGCAGGTGCGCCACCTTGTCGGTGATCTCGACGTCGAAGCACGTGTAGCCCATGGCCGCCACCCTAGGCGAACCCTCCCACCCGGCCCCTCCCGACCCGCCCCCGGAG
>JBBFLY010000075.1:0-12509 GCA_037478855.1 Acidimicrobiales bacterium | reverse complement strand
CGAGCTGATGACCGAGGGCGTCGCACCCGATGTGGTGGCACGGGTGGAGGCGGCGGCGGCGGCGCTCGAGCGGGCCGGCGCCAGGGTCGGAGAAGCCTCGGTACCGGCGGTGCGCTACGGGTTGTCCGCCTACTACCTCATCGCCCCAGCGGAGGCCTCCAGCAACCTGGCCCGCTACGACGGGGTGCGCTACGGGCTCCGGGTCGACGGGGCGACCACCGGCGAGATGATGACCGCCACCCGCACGGCGGGCTTCGGGGCAGAGGTGAAGCGGCGCATCATGCTGGGGACGTACGCCCTGTCGGCTGGCTACTACGACGCCTACTACGGAAAGGCCCTGCGAGTGCGCACGCTGATCATGCGCGACTTCGCGGCTGCCTACGAGCGCTACGACCTGTTGCTGTCGCCGACGTCGCCCACCACCGCCTTCCCGCTCGGCGACAAGGCGGCCGATCCACTGTCGATGTACCTGTCGGACGTGTGCACCATCCCGAGCAACCTCGCCGGTCATCCGGCCATCTCGGTGCCGTTCGGCGTGGGGGTCGACGGCCTGCCGGTCGGGGTGCAGCTGCTGGCACCGGCGCTGCACGAGGTGGCGATGTTCCGGGCTGCCGCGATGCTGGAGGCGATGAGGGAGGACGCGGCATGACCATCGTCACGAGCGAGCGCACGGGTCGGGACTGGGAGCTGGTGATCGGTCTCGAGGTCCACTGTGAGCTGGCCACCGCCACCAAGCTGTTCTGCTCCTGCCCGAACGAGTTCGGAGCTGAGCCCAACACGAACGTCTGCCCGGTCTGCCTCGGTCTGCCCGGATCGCTCCCGGTGCTCAACCGGCAGGCGGTCGAGCTCGCCATGCGACTGGGCCGGGCGCTGCACTGCACCGTGAAGCCCTCCGTCTTCGCCCGGAAGAACTACTTCTACCCGGACATGCCGAAGGACTATCAGATCAGCCAGTACGACCGACCGACCAACGTCGATGGCTGGCTCGAGCTCGCCGACGGCACCCGTGTCGGGATCGAGCGGGCTCATCTCGAGGAGGACACGGGCAAGAGCACCCACGTCGGGGGTGGGGGGCGGATCCATGAAGCCGGGTACTCCCTCGTCGACTACAACCGTGCTGGTGTGCCGCTCGTCGAGATCGTCTCACGACCTGATCTCCGGTCGCCTGACCAGGCGAGGGCGTACGTGAGTGAGCTGCGCGGCATCCTGCTCGCCACCGGTGCGAGCGACGCGAAGATGGAGGAAGGCTCGCTCCGTGTCGACGCGAACGTGTCGGTGCGACCGCGAGGCGAGTCGGCGTTCGGCACCCGCTGTGAGATCAAGAACCTCAACTCCCTGCGCTCGCTGGGACGGGCGATCGCCTTCGAGGCCCGTCGCCAGATCGAGCTGCTGGAGGCGGGCGAGCGGGTCGTGCAGGAGACCCGTCACTGGGACGAAGAAGGCGGGCGCACCAGATCAGGGCGCTCGAAGGAGGAGGCGGAGGACTACCGCTACTTCCAGGAACCGGATCTGGTGCCGCTGGTGCCGGCGCCGGAGTGGATCGCGGCCATCGACGAGTCGATGCCGCTGCTGCCTGCGACCCGTCGCGCCCGGCTCGCCGAGGCGGCCGGGGTGTCGCCCACGGTGAGCTCCGGCGTGCCCTCCGGGGTGGCGATCGCGGTGGAGCGTGGCCTCGACGAGCTGGCTCTCGCCGCGATCGCGGCAGGGGCTGATCCCGCCCGTGTGCTGACCCACGTCGAGCACAACCTGGCTGTCGAGGGTGCCGAGACGCTCGACGCGGGGGCGTTCGCCGAGCTGGTGACGATGGAGCTCGCCGGCAAGCTCACCGCCACACAGGCCAAGCAGGTGTTGGCCGAGATGGTCGAGACCGGTGACAGGCCGGGGGAGATCGCCGCGCGTCGGGGGTTCGAGCTCATGGAGACGAGCGAGCTCGAGGCGACCCTCGACCAGCTGATCGCCGCTCATCCGCAGGAGTGGCGCGACTTCGTCGGGGGTGACGAGAAGCGTCGGGGGAAGCTCACCGGGTTCTTCGTCGGCCAGGTCATGAAGACCACGAAGGGCAAGGCGGACGGCAAGGTCGTCACCGAGCTCTTGGAACGTCGCCGGAGGGGCTTGCAGTAGAGGTAGAGTCTGTCGTCCCGTGTAGGGCGTCGACACGAAGGAGAGCGCAGGGAAGATGCGCAAGCTGGGTGGGCTGCTGCTGGCGGTGCTGCTCGTAGGTAGTCTGGCGGGCTGCAGCAGCAAGAAGAGCGAGACCGGTACGGCCAAGGAAGACGCCAAGGAGGCCTCCGCCCAGACAGGCTCGGAGAAGAGTTCCTCCACCGAGAGCACCGCGAAGCAGTCGGGCTCCGACGACGCGACGTCCGGTAGCAACGAGCTGAATGGGTCGGCGTTCAGCGGGTTCGCCGACTGCACCAAGGCCGTCGGCGCGTACGCCAGCATCAGCTTCCTCGCTCGCAACGCGCAGGACGAGCAGACGGTGGCCGAGGTGCAGAAGTCGCTCGCTGACCTCCAGGGTCAGGTGCCGGCGGAGATCCACGACGACCTCCAGGTCATCGCGGATGGCATCGCGAGGAGCAAGAACCTGAAGGAGTTGAGCGACTTCTTCGACAGCGACGAGTACAAGAAGGCGAACGAGAACGTCGAGAAGTACCTCGACGAGCAGTGCGGCGCAGGCTGAGTCGGGCCGGCGGAGTTTGCCCGCCCGGCTGATCCCCCGTTCGGCACCCCGATCCTCCCCTCGCTCGAACCTGTCAGTCAGCGTGTCGCAGAACGCCCGTGCGGCTGACAGGTTCGCCCGGGAGGACGTGGCCGGGCAGGCCTGCTCCCGGCGCGGCCGGGCTCGTCGCGGACGGGCTCGTCGCAGGCGGGTGCGGGCGGGTTCGGCGCGTGGGTCAGCTGGCAGGTAGCCGCTCCGGGCCCACCACCGCCCACTCGTCGCTCGCGAACCGCAGGCCGAGGGTGACCGCGCGGGCGCCCATGAAGACCAGCAGGGCCGCCCATAGCCAGCCGACCCCATCGTCGTAGAGCAGTACCCCTAGCGCGGCCGGTGCGAACACGACGAACGCCGCCACCATCGCCCATGCCAGGTACCTGAGGTCGCCCGCCCCGATGAGGATCCCGTCGAGCGCGAAGACGAAGCCGTTGAGCGGCTGCATCACCGCGACGAACACGAGGAGGAACGCGGCCAGCTCGAGCACCAGGGGGTCGCCCGTGAAGAGCTGGGGTAGCGCGCCGCGGGTTAGGTAGACCGCGATCCCGAGCACCACGCCGAGCAGGATGCTCAGCTCGATCATCCGCTTGGCAGCGGCCCGAGCGGCGAGCGGCTCGGAGGCGCCGAGGAACCGACCGGTGAGGGCTTGGCCCGCGATCGCGAGCGCGTCGAGCGTGAGCGCTAGCAGGTTCCAGGTCTCGAGAGCGATCTGGTGCGCCGCCACGTCCACGGATCCGATCCGGGTCGCCACTGCTGTCGCGAGGAGCAGGGCACCCCGCAGAGCCGCGGTGCGCACGAACAGGTCGCGGCCGACGGCCGTGAGGCGTCGGAGGCTGCGGTGGTCGGGACGGAGGGGAACCGCGTGCCGCCGCACGGCACGTCGCACCCAGCGCACGTACACCGCCGCCGATACCCACTGGGCGATGACCGTGGACGAGGCTGAAGCCCCGATTCCGAAGCTGAACCCGAAGATGAGCAGCACCTCGAGCACCAGGTTGGCCGCAGCGGAGCCGACCGCGACGAGGAGGGGGGTGCGGGTGTCCTGCAGGCCTCGTAGGTAGCCGGTGCCGGCGAAGACGAGCAGCATCGCCGGCACCCCGAGCAGGCTGATGCTCAGGTAGGTGAGCGCCTCGGTACGCACGGCGCCCTGCGCGCCCACCAGGTCGACCAAGGCACCCCCGAGCGCGAAGCCGATCCCCGCGAGGGCGACGCCCACCAGGAAGGCGAGCCACATGCTCTGCACCGCCTGGTGTGCGGCGCGGCGCTCGTCACCGGCCCCGAGCAGTCGGGCTACCGATGCGGTGGTGCCGTAGGCGAGGAAGATGAACAGCGAGTACCCGGTGAGCAGGATGCTGCTCGCCACCGCGAGCCCGGCCAGGGGGTCGGTGCCCAGGTGTCCGACCACGGCGGTGTCGGCGAGGATGTACAGCGGCTCCGCGACCAGCGCGCCGAGCGCGGGGAGGGCCAGCCGGAGGATCTCGCGGTCGTGGGGATCGCGCCGGAAGGGGTGTCTCACCGTCGGCCGTGCCACCTCATCGCGGCCGAGCCTAACCTTCCCGCCATGACGAACCCGATGAAGCCTCGCTCGCGCGAGGTCACCGACGGCTTCGAGCGCGCACCCGCTCGAGCGATGCTGCGTGCGATCGGCATGACCGACGACGACTGGGACAAGCCTCAGGTGGGCGTGTGCTCGTCGTGGAACGAGGTGACGCCCTGCAACCTGCCGCTGGACCGGCTGGCGAAGCGGGCGAAGGAGGGCGTGCGTGCCGCCGGTGGCTTCCCCATCGAGTTCACGACCATCGCGGTGAGCGACGGCATCTCCATGGGGCACGAGGGCATGCGGGCGTCGCTCGTCAGCCGTGAGGTGATCGCTGACTCCGTCGAGACGGTGATGCACGCGGAGCGGCTCGACGCCATGGTGACCTTCGCCGGCTGCGACAAGTCGCTCCCGGGGATGCTCATGGCCGCGGCGCGCCTGAACCTCCCGTCGGTGTTCGTCTACGGCGGGTCGATCCTGCCCGGCAACTGCAACGGCCAGGTGCTCGACATCGTCTCGGTGTTCGAAGCGGTCGGGGCGCTCGCAGCGGGTGAGATCACCCAGGAGGAGCTCGACCGGATCGAGCGCAACGCCTGTCCCACCGAGGGCAGCTGCGGCGGCATGTTCACCGCCAACACGATGGCATCCGTCGCGGAGGCGCTCGGCATGTCGCTGCCCGGGTCGGCATCGCCCCCCGCGGTCGACCGTCGTCGCGACGACTTCGCCCGAGCCAGCGGTGAGGCGGTGGTCGAGCTGCTGCGCCTCGGCATCCGCCCTCGCGACATCCTGACGAAGGCGGCGTTCGAGAACGCCATCGCGGTGGTGATGGCCCTCGGTGGCTCCACCAACGCGGTGCTGCACCTGCTCGCGATCGCGAACGAGGCGCGGGTCGAGCTCGAGCTCGACGACTTCAACAAGATCGCAGCGCGGGTCCCGCACATCGCTGACACCAAGCCGCACGGCAAGTACCACATGACCGACCTCGATCGGATCGGTGGCGTGCCCGTGGTGATGAAGGAGCTCCTCGACGCGGGCTTGCTGCACGGCGACTGCCTGACGGTGACCGGCAAGACCGTCGCGGAGAACCTCGCGGCGCTCGATCCGCCCGCGCCCGACGGCGAGGTGGTCCATCGCCTCCGCGACCCCATCCACGAGGTTGGCGGCATCGCGGTGCTCACCGGCTCGCTTGCGCCGAAGGGTGCGGTGGTCAAGGTTGCCGGGATCGACTTCGATCGCTTCGAGGGGGTCGCCAAGGTCTTCGACGGCGAGTCAGCGGCGATGGAGGCGATCCTCGCGGGTCGCATCGAAGCGGGCGATGTCGTGGTCATCCGATACGAAGGCCCGAAGGGCGGTCCGGGCATGCGCGAGATGCTGGCGGTCACCGGCGCGATGAAGGGTGCCGGACGCGGCGCCGACGCCGCGCTGGTCACCGACGGTCGGTTCTCCGGGGGGACCCACGGGTTCTGCGTGGGTCACGTCGCCCCGGAGGCGGTCGACGGCGGACCGATCGCGTTCGTCGAGGACGGCGACCGCATCGTCATCGACGCGTCGGCGCACACGATCGACCTGCTCGTCGATCCCGACGAGCTCGAACGGCGACGGCGCAACTGGAAGGTCCCCGAGCCCCGGTACACCAGCGGAGTGCTCGCCAAGTACGCCAGGTTGGCGCAGGGCGCCGAGCGGGGGGCGATCACCGAGGCGTGATCCGGGTTGCCTCAGGGTCGGGCTCGTGGCACGCTGGTGCGGTGATGGCAACCTCGGGCGTTCTCGTAGTAGTGACCTAGCGCACGCCGCCCGATCCGCCGCGTGCGCGTTGTCGACCTCCCGATCGGGAGGTCGACGCAGTTTTCAGGACCGGCGACGCCGGACGGACCGATCGAAGCCCTCGGTGACCGCACCGCCAACGGCCGGCCGAGCAGACCGATACCACGGGTAGACGAAGGCACCACAGGTAGAGACGAAGGAACCGCGATGACCAAGCAGAGCAAGGGCGGCCGGATGGACGGAGGTCGGGCCCTCATCAAGGCGCTGGAGATGGAGGGCGTGGAAACCATCTTCGGGCTCCCCGGAGGTGCGATCCTCCCCGTCTACGACCCGATCATCGACTCGCCGATTCGTCACATCCTGGTCCGCCACGAGCAGGGTGCGGGTCACATGGCTGAGGGCTTCGCCCACGCCACCGGCCGACCGGGTGTGGCCATGGTGACGAGCGGCCCGGCCGCCACGAACATCGTGACCCCGCTCTGCGACGCCTACATGGACTCTGTGCCCATCGTCGTCATCACCGGCCAGGTGCCGTACGCGGCCATCGGCACGGACGCCTTCCAGGAGTGCGACACCACCGGCATCACCATGCCGGTCACCAAGCACAACTTCCTGATCACCGACGCCCAGGACATCCCTCGGGTCATCCGTGAGGCGTTCCACATCGCCACCACCGGCAGGCCGGGCCCGGTGCTCGTCGACGTGCCGAAAGACATCGTCGACCCGAAGAACCCCCGCTCAGCCATGGAGTGGTACTGGCCGGAGGACGTCGATCTCCCCGGCTACCGGCCGGTGACGACCGGCGATCCCGCGGCGATCCGTCGGGCGGCGGAGCTCATCCTCGCCGCCGAGCGCCCCGTTATCTACGCCGGTGGCGGCATCCTGAAGGCCCGGGCGGCGGAGGCGCTGCGCGAGCTGGCGGAGCTGGTCGGCATCCACGTGGTCACCACGCTCATGGCTCGGGGGGCGTTCCCCGATGAGCATCCGCTGGCGCTCGGGATGCCAGGGATGCACGGCAACTACACCGCGGTCATGTCCATGCAGCGTGCCGACCTGCTCATCGCGCTGGGCAGCCGATTCGATGACCGGGTGACCGGCAAGGTGTCTGGGTTCGCCCCTGAGGCGAGGATCATCCACGTCGACATCGATCCGGCCGAGCTGGGCAAGGTCCGCCGACCGGATGTGGGCATCGCGGGTGACGCCCGGCTGGTCATCGAGGAGCTCATCGAGGCGATCAAGGAGCTCGGCGGCCCGGATCGACAGCCCGATCGCAGCGCCTGGAGCGCACAGATCCGCGAGTGGCAGCAGCGCTATCCGCTCACCTACCAGCCATCGGAGCCCGGTGAGGCCCTCAAGCCCCAGTTCGTCATCGAGACGCTGCGTGACAACACGCCCGATGACTGCATCGTGGCCTCCGGGGTTGGTCAGCACCAGATGTGGACCAGTCAGTACTGGAGGTTCAACCACCCCTACACCTGGGTGAACTCCGGTGGGCTGGGCACCATGGGGTTCGCGGTGCCCGCGGCCATCGGAGCGAAGGTCGGCCGGCCTGATCGCATGGTCTGGGCGATCGACGGGGACGGCTGCTTCCAGATGACCGCGCAGGAGCTGGTGACCGCGGCGAGCGAGCGCATCCCGATCAAGGTCGCGATCCTGAACAACGCGTACCTCGGCATGGTGCGTCAGTGGCAGGAGATGTTCTACGAGGAGCGCTACTCGGAGGTGTACCTCTCACCGGACCTGCCCGACTACAAGATGTGGGCCGAGGCCATGGGTTGCATCGGGATGCGGGTCGAGTCGCCGGAGGAGGTGCTGCCGGCCATCGAGAAGGCGAACGAGATCGACGACCGACCGGTGGTGATCGAGTTCCGCACCGACAGCCGCGAGAAGGTGTACCCGATGGTGCCTGCGGGGCTGAGCAACGACGAGATCATCGTCGATCCCGCGCATGGCGAAGGGGGGCGTTGATGAGCAGGTCGCCTGACGCTCCCCATTCGGCGAAGCACCACATCCTCACCGTGCTCGTCGAGAACAAGCCCGGTGTGCTGACCCGGGTGGCGGGGCTGTTCGCCCGTCGAGGGTTCAACATCTACTCGTTGGCCGTGGCGCCCACCGAGGACGACCGCTTCAGCCGCATCACCATCGTGGTCGACGTGGAGTCCGCCCCCCTCGAGCAGGTGATCAAGCAGCTCGACAAGCTGATCAACGTGGTCAAGATCGACGAGCTGGCACCGGGGGAGGCTGTTGAGCGCGAGCTGCTGCTCGCCACCGTGTCGGCACCCCCGGAGGTTCGAGGCCAGGTGATCGAGCTGGTCGGCGTGTTCGAGGGGCGCATCCTCAGCGTCGGGTGGGCGGAGCTCACCGTCTCCCTCGAAGGATCGCCCGAGAAGCTCGACGACTTCGAGGAGCTCATCGGCAACTACGGCATCGTGGCGCTCCAGCGCACCGGGCGGGTCGCGCTCCCGAAGCTCGAGCGGCGCACACCGTACGTCGACGAGCTGCCCGACGAGCCGCCCAGCTGAGCGTGGACGCGCGGCTCGGTCGTCCGTCGCCGTCGCTGGTGCGCGGCACCCGGGCGCTGCTGGCCGCACTCGTGATCGCGTTCGCGGTGGTGATCGTCTCCGGTTCGGGAAGCACCACCGCGAGCGGACGGCTCGGAGGCGACTACCCCTCGTTCTACGCCGCGGGCCGGTTGCTCATCGAGGACCGCTCTGCCCTCTACGACCCCGCTGCCCAGGCCCGCGCCCAGCAGGGCCTGTTCGGCGACGACATCGACGGGGGGCAGCTCTACTTCGCCTACCCGCCCTACGACGCCGTCCCGTACGCCGCGCTGGCGCTGCTGCCGTACCGGCTCTCCTACGCGCTCCACACCATCCTCATGGTGGCGGCGCTGGTCGGTGCGCTGTGGCTGGTCCGTCCACTGACCGCGCTCGTCGATCGCTTGTTCGAGCAGGCCGTGCTCGCGTCGCTCCTCTTCTACCCGCTTTTCAAAGGGGTGACGGGAGGGCAGAACACCGCGGTGACGTTGCTGCTCGTGGCGGTGTTCGCCCGCGCGATCTGGGACGGGCGCGACGTGCTGGCCGGGCTCGCGGTGGCCGGCCTGCTGTTCAAGCCGCAGTACGCGGTGCCGCTCGTGGTGGTGCTGGTGGTCACCCGGCGGTGGCGGTCCCTCGGCGCGGTGGCGGCGGGCGGTGTGCTCGCCTATCTGGCCGGCGCGGCGCTGCAAGGGTGGGGGTGGGTGCGCGCGTGGCTCGATCAGGTGAGCTGGCTGGCGCAGGTGGACGCGCCGGCGAACGCGCACAACGCCATCTCCTTCCTCGGGGTGGCTGAGGCGGTGTGGGGGTTCGGGGCGCCGGCCGCGCAGGTGGTTGGTTGGGGTCTCGCCGCCGCGACGATGGGCCTCGTCGGGTGGCTGTGGTGGCGGGCGGATCGGGCCGCGGTCCCAGCGCTGGTCGCGGTGACGGTGCCCGCGTTGCTGCTCGTCGCTCCCCACGCCATCTACTACGACGGTGGCCTGGTGGTGCTCGCCCTCGCGTTCGTGACGATCGACCGCTTGGAGTCGGCTCGGACCCGTTGGGCGGTCATCGCCGCGTACGCCGTCTGTCTGCTCCAGCCGTGGTCGAGCTCGCTCCGTGTGGCCCCGGTGTTCGTGGTCACCCTCGGGGTCTTCGGCTGGGCGGTCGCGCAGGCGGTGTGGGGGAGCAGCACCTCCGCCGGGCCGCGCGGGGCGGTCGCGGAGGCTGCCGGTGGGTGCCCGTCGATCACCTAGATTCGTAGCGCCGCTCGCACCTGCGAGCCATCACTGAAGGGAAGCGACTCGTGGCCAACATCTACTACGAGAAGGATGCAGACCGGTCGGTCATCGCCGGACGGAAGGTGGCCGTCATCGGGTACGGCTCCCAGGGACATGCCCACGCGCTGAACCTGAAGGACTCCGGCATCGACGTGCGCATCGGCTTGCGAGAGGGGTCGAGCTCACGGCAGAAGGCCGAGGCGGCGGGGCTCGAGGTCGCCTCGATCGCCGATGCCGCGGCGGAGGCCGATGTGATCATGATCCTCACCCCCGACACCGAGCAGAAGGCGATCTACGAGCGGGACATCGCTCCCGGCCTGAACGACGGTGACGCGCTCTTCTTCGCCCATGGCTTCAACATCCGCTTCGGCCGGATCGTCCCGCCCGCTGGTGTCGACGTGGTGATGGTGGCCCCGAAGGGGCCCGGTCATCTGGTGCGACGCACCTACGAGGAGGGCGGTGGGGTTCCCTGCCTGCTGGCCGTCGAGCAGGACGCGACGGGCAGGGCGAAGCAGCTCGGGCTGGCCTACGCGGACGCCATCGGCGGTACACGCGCTGGTGTGATCGAGACCACGTTCACCGAGGAGTGCGAGACCGATCTCTTCGGGGAGCAGGTGGTGCTCTGTGGCGGCACGACCGCGCTCGTGCAGGCCGGCTTCGAGACCCTGGTCAACGCGGGCTACCAGCCCGAGATCGCGTACTTCGAGTGCCTCCACGAGCTGAAGCTCATCGTCGATCTCATGTATGAGCAGGGCATCTCGGGCATGCGCTACTCGATCTCCGACACCGCGGAGTACGGCGACCTCACCCGGGGGCCGAGGATCATCAACGACGCCGTCAAGGCGGAGATGCGCACCATCCTCGACGAGATCCGGTCCGGCAAGTTCGCCGAGGAGTGGATCGCCGAGAGCGAAGCGGGCCGGCCGAACTTCCTCGCGCTCGAAGCTGCGGGCAAGGACTCGTTGATCGAGAAGGTTGGCGAGCAGCTCCGGGCGATGATGCCCTGGATCAGCGCGGGGAAGACCCGGGTGCAGGACGTCTCCGGCGGCCAGGGCTGACGGGCGCGCCGCCTCCGCTGGGCGCCGTTCCCGTACGGGCCTTAGGCTCACCCCGCTCCCCTGCGATCGCTCGGCGATCGCGCTGCCATCCCACCGCTATCCCACCGCTATCCCACCGCCAAGGAGGACCCAATGCCAGAGTCGGAGTGGGGGTTCGAGACCCGCCAGATCCACGCCGGTCAGGAACCGGATCCGACCACCGGTGCGCGTGCGGTGCCGATCTACCAGACCACCTCGTATCAGTTCCGCGACACCACCCATGCGGCGAACCTCTTCGCGCTCGCCGAGGTGGGCAACATCTACACGCGGATCATGAACCCGACGCAGGCCGTGTTCGAGGCGCGGCTCAACAGCCTCGAGGGCGGCTGCACCACCGCCATCGGCATCCCGGGCGCTCTGGCGTTGGCGAGCGGTCAGGCTGCGGAGACCTTCGCCATCCTCAACCTCGCGGAGCACGGGAGCCACATCGTCTCGTCAGCCGCCCTCTACGGCGGCACGTACAACCTCTTCCACTACACGTTGCCGAAGATGGGCATCGAGGTCACCTTCATCGAGGACCCGGACGACCTCGACGAGTGGCGCAACGCCATCCGCGACAACACCAAGGCGTTCTACGGCGAGACCATCGGCAACCCCCGCAACGACTTCCTCGACATCGAGGGGGTGGCCGCGGTGGCGCACGATGCCGGCATCCCGCTGATCGTCGACAACACCGTCGCCACCCCGTGGTTGGTCCGACCACTCGAGCTCGGCGCCGACATCGTGGTGCACTCCGCCACCAAGTTCATCGGTGGTCACGGCACGTCGATCGGCGGGGTCATCGTCGACGGTGGCTCCTTCGACTTCTCGGCCAGTGGCAGGTTCCCGATGTTCACCGAGCCCGATCCCAGCTACCACGGGCTCACGTACTGGCCGACGCTGGGACCAGGCAGCTACATCCTGAAGGCCCGGGTGCAGCTCCTGCGCGACATCGGCGCTGCGGTGTCGCCGTTCAATGCGTTCCTCTTCCTCCAGGGCCTGGAGACGCTCAGCCTGCGCATGGAGCGCCACAATGCGAACGCCCGAGCCGTGGCGGAGTACCTCGCTCAGCACGATCAGGTCGAGCGGGTGCAGTACGCAGGCCTGCCCGACTCGCCGTGGTACGAGCGCGCACAGCGCTACACGGGCGGGCGGGGCGCCGGCTCGGTGCCGGCCTTCGTGATCAAAGGTGGCGCGGAGGCGGGCCGGCGGTTCGTCGAGGCGCTGGAGCTGCACAGCCACGTGGCCAACATCGGGGATGTGCGCAGCCTCGCCATCCATCCCGCCACCACCACACACTCGCAGCTCACCGAGCAGGAGCAGCGCGACACGGGCGTGGAGCCGGGGCTGGTGCGCCTCTCCGTGGGGCTCGAGACCCTCGACGACATCATCGCCGACCTCGAGCGGGGCTTCGCGGCGGCGAGAGGCTGAGCGTCTCGGCCCGGGACGGAGCGGTCGGGGTGGGGCCGAGGCTGCCCGAGCGGCTGGTGCCCCGAGGTCGGCACGCTGGCGCGGGATCGCTTGTTCGGCCCCGGCACCGTGACTAAGAGGCACTGCGCGTGATCGTGGGATGAGGGGCGTGTAGGGGTCCACCCGTGTGGGTCGGGGCCTCGCTGGACTCGGTGT
>JBBFLY010000074.1:0-12629 GCA_037478855.1 Acidimicrobiales bacterium | reverse complement strand
CTGCGGGCGAGGGGGGCGGCGCGCCGGCGAGCTCGACTCGGGGGGTGGAGCGTGGCAGCCGCCCTGCGGATGGCGCCCGGGAGGTGCTCGCCCAGCGGAGGCAGGGTCAGCCGTCCCGTCAGGGTGCTCGAGCACCGGCCGCGCCCAGAGCCCGGGTGGCTCCCGCGTCGGGTGCGGAGCCGGACGTGACCGTGCCGGTGGTGCCAGGTGCCTCCGCGCGAGCTGACGCCGTGAGCGCACCGGCCGGCGGAGCGGCACCCGATCCACCAGCCCCGGGTGCGCCAGCCCCGGCAGCCGGCTCGGCCGCTGGCCTGCCCTCCCGCGACGAGCTCACCGTCGCGTGGGGCGACACCATCCTCCCGTCGCTCTCCAACCGGGCCCGCTCGCGGTTCGCGGGTGGCCGGTTCCTCTCGGTGGAGCATGGTGTGGCCGTGTTCGGACTGCCCAACGTGCACCACGCTCGGCGCTGCGAAGAGGTCCGTGGCGAGGTCGAGTCGGCGCTGGCCAGGCACTTCGGTCGCCCGGTTCCGATCAAGCTGGTGGTCGACGACGGGCGCGCCGCGCCGGGCGCCGGTAGCCGGGCTCCCGCCGAGCCGGACGCCATCGATGACGACCTCACCATCGACGACCTCGACGAGCTGACCGATGCGACCGATGTGGCGCAGTCCGGCCTGGAGCGCATCACCGAGATCTTCCCGGGTGCGGAGCTGGTCGAGGGTGGGGACTGAACCGACACCGGAAGGAGCCCGCAGATGAGTGACCAGCCCTCCCTGCCCGATCTCGAGTCGCTGCTCTCGCAGGCGATGCAGATGCAGCAGCAGGTCATGGCGGCGCAAGCCGACGCCGCTGCCCGACAGGTCACCGGGGTGGCGGGGGGCGGTGCCGTCGAGATCGACGTGACCGGCGCGCTCGAGTTCACGCGGGTCCGGATCGCCCCGGAGGCGGTCGACCCGGAGGATGTCGAGCTACTTCAGGACCTGGTGCTGGCTGCGCTGCGGGACGCGATGGCGAAGGTCAACGCACTCCAGGCGGAGTCGCTCGGGGGGTTCGGTGAGCTGTTGTCGGGGGCCGGCCTGGGTGGGCTCCTCGGTGGCCCGGTGCTCGACGTCGAGGGCGACGACACTGCCGACGAGGACGACGGACGTGACACCGAGGGCGACGCGCCCTCGGCGGGTTGACGTGCCCATGGGGGTCTACGCAGGGCCGGTCCAAGATCTGATCGACGAGCTCGGTCGCCTCCCGGGGGTTGGCCCCAAGTCGGCCCAGCGCATCGCGTTCTACCTGCTGAAGGTGCCAAAGGAGGATGCGCTCCGGCTCGCCCGAGCGATCGTCGAGGCGAAGGAGCGGGTCACGTTCTGCCCCCGATGCTTCAACATCGCGGAGGGGCAGGAGTGCTCGATCTGCTTGGACGAGCGCCGCGACCCCTCTGTCATCTGCGTGGTCGAGGAGTCGCGCGACATCGTGGCGGTCGAGAAGACCGGTGAGTTCCGGGGTCGCTATCACGTGCTGCAGGGAGCGATCAGCCCCATCGAAGGCATCGGCCCCGACCAGCTGCGGGTCAAGGAGCTGCTGGCCCGCCTGGAGCCTGAGGGGGTGCAGGAGGTGATCCTGTGCACCAACCCGAACATCGAGGGTGAGGCCACCGCGATGTACCTGGGCCGACTCCTCAAGCCGCTCGGCGTCAGGGTGACCCGCATCGCGTCCGGCCTGCCGGTCGGTGGCGATCTGGAGTACGCGGACGAGCTCACGCTCGGTCGCGCCTTGGAGGGTCGTCGGGAGGTCGAAGCCGACTGAGTCCCCGCGTCGCGCGGGTTGCGCTGCACGGAGGCGCACCGGGGGGTCTGCGCCGGCCGGGGTCACCACCGGCCGGGGGCTGGGCGGACGCGCAGGGGCCCCGACCGAAGTCGAGGCCCCTGCGCAGCAGACCGCCCGGAGGCGGGATCGGTCGTCTGGCGCTCAGAGCGCCTTGACGATGATGCCGTCGCCCTGGCCGCCACCCCCGCAGAGCGCGGCCGCGCCGAGGCCGCCACCTCGACGCCTGAGCTCGAGGAGCAGGTGCAGGACCAACCGGCTTCCGGACATGCCGATCGGGTGGCCGAGCGCGATGGCCCCGCCGTTCACGTTGGTGACCTCGCTGGTGATGCCCAGCTCGGCCATGGAGGCGACCGCGACCGCGGCGAACGCCTCGTTGATCTCGAACAGGTCGATGTTGGTGAGCTCCAGACCGGTCGCCTCGGTGGCGGCGATGATCGCCCGGCTCGGCTGGGTCAGCAGCGAAGGGTCAGGACCCGCGACCTGGCCGTAGCCGACCACCTCACCGATCGGCGACACCCCGAGCTCGTCCGCCTTGTCCTTCGACATGAGCACCAGCGCGCAGCCGCCGTCGGAGATCTGCGAGGCGTTGCCTGCCGTGATGTTGCCAGCCTTGTCGAACGCTGGGCGGAGCTGGGAGAGCGACTCGACGGTGGTCCCGGGGCGGACCCCCTCGTCCTCGCGCACCACGATCGGGTCGCCCTTGCGCTGGGGCACCTCGACCGGGACGATCTCCTCATCGAACAGCCCGTCCTTCTGGGCCCGGGCGGCTCGTTCGTGTGAGAGCGCTGCCAGCTCGTCCTGGGCGAGCCGCTCGATGCCCGCGGATGCCGCGTACTTCTCGGTACCGGCGCCCATCGCGCACTGGTCGAACGCGCAGAACAACCCGTCGTACATCATTGAATCGACGACGGTCTGGTCACCCATCCGGTAGCCGGCGCGGGCACCGGGCAGGAGGTAGGGGGCGTTGGTCATCGACTCCATGCCTCCGGCGACCACGATGTCGGCGTCGCCGTTCTGGATCATGAGGTCGGCGAGATAGACGGTGTTGAGTCCGGAGAGGCACACCTTGTTGACGGTCGTGGCCGGCACGCTCATCGGGATGCCTGCCTTCACCGCGGCTTGGCGGGCGGTGATCTGACCGGCGCCCGCCTGGAGCACGTGCCCCATGAAGACATAGTCGACCTGTTCGGGGGCCACGCCCGCCCGCTCGAGAGCGGCCTTGATGGCGAACCCGCCGAGCTCAGTGGCAGCGAACGACGACAGGCTGCCCGAGAGCTTGCCGATCGGCGTGCGAGCGCCTGCGACGATGACGGAACCAGCCATGGAACCCCCCAGGTGTGTGTCCGGAAACGGCTGGTTGCAGTGTAGGGACGATCGAGCGGGCCCGGGCAAGCCGGCGCGTTGGGGGGATTCGGCGGCCCGCGGAGGGCTTCAGTGCTGGGCTGGAGGGACCGCGGAGGCGGGGGAGGAGGCGGGAGAGTTGCGCCCGCCCGGACCTTCGGCCGCGGTCTGGGCGGCCTCCTGCGTGGGCTCGCCATCGGTGCTGGCCGGGCGGTCCGGGCTCGTGCCGGGCTCGTCACCGCCACCGGTCGCGCAGTGCTCGGCGGCTCGCAGGACGGCGGCCCGCACCATGCGGCGGAGTGACTCGTGCTCGCGCTCGGTGCCGGGATCCCGCGGTCGGCTCGAGGGCGGCCGCTGGTGGTCGGCGGGGAGGTCGCCGGAGCTCTCGGCTCCGGGGGTGTCGGCGGGGGCTGGCTCGTCGGTCGTGCTCCCGTCGAGCAGCCGTGGCGGTGGGAAGTCCCCGATGCGGACGACGGGCTCGCCGGAGGTGAGGTCGACGACCGGCTCGGTCTCCGATCCCGCGACCCGCACGATCGTCGCCTCGATGTCGTCCCGCACGGCCCGCAGGCGCTCCACCGCCGCCGCCTCGGCGCGCACCATCTGCTCGGCGCGACGGCGGACACCCGACAGGAGACGGTCGGCGCGCTGCTCGGCTTCGGCCTCCACCTCGGCGAGCCGCTGCTTGGCCTGACGTTCGGCTTCCCGGACGACAGCCTCGGCCTGCTCCTGGGCGCGCAGCAGCACCTTCTTGGCCTGCTGGCGCTCCCGGTCGGCCTGTGCGCGGAGCTCGTTGGCTTCGGCGGTGGCGGCGGAGCGCAGCTCGTCGGCGCGTCGCTCCGCCTCGGCGAGCAGCTCGCTCGCCTGCCGTTCGGCCTCGGCGCGCATCGACTCGGCGACCCGCTCGGCGGCTCGGAGGATGTCGGTGACCTCAGCCCCCACCTGCTCGTGCGATGCCCGAGGTCGATCAGCTCCGCCTGGGCGGCTGGAGCGGGATGACCCGGAGACACCGGGGAGCAGGTGGTGCATGGCGTAGCGGTACGAGGCCGCCACCTCGGTTAGGAAGCGGTCGACCAGCTTGGGGTCGTAGCCGTTCGCCACCAGCGGGAACTGCCGCCCCTCGATCTCTTCGGGTGTGAGCGCCACCCTGTCGTCCCCCGTCCATCCTGTCGGACCCGTGTCACGGTGCCCGCCCCGCCAGCCCCTCCACGCCCCGGGCTCGTGGTAGCGGTCGTGAAGGGCAGCTCGGGTAGGTCGTTCGGACTATCAGCCTAGCCACGAGCGGCGCACCGCGTGAAGGATGATTTCGTATTCGTGAATCTGACTAGTTTGGTTGTGGTCTCCGGTGGCGGGTACGTTCGCGCCATGCAGCAGATCCTTGATGCCATCGTCTCGGGCGCGTCGGGGGACGAGATCGCCAACCTGCCCCTGCCCGAGTCCTACCGGGCCGCCGTGGTCCTCGAGGCCGAGCAGGACATGTGGGAGGGGGTCGAGAGCGCCGACAAGGACCCTCGCAAGTCCCTGCACATCCAGGACGTCACCCTCCCCGAGCTGGCCCCGGACGAAGCGGTGATCGCGGTGATGGCCAGCTCGATCAACTTCAACACGGTCTGGACGTCGATCTTCGAGCCGCTGCCGACTTTCGGCTTCCTCAAGCGTCTGGGCAGAGAGAGCATCTGGGGCGCCCGCCACGACAAGCCGTTCCACATCGTCGGCTCGGATGCGTCCGGAGTCGTGCTGCGGGTCGGCTCAGCGGTGCGGAACTGGAAGCCGGGCGACCGGGTCACCGTGCACTGCAACTACGTCGACGACCAGGATCCCTCGGCCCACAACGACTCGATGCTGGCGGCGAACCAGCGCATCTGGGGGTTCGAGACCAACTATGGCGGTCTGGCCGAGCTGTCGGTCGTGAAGGCCAACCAGCTCATGCCCAAGCCGGCCCACCTCACCTGGGAGGAGGCGGCCGTCAACGCGCTGTGCAACTCGACCAGCTACCGGATGTTGGTGTCGCCCCACGCGGCGGGCATGAAGCAGGGTGACGCGGTGCTCATCTGGGGCGCGACCGGCGGCCTCGGTGGCTACGCGGTGCAGTACGTGCTCAACGGCGGAGGCATCCCGGTCGGGGTGGTCTCCTCCCCGGAGAAGGCCGAACTCCTCAAGGCCATGGGCTGTGAGGCGGTCATCGACCGCAAGGCCGCCGGCTACCGGTTCTGGAAGGATCCGCACACCCAGGACGAGAGCGAGTGGCGCCGTCTGGGCAAGGACATCCGCTCGCTCATCGGCCGCGACGTCGACATCGTCTTCGAGCACCCGGGTCGCCAGACCTTCGGTGCCTCGGTCTTCGTGGCCGCGAGAGGCGGCACGATCGTGACCTGCGCGGCGACGAGCGGCTACATGATCGAGTACGACAACCGCCATCTGTGGATGAAGCTCAAGCGGATCGTCAGCTCCCACTTCGCCAACTACGCCGAAGCGTGGGCTGCGAACCAGCTGGTCTGCGAGGGCAAGATCCAACCGATCCTCTCCGTGGTCTATCCGCTCGACCAGGTCGGCGAGGCCGCGTACCAGGTTCACAAGAACCTCCACGAGGGCAAGATCGGGGTGCTTTGCCTCGCGCCGCAGGAGGGTCTCGGCATCGAGGATCCCGAGCTGCGGGAAACGATCGGCGAGGACAAGATCACGCTCTTCCGCCGTTACGGCGCGTAGGAGCCGAGGAGGACGACATGAGCCCGCTGAGCGCCCGCATGCCCGGCCAGGACGACGACTCCCAGCTCACGGAGTCGGCCCAGGTCACCCCGCTGCTGACCGAGATCGACCACGTCGCCATCGCGGTGAACGACCTCGGCGCGGCCATCGACTACTACCGTGAGACCTTCGGCGCCGTCGTCGACCACCGTGAGGTCGTCGAGAGCGACGGCGTCGAGGAAGCCCTCCTCAAGGTGGCGGAGAGCTACATCCAGTTGCTCACGCCGACCCGAGACGATTCACCCGTCGCCAAGTTCCTGGAGAAGAAGGGCGAGGGACTGCACCACGTCGGCTACCGGGTTGCGGACTGCGCGGCCGCGCTGCAGGCGGTGAAGGACCAGGGCGGTCGGGTGATCGACGAAGCACCCCGCCCGGGGTCGAGGGGGACGACGGTCGCGTTCATCCACCCGAAGACCGCGTTCGGCACCCTCATCGAGCTCGTTCAAGAGTGAGCGTGGGCGCTGCGGGCCCGTCTTGCGGTAGGCAGCCGGGTTCGCAGGGCTCGCAGCGCACCGTCCAGCCCGTCCGGATAGACCGCGGCGACGAGGATCAGCATCGCGCCGTTGAGCGCGAACTGGGTCTGGCTGCTTCCACCCCCCATCGCCGCGGAGAGCAGCCCCCCTTGGGCGAGCACGCCGGCGATCACCGCGCCCGGCACGCTCGCCACTCCACCCAGGTAGGTCAGAGCCAGCAGGGCGAGCGACTGGAACACCACGAACGAGGTCGCTGAGAGGGTCTGGTACTCGTACGCGAGCAGGGTGCCGCCCAGGCCCGCCAGGAAGCTCGAGATTGCGAACGCCGTGAGCTTCGCGTGGCGCACGTCGACACCGACCGATGCCGCGGCCCGCTCATTCGCGCGCACCGCCAACCACTGCAGCCCCGTCGAGCCGCGACGCAGGTTCGCCACGGCGATCCCGGCGACGGTCACGACCGCCACGCACAGCACCCCGAACGCGGGCCGGGGGAACGCGTCGCCCGCGGCCTGGATGCCGAGATCGATGCCGAACAGCTCAGGCCTCGGGACCTGCGCTCCTCCCAGGCCACCGGTGAACCAGCTCCACCTGAGCACGAGCTCCTCGACGGCGACGGCCGCGGCCAGCGTGGCGATGGCCAAGTTCATCCCCCGGACCCGCACGGCGGGGACCCCCGCCGTCAGTCCCACGATCACCGCGAGCCCGGCGGCGAGCAGTGGCGCGATCGGGAACGGCAGCCCGGCCGAGGTCGAGAGCTTGATCATGCTGAACGCGCCGATGCCGGCGAGGGCCATCGGCATCAGGGAGATCTGGCCGACGAAGCCGGTGAGCACCACGACCGACAGGGCGATCAGGGTGATCACCGTGGTCACGATGATGGCTGAGCGCCAGCTGCTGCCGAGGGTCAGCAGCGCCGCGATGGCGGCCACGGCGAGCGCGGCGCTCGGAGCGACCACGTGGGTCGGTCGGGGAGCGCGTGGGAACCGGGTGATCTCGATCGCCCCGCGGGCCGGCAGCCCCTCCCCCCGGAAGGCGAGCACGGCGATGATGAGCACGAAGGGGAGCCCGTGTGCCAAGCCGATGTCGGGCAACCAGTCCCACTGGCTGCGAAGGTGGAGTAGCTCGGATTGCGCCATGCCGATGGCCAGACCAGCGACGGCCGTGAACACGAACGAGCGGAACCCCCCGAGGAGCGCCGCTGCGAGGGCGGGTACGACGAGCAGGCTCGTGGTGCTCGGGTCCAGTCCCGCGATCGGCGCGATGAGGATGACCGCCGCGCCGGCCAGGATGGTGGCAAGCATCCAGTTCAGCGCGGCCAACCGGTCGGGGGAGTAGCCGAGGAGCACCGTACCGGTCTCGTTCTCGGCTGCGGCGCGGGTGGCGATGCCGAAGCGCGTCCAGCGGTAGCAGACGGTGAGCACGCCGGTCGCCACCACGACGATGAGGGTGAGCCAGAGCCGGTCTTGCGGGATGTCGAGGCCTGCTAGTGGCACGACCGCGGAGGGCAGCAGGCCCTCTGGTCGTGCGACGGCGGCGCCCCGGCCGCTGGTGCGCATGTCCGCCATCGCGAGTAGGTAGAGGAACAACCCGAGGCTGGCGACGACCTTTCCGAGCGCGGGTGCGCGGCGCATCGGTCGGAACACCAGCAGGTACACGATCAGGCCGTAGACGGCAGCAAGTACGAGCGTGACCCCGAGCGCGGTGGCCCAGCTGAGGCGGTAGCCGCTGGGCGCCACGCGGACGCGGTCGGGCAGCCCCAGGATCGGAACGAGCAGCTCCCCTCGGGCGCGCAGCTCGAAGTAGGTGAACGCGATCCACATGCCGAGTGCCGCGTGGGCGAAGTTCACGACCCCGGACGCTCGATAGCCGATGACGAGGCCGAGCCCCAGCGCGGCGATGACTGCGCCCCCACCGAGGCCGAGCAGGAGGTACTGGAGGTTCTCGGTCACCTAGCGCTCCAGCACCTCGCGCAGCACTGCGGGAACGTCGATCCAGTCGGAGACCGGGACGATGGCACCGGATCGCCGCTCGACGAGGATCTGCTGTGGTGCGCAGAGCGCCGGCAGACCTGGTACCTGCTTGCCATCGCAGGTGTAGTCGTGGCCGTTGAAGCTCGGACGCTTGCGGGTGCTTCGCAGCAGCTCGAGCAACGACTGGCGTGAGATGCCGTCGGGCCCGAGCTCGTCGAGCAGGGCATACAGGTTCATCATCGAACGGAAGGTGACGGTGGCGGCGCTCTGCGCGGGGAGGTTGGGGTCGCCGTAGCGCTCGGTGACCGCGAAGTAGAGCTGGCCCTCTCGGTTCTGCGGGTCGATCGGGCCTTCGACGTTGAAGATGCGACCCTCGACGGCGTCCTCACCCACGCTTGTCGCGATCTTGGGGGCGGCACAGGCACCGACCAGGTACAGCTTCGCGGACAGGCCGAGCTCGTGCGAGGTCTTCATCGCCGGCGCGCAGGCGCTGTCGGCCGCGCCGAGGAAGATCGCATCAGGATCGGCCTGCTTGGCTTTGGTGAGCACGGGGAGGAAGTCGGTGCTGGTGATCGGGAAGGCGATCTCCGTGATCTCCTCGACCCCGCGCCGGCGGAGCGTCCGGACGCCGTAGTCGATGGCACTGGCTCGGATCGACTCGTAGTCGCCGTAGGCGACGACGACCCGGCGGGCACCCAGCACGCGTGCTGCGTGCTCCGCGAACGCGACGAACGCGCCCGGTGCACCGCCGCTGAACTGGAAGGAGATCGGGCTGCGCATCTCGTCGAAGTTCACAGGGATGCCACCCACGTACGGCGTCTCGTTCCGCTCGAGGACCGGGATCGAACCGTTGCTGGTGATGTCGATCCCACCGAGCACTGCGACCACGCCCCGCTGCACGAGCGTCTGCGCGCACGACTGCGAGCGCTCCACGGAGAACGAGGTGATGCAGGCAACCAGCTCGATGGGTCGCCCGCCGACACCGCCGAGCTCCTGGTTGATGAACTCCACCGCGGCTTGTGCGCCGAGGCGGAGCTCGGGGAACGACCCGAGCGGGGTGTCCTCCTGGTTGATCATGCCGACGAGGATCGGATCACCCGATGCAGCTTCGGGCGCGGAGGGCACGACTCCGAACGACATCCGCTCCCCGGCGAACTGCTCCACGACCGATGCGGTCGGGTTGCGGTCGTCACCGCGGCTGGAGGTGGCCGTCGGTGACTGCGCTCCTCGATCTTCGTCGATCTTCTCGACGCAGCTGGTGCAGAGCAGGGCGATGACCAGGGCGAGTGCCACGGACACCCGATGCCGTGCCCTTCGGCCCGCGATCGGATGTCGTGCTGCTCGCCCAGCGATCGGCCGCACGTCCGAACCTCCCCCTCCGCTCGCCGGTTCCTGACCGCGTGGGCCGAGACCATACCGCCACCGACGGGTGGCCGGCCCTCACCGCCTTCGTGTGTTCCCGCCGCGGTGGTAGGAGGTGCGCGTGGGTTCCCTGCTCAGCGGAAGAAGCCGAAGAGCCAGTTGAGGAGCCGATCGAAGCACGTGAAGCCGGTCGGTGCCGGGTTCGTGGTCGTCAGCGTGGTGGTGGTGGTTGGCGGTGCGGTGGTGGTGGTGGTCGGCGGTGCGGTCGTGGTGGTGGTCGGCGGTGCGGTCGTGGTGGTGGTCGGTGCTGGCGTCGTGATCGGTGTCGCGGTCACCGGGGGGGCTGTCGGGTCGAGGCCCTGGCCAGAACGGACCGCCGTGGGGCTGGCAGGCCACCAGCAACAGACCCCCCGGTCGTCAGCCCGATGGCCAGACGGCCGCGCCGAACCATGCGCACTCCTTCGTCGTTCATGCTCCCGCCTCCCCGTGTGGTCTCTGTCGACCAGCTGCTGCACATCCTCGCGCGGAACGTGGGCTCAGTGCCCCAAGAGGTGGGAGAGCGGGGCCGTTCAACCCAGGCGGTGACAGGAGGCCGGTTCAGGCGTACGGTCATCGAGGGGCCCGGTGGTGCCGCACCAGGAGGTCGAGCGATGTTCGTGCAAGTGATCGAGGGGAAGGTTCGCGACCCAGGCGCGCTTCGCCGCCAGCTGGAGCGGTGGCGTGAGGAGCTGCGGCCGGGAGCCGTTGGGTTCTTGGGCAGCACGGCCGGGGTTGCCGACGACGGCACGTGCATCGTGCTCGCGAGGTTCGCCGACGAGAGGTCGGCGGTAGCGAGCTCGGATCGGCCGGAGCAGAGCAGCTGGTGGGCAGAGACGTCGACGCTGTTCGACGGCGAGCCGACCTTCCGCGAGTCGAGCGACGTAGCGACCCTGCTCGATGGGGGCTCGGACGATGCAGGCTTCGTGCAGGTCATGGAGGGCCGGGTCAGCGATCGGGACCGGGCGGAGGCGCTCGAGACACCCGCGCTGATCGGGCAGCTCCGTGCTGCTCGTCCGGACCTGATCGGCGCGCTACGGGTCTGGTTCCCAGACAACTCCTTCGTGGAGGCCGCGTACTTCACGTCCGAAGCCGACGCGCGCCGGGGAGAGGCGTCGTCCTAGCTCTCCGGACCGGAGGAGGAGCTCGCGCAGGTCTACGGCGAGATGACCTACATCGATCTGCGCGAACCCTTGTACGCCTGAGTGGTGCTCGACCGGCCCCGGCTCCGTGGACGGCGGCCGTCGCACCATCGCCAGCTCCATCCTCGACACCGGCATGTGTGAACCGGACGCACTCGGTGTGAGGCCACCTCCTGAGATGGCAGGAGAAACCGAGCGGGCAGCGGAGGCGTGCTGTGACAGGCTGGCGTCGTGCAGGTCCACCTCGTCGACGGCACCTACGAGCTGTTCCGCCACTACTTCGCATTGCCGTCGCACGTGACCGCGGGCGGTCAGGAGGTCGCTGCTGTGCGCGGGGTGCTCGGCTCCATGCTCAGCCTGCTCGAGGAGGGCGCGACCCACGTCGGCATCGCCACCGACCACGTCATCGAGTCGTACCGCAACGATCTCTGGCCGGGCTACAAGTCGAGCGAGGGCGTGCCAGCCGACCTGCTGTCGCAGTTCCCGATCCTCGAGGAGGCGCTGCGCGCGGCGGGCTTCGTGGTGTGGCCGATGGTGGAGCTCGAGGCCGACGATGCGCTCGCTGCGGCCGCGGCTGCCGCAGCCGCTGACCCACGCGTCGAGCGAGTGCTCATCTGCACCCCGGACAAAGACCTCGCGCAGTGCGTCGTCGGTGATCGTGTCGTGCAGCTCGACCGACGCCGGGGCGTGGTGCTCGACGAGGCGGGGGTGGTGAACAGGTTCGGGGTTCCGCCCAAGTCGATCCCCGACTACCTCGCGCTGGTAGGCGACAGCGCGGACGGCTTCCCAGGTGTGGCGGGGTTCGGGCCCAAGACCGCGGCAGCCCTGCTTGCCCGCTGGGGTCACCTCGACGCGATCCCGCCCGATGGCAGGCAATGGGACGTCGCTGTCCGTGGCGCGACCCGGCTCGCGACGGTGCTTCGCGATCAGCTCGCCGATGCTCTGCTCTTCCGTCGCCTGGCCACCCTCGATCGGACGGCGATCACAATCGAAGACGTCGACTCGCTCCGTTGGCGGGCACCCCGTGGCGACTTCGAGTCGGTGGCGCGCCGTATCGACGCGGAGCCTCTCGTCGAGCGTGCCGAGCGGATCGCCGCCGAGCGCGCCGGTCGATCGACCCCGTAGCCGCCAGCTAGCCGCCAGCTTCCCGACCGACTCAGCGGATGAGCCAGCGCCACAAGACCTCCCGCTGGGAGGCCGACAAGAGCTGCAAGGTGCCAGACCCCCCCAGGGCCCTCTCCTCGGCGTAGCGGGTCGCCCACGGCGGGGTGCACCTGAGCGCGCCGTTCGGGGGTCAAGGCACCGGCGGTTGCTCCCACGCAGCGGCGGGCGTCGGCTCCCAAGCGCGCAGCTGACCGATGAGCTCCTCCGGCGAGGGGCTGGAGAGCAGGATCCGGCGGTTCTCCTCCCTGAGTAGGCCCACCGCGACCGCATGGTCGAGGAACGCGAGCAGCGGGTCGAAGAAGTCCCCGACCTCGAGCAGGCCGGTCGGCTTGGCCTGGAAGCCGACCTGGGTCGCGGTCAGCGCCTCGAAGAGCTCCTCGAGCGTGCCGAACCCCCCGGGCAGTCCGACGAACGCGTCCGACAACTCGACCAGCAGCCTCTTGCGCTCGTACATCGTCTCCACCACGTGCAGCTCCGACAGCCCCTCATGGGCGATCTCCACCTCTGCCAGCCGGGCGGGGATCACGCCGATCACCGCCCCACCGGCTGCGAGCACCGTGTCGGCCAGCACGCCCATCAACCCC
>JBBFLY010000073.1:0-14187 GCA_037478855.1 Acidimicrobiales bacterium | reverse complement strand
GGCGACGGCGATCGCCAGCCCCCGGTCGTCGCCGGCGCAGAGCGCGCGGTGGCCGTGGGCGGCGAGCAGGTGCTCCACCCGGTCGAGGTCGACCCGCAGCCCGAACGGCTTGACGAACCGCCGTGCTCTGCCGGTGATCTCGTAGAGCCCCTCGGGGGTGCGCCGGCCAAGATCACCGGTGTGCAGGGCCTCGATCGTGCGACCGAGGGCGAGGTCGTCAGGCGAGTGCGCGTAGCCGAGCATCACGTTCGGCCCCCGGTAGATGAGCTCGCCTTCGCCCTCCGGGAGGTGGTCGACTGGTGCGATCTCGAACGAGCCGCCGGGGATGGGGATCCCAACCGCGCGGGGATGCTTCGTCGCGAGCTCGGGTGGGAGGTACGCCATGCGGGCCGTGGCCTCGGTCTGGCCGTACATCACGTAGAGGTCCCAGCCGCGGCGCCGTCCGAGCTCCGCGTAGCGGACGACCTGCTCGGGAGCGAGGCGACCGCCGGCCTGGGTCACGTAGCGGAGGCTGGGAAGCTCGAGGGACTCGAAGCCCACCCGGTCCAGCAGCTCGAAGGTGTGGGGAACCCCAGCGAAGCTCGTCGCCTCTTCCCGCTTGAACGCCTCCCAGAAGCAGCGGTCGACGACCGACAGGTCGGTCACGAGGAGGCTCGCGCCCTGGCTGAGGTGGCTGTTGATGACCGACAGCCCGTAGCAGTACGCCATCGGCAGGGTGGTCGCAGCCCGGTCGTTCTCGTCGAGCCGGAGGAACTGCGCGATCGCCGAGGCGTTGGACTGCAGGTTCTCCTGCGAGAGTCGCACGAGCTTCGGGGAGCCGGTCGAGCCGGAGGTGCTGAGGAGCAGCGCCAGGTCAGGATGCAGGTTGTGGCAGGTGCCGATCCGGCGTTCGGTGATCTCGTGGTCGGTGTCGCGCGGTGTGATCACGACGTCGGGGTCGTAGCGCTCGACCAGCTCCGCAATGAAGGGGGAGTCTGCGTTGGTGAGCAGCGCCGGGTGCCCTGCGGACAGGCAGGCGAGGTAGGCAACGATCGAGCCGAGGTCGTTCGCGGTCTGGACGAGCACCAGGCGTCGGGTAGGGCCGAGGCGCTCGGCGAGGTCCGCGCTCCACTCGGCGAGCTCGGCATAGCTGAGGGCCCTGCCATCGGGGGTCACGAGAGCGGTCGTGCTCCCGAACTGGGAGAGTTCGGCCGCGAAGGGTGTGACCCGCTCACGGTCAGTGACCACGGCCTCCATGGTAGGCAAACCTAATCAGTTGGAATAGGGATACACAACTCGCCCTATCAAAGGCACTGAACTCAGCGCACTGCCGTTCCGAAAGGTGCGTGCGAGCGGGAAGGTCAGGGAGGGGCTGATCGAGCGCGACAGACCCCCGCCCCCGGTGCCGGTGCGGACCCGTTCACGACAGCGCCGGGGTGGCGGCGCGCGAGGACGCGGAACGGATGCTGGCGCCCGGGTCCGTTCCCACGTCCGCCGGTCGGGCGGTGAGTGCCAGGGCGACCGCGCCGATCGCGAGCGGAAGCGCCAGTGCCGCGGAGCCACTGGCAGCAGCGGTCAGGAGCGCGCCCGAGACGCCGAGGCTGGCGATGGTGAGTCGGCGGGTCGGCTCACGCCACGCCTCGAACCGGCGGTGCAGCCGTTGGAGGTCCTCGAAGCAGCGGACCCGGGCGCTGAGCAGGATGGCGCTGCCACGCACCGCACCGAAGACCGCCATGATCAGCACCGCTTGCCGAACGGACGCGCTCAGCACAGCTGCGAGCACGGCGACGAAGACCCCCGTCGTCATCACGTAGGTCATGACACCGGTCCCGATCTGGAAGCCGAAGCCCGCTCCGTACACCCAGGGGCGGAACCCTGCCAACCAGTCCTCGTTCACCTGGCGGCGGAGGAACGGGGTGCGCCACCGCAGGTGGCCGGCATCCACGACCGCACCCGAGAGCGCGGCCAGCGCCAGCAGGGCCGCGCGCTGCCGGTCGCTGAGGTCGACTGCCGCGACCCCAGCGGCGAGCATCGCCGCGACCGCCCCGACCAGCGCGCCACCGACGAGGGCGCCGGCCACGAAGAACCCGGCCGTGCGTGCGTAGCGGTGGCCACGGCCCAGCTCAGTGAGCGGGTTGATTGACGACAGCATCGACTGCCCGCATGGCGACCAGGTGCCCCGCACCGCAGCGACGGTCGCGATCGCCGCACCGGCCAGAGGGATCAGTGCGCTCTCAGTCACCGAGCCATGGTAGATCAGCCACGTCGCCGAGCAGACCGAACGCGACCGGCGATCAGGTGATCTTGGCCAGCTTGGCCGCGGCGGCCTTCACCGGCTTCGCGAGGTCGATCGAATCGAGGTTGACCGGCTCGGAGAGGCTGGGCATCTCGAAGCCCATCAGGCTCACCGTGGCGAGACCCCGGCCCGAGCCGATGAAGACCATCCGGACGGTCCCGCTGCCGGTCATCTCCTCGATGGAGAGGTTGAACTTGATCGTCACGCCGGTGATGAAGTCGACCCCGGCGCTCTCAGCGTCCACCCCGACGTTGAACCCGGAGACCTGGAACCCGCTAGGTGCGAACGGTGACTCCGCGCTGTCGGCCATCTGTGAGGAGATCGCATCGCTCATGCACTCCTGGAAGCCAGGAGCGTCGGTGAGGGTCCCGATCTGCTTCACCGTCTCGGCGGACGGCCACAGCTCAACGTCGTTGCTGATCTGGATCTGGCTGTCAGCGCCACGCGAGAACTCGACCGAGGCGCGGCCGGTCGAGCTCGCCTCGATCGCCTTGGGATCCTCGACCAGCTTCTTGCACGACGGGACCTTCCTCAGCTGACCGGCCCCATCGGAATCATTGCCCGCGGAGGAGTCGGTCGAGCCCGTCGTCCACTCACCCGGCGGGAGATCGGAGACGGTGATGAGCGCGCTCCTGGCCAGCTCCTCGTCGTTGTCGGTATCAACCGTGGTCGCGGTCTTCGCCGGCGCTTCGGTGGTCGCGCTGGCCTGCTCCTGGGTGGTACCGGTCGTCTCCCGTCGGTCGGCTTCCTTGGACTCCTTGCTGGAGCACGCTGCGAGCAACAGCACCGCGCAGAGCGCGAGGGCGGCAGCTTTCGATGGACGTGTCATCTGTGGATCTCCCCGGGACACCGGCTCGCCGGCGACGGAACAGGCCAAAGTCTCGCACGGAACGCGCCGCTGGTCACGGTTCCGTGCTCGCCCGCGTCGCCGCATCGCTGGTGCTGTCCGAGACGAGGACGCACCGGGTCCCGCGGTAGATCGTCGGCATGCACTTGTTGCAGTGGATGCACAGCCCCTCCTGTGCGCGGCCGTCACGAAATCGGGTGACGAGGTCCGGCTCCCGGAGGAGCGCACGGCCCATGGCAACGAAGTCGAAGCCTTCGAGCATCGCCCGCTCGATCGTGTCGCGCCGGTTGATGCCGCCGAGCAAGATCAACGGCATCGAGAGCGCGGCCCTGAACTGACGGGCGTACGGGAGGAGGTAGGCCTCCTCGTAGGGGTAGGTGGGCAGGAAGCGGCGGCCGAGCAGCTTGAAGCCAATGCGGATCGGCTGGGGGAACACCGCCGCCATCTCGTGGATGGGCGCCTCCCCACGGAAGAGGTACATCGGGTTCTGCAGGGAGCTGCCGGCGGTGAGCTCGAGGGCATCGAGCGCGCCGTCGGCCTCGAGCATCCGGGCGATCTCCACGCTCTCGTCGAGCCAGAGCCCGCCGGGAACGCCGTCGGCCATGTTGAGCTTGGCGATGACCGCGAGCCGGTCGCCCACCGCGTCGCGCACCATCGAAGCCACCCGGCGGGCGAACCGGCTCCGGTTCTGGAGCGACCCACCCCACTCGTCGGTGCGCCTGTTGAGCCGCGGGCTGAAGAACTCGCTGACCAGGTAGCCGTGCCCGAAGTGCAGCTCCACGGCGTCTGCACCCGCGTCGGCGACCCGCCGAGCGGCGTCGGCGAAGTCCTGGGAGATCCGACGGATGTCCTCGGTCGTCACGGGTTTCGTGAACCGCATCGCCAGCGGGCTGAAGATGCGGGACGGTGACAGGCCACGGTGACCGGTGGCGGCCGCGACCGCGCCCGCATGGCCGATCTGCACCGACACCGCCGCCCCCAGAGCGTGCAGCTCCTCGGCAAGCCGGGCCAGACCAGGGACCGCGGCGTCGTTGAGGATGATCTCGTTGGGGGTTCCGCACCCCTCTGGGGAGACCGCGCAGTAGGCGACCGTGGTCATACCGACCCCGCCGCGTGCCACGGCGCGGTGAAACTCGATGAGCCGGTCGCTGACGACGTGATTCGGCGTGGCGCCTTCGAAGGTCGCCGCCTTGATGATCCGGTTCCGGAGGGTGACCGGCCCGAGTCGAGCGGGAGAGAACGGGTCGGGAGCGGTGTTCGCCATGGCTTCATCATGGCCGCCGACGCCGGCAGCCCGGGAACGAGAGCCCCGCGGGCGTCAGGCCGTCCGCGCCGACGGGTCACGCCACAGTGGCAGGGTTCCCGTCACGGGGTCGTACTGGCGCAGCCACGTCGGGAGGAACACCGGATCCGCGAGATCGCTCGGGTGGTGGCCAGGGAGGGCGGAGGCGGCCATCACCGGCAGGACCGCGAAGGCGAGGCTCACCGACCACCGGAGGAGCCGGACGTACGTGACGGGTCGCCACATCCGACCCGAGCCGATCACCATGAGCAGGGTGCCGATGATGGCGAACCAGGCGAGCAGCGTGAAGGTGCTGAGCATGGCGATCGAGTACCTGAGGCGCGATCCGTCGATCGCCTCGAAGACGTCGTAGGCGACGGCCTTGTGCTCCACCTCCTCGGCGAGGTGCCAGAGGAACAGCGTCGTGGCGACCGGGTCGCCTTCGTCGAAGAAGTCGTCGAGGTGCGCCTCCGACCAGCGGGCGAGGGCGAAGGCGATGGTCTCGCTCGCTGCGGCGAACGCCACGTTGAACCGGACGCTGCGCGTCCGCCCCAGCCATCCGTAGGCCCCCGCGATCCAGCGCTCCAGGCGCCGGATGCCCCGGTAGCGCTCGGCGATGAGGTCGTTGAACCGGCGGTGTTGGCGGTAGTGGCCCGACTCCTGGCGGAGGAACGACTCCACCCGCGGGCGCAGACGGTCGTCGAGGTCGACGAGCGCAGCTCGGATCGAGCGGATGAAGTAGGGCTCGGCGTAGGGCATGAGCAGCGAGACGCTGTTCGCCCCGAACGCGAACTCGGGCAGCGCACGGTTCCAGGCGGGATCGAAGTCGCTCGGGTACTCGAAGCGGACCCGGCGGGTGGGAAGGGGGAGGCAGCCCGGGGGTTCCGTGGGGGAGGTCAACGGGCCCGCTCCCGAAGCTCGGACGTGAAGACCTTGCCGCTGGCGTTGAGCGGGAAGGAGTCGAGCGGGAAGGAGTCGACCACCTCGACCTGCACGATGGCAGGATGCTCCATGGCAACATTCTCGACCTTGCAGGCACGAGGGAGGCAAGCTCGGGCTGCTCGGTCTGCTACGTGGGGCGTCGGCATCAGCGCGGGGCGGCGGATGGATCCCCGGCGTCATCTACCGGGGTGGGGTCGACGTGATCGTGCCGGGTTCGAACAGGTGATCCGCCACCGTGTCACCGAGATCACGGTCACCGCGACGTGCTGGTCTCGTCGGTGCTGGCCGGAGGAGAGGAGCAGAGCCACCTCATCGCGAGGAGGAGTGACGATGGCAACCGACGAGCGTGACGACTACTCCGGGCCGTTCGACCCCGACTTCCGCTACGAGGATCTCTCGAAGGAGGCGTTGGTCCGGCTGGTCAGGGAGTACGCCCTGATCGTCCAACTGCTCGACCGCGCGGTGTTCACGGCCATCGGTATGCGGTACGGGCAGCAGGCGGTCCAGGAGATCGCGATCGACGAGTGGCGTGGGGCCAGCCCCATCTACGGCGAGCGCCTACGCCGGATCCTCAACATCGAGGGCGACGACGTCGAGGCCATCTTCAAGGTGCTGCAGGTGGATCCGGGCTTCGCCCAGCACTACATGGACGTCCGCTACGAGGTCGTCGACGAGCGCCACGGCTTCTTCGAGCTGGCCTCCTGTGGAGCCCTGCTCGATGTGGAGCCGTACGGACCGAGAGCGGTGACCAGCATGTGCCATCACATCGAGGACGGCACGTTCGACTACACGGCACAGGCGGTGAACCCGAAGGCCCGGATCAGACCCGTCCATCGTCCACCGAGGGACCCGGCCGACCAGGTGCCTCACTGCAGGTGGGAGGTGGTGATCGACGACGACACCGAGACCCTGCCCGAGCCTGAGGTGACCAGGATCGTGCGCTCCACGACCGCGGCCACCTACGAGTTCCCGCCGATGCGCGACGGCACACCTCACGTGCCCGCACCCGGGCGGTCCGGCGTGGAAGAGCAGGGTCGAATCCCTTAGGGTGGCGCGACGGACACCTCTTGGAACAGGAGCACGGGATGAGGGGGCGGAGGATCGACACGGGCTCAACACCACGGGTCGCGATCCTGGGGGCCGGGGCCGGCGGTCTTTGCATGGCCATCGCCCTCCGGCGGGCCGGCATCGACTCGTTCGTCATCTTCGAGAAGTCCGACGGCGTTGGGGGGACCTGGCGGGACAACACCTACCCCGGTGCGTGCTGCGATGCGAAGTCCCACCTGTACTCGTACTCGTTCGAGCTGTGGCCCGAGTGGTCGCAGCACTTCGCAGCGCAACCGGAGATCCTCGACTACTTCGAGCACTGCGCGGACGCCTACGGGCTGAGGCCGCACCTTCGCTGCAACACGGAGGTCACGGCCCTGACCTGGGAAGAGGAGTCCCGGGAGTGGATCGTCGAGACCAGATCCGGGGAGCGATCACGCTTCGACGTCGTGGTCTCGGGTCTGGGGCAGCTCAACCGCCCGTTCGTCCCGGACATCGAGGGCCTCGAGCGCTTCGAGGGCACGACCTTCCACTCCGCACGGTGGAACCACGACCACGACCTCACCGGCCGACGGGTGGCGGTGATCGGCAACGCAGCGAGCGGGGTGCAGTTCATCCCGCAGATCGCGCCGAAGGTGGCGCAACTCTACGTCTACCAGCGATCCGCGAACTGGATCCTCCCCCGGATCAATCCTCCCTACTCGGAGCGCACGAAGCAGCTGTTCCGCGATGTCCCCGGGGCGATGCGTCTCTATCGGGCGTTCCTGTACGTGAGCTACGAGTCACGGTTCTCGATGATGCGTCGCGACTCCAGACTGGGGCGGATGATCGAGGTTCTCGCCAAGCGCTACCTCGAGTCCGTCGTTGACGACCCCGAGCTTCGTGAGGCCCTCACCCCTGACTTCCCGGCGGGCTGCAAGCGACTGCTCATCTCCAGCGACTACTACCCGGCACTCACCCGCGAGAACGTCGAGCTGGTGACCAGCCCCATCGACCACATCACCAGCGAGGGCATCGTGACCGAGGACGGGAAGCTGCGGCCGGTGGACACCATCATCTTCGGCACCGGGTTCGACTCGACGCACTTCCTCGCACCGCTGGTGGTGAAGGGTCGTGACGGCCGCACCCTCGAGGACGTTTGGCGTGAGGGGGCTGAGGCCTACCTCGGCATCGCCGTGTCCGGCTTCCCGAACCTGTTCATGCTCTACGGGCCGAACACGAACCTGGGCCACAACTCGATCATCTTCATGATCGAGTGCCAGGTCCACTACATCATGCGGCTGCTGGATCGCATGATGCGGGTGGGGCGCAGCTGCGTGGACGTCGTCCCGGAGGTGATGGCGGAGTACAACCGCGAGCTGCAGCAGGCCATGCACGAGACGGTGTGGGAGTCGGGCTGCCGCAGCTGGTACAAGAACGAGTACGGCAAGGTCACCAACAACTGGCCGCACACCACGCTGCGGTACTGGCTTGAGACTCGCCGTCCGAAGCCGGCAGCATTCGAGCTGCGGCCGTTCGTCCGGTCAGCCGTCGAAGCCGCCCGCGAGCCTGCTCACGGGTAGCCGATCTTCTTCGTGCACCCCCAGCCCGAGTAGCCGACCGGGGCCACGTAGCCCCGTGGCCCGTGGTAGCCCTGGGTGGCGACCCGGTTGGCGACGATGATCTGCTGCTCGCGAGTCGCTTGGCCGGCGAGAGGCGCGAACTCCCGGCCGCCCCACGCGTCCCAGGTGCCGTTGTAGAAGCCAACTCCGCCGCTGTAGCGCGAGCCGGTCATCTTCCAGTTGCCGCCGGTCTCGCAGTACGCCATCCGGTCCCAGTACTCGTCCGGGGGGACGCCGGCCTGTCGGTCGCGCTCGGCGCGGACCGCAGCCTCCGCCGCCGCCTGCTCCCGGGCTTGCGCCTCGGCCTGTGCCGCGGCGAGGGCTTCGAGCGCGGCTTGCAGCTCGGCGCGCTGCTGCTCTGCTGCGGCCTGCTCGGCGGCAGCATGCTGTTCGGCCTGCCGCTGTGCGTACGCGAGGACCTGCTCGGCATCGACCACGGGCTCGCTGGGAGCCGCGGTGTCGGTCGGGTTGTCGGTGCCGGTCGCCACCGAGCCGACCTCGGCATCGCCGGGTTGAGCGGCGATCACACCAGCGGCTGCGATGACCACCAGCACGACGAAGGTCGCGACCAGCGCGCGCGAAGAGGGTTGTCGGGACATGTCGGGGTACCTCGCAAGCTCGGAGGGAGAGAGGCTCAGGGGTCGGTGAGGGGCGACCGCGCCCGAGCGGAACCCACATATGTTGCGGTTCGATGACGAACGTTACCGACGGGTAACGCCGATGTGCCAATCGCGTGAGGTGACATCCGCCGCACGAGCCGCGATCTGCTCAGCGCGTGGGGGTGCGACCAGTCGGGCCGGTCACCGGCCGAAGGTTGGGCTGCTGGTCAGCCGGTGTCGCTGGTGCCCGGGCTGACGACCGGGTTTTCGGAGGTGACCCCGGGGCTCAGAGGTGATCGGGTAGCACCGCCTCGATCAGGCGCGGTCCGTCCTCGTCGAACGCGCAGGCCAGCTGCTCGGTCAGCTCCTCGGCGGTCTCCGCTCGGCTCGCCGGGACGCCCGCTCCCTTCGCGAGCGCGACGAAGTCCAGCTCCGGGTTCGTGAGGTCGAGCATGGCTCGGGCCCGGGGCCCCGGTGGTTCGGCGCCGACGCGGTTGAGCTCCATGTTGAGCACCGCGTATGAACGGTTCGAGAGCACCACCGTCACCACGTCGAGGCCTTCACGGGCCTGGGTCCACAACGACTGGAACGTGTACATCGCGCTGCCATCAGCTTCGATCGAGAGGACCTTGCGGCCCGGGCACGCGATCGCGGCGCCAGTCGCCACCGGCATCCCTTGGCCGATCGCGCCACCGGTGAGCGTCAGCCAGTCATGGGGCGGCGCGCCCGCCGTGAAGCCGGAGACGAACAGACCCATGGTCTGTCCCTCGTCGGAGACGATGGCGTCCTCGGGCAGGGTGGCGCCGATGGCCCGGCCGAGGCTCTCGGCGGTGAGCGCCCCGCTGGGTGGCTCCGGTCGGGTGGGCTGCTGACGCGGAGGCTCGCTCGGCGCGTCGAGCAGCTCGGCGAGCGCTCGGAGCGCAGCGGTGTCATCGTCGCCCGGCGCAGCGAGCACGTGCAGCTCGCACCCCTTGGGCACGAGGTAGCTCGCCTTGTCCGGGTAGGCGAAGAACGAGACGGGCGCACTGGCGCCCACCAGGACGAGGTGGCGCAGCCCCGACAGCTGCAGCTGGGCGAACTCCGCGAGGTAGCCGAGGCGCTCGACCGCGGGTCGTCCGGCCCCCCGGGCCACCCTCGGAGGGAAGACCTCGGCGAGCAGCTTGGCGCCGGTCGCTGCCGCAACCCGCGCCGCCGCCTCCAGTGGCGCCTCGAGCGTGGCGGTGCCGCCGAGCAGCAGCGCGGCGGGCTCGCCGGACCGCAGGGCCTTGGCCACCTCTTCGATGGTCGACGGGTCGACCTCCCGGGCAGGGGGTCGGGGAAGCGGCGCGGCGGGACCGCTCGCAGCGGACCAGCTGACGTCAGCCGGCAGGATCAGGGTCGCGACCTGTCCTGGCGGTCCGTAGGCGGCGGCCACCGCGCGGGCGGCGTCGGAGGCCACCCGGTCGGGGTGCTGCGAGGTGTGGATCCATCCCGACACGTTGCGTGCCACCGTCTCGATGTCGGATTCGAGAGGGGCGTCGTACTGCTTGTGGTAGGTCGCGTGGTCCCCGACGATGTTGACGATCGGGGAGCGGGCCCGGCGCGCGTTGTGCAGGTTGGCCAGGCCGTTGCCGAGCCCCGATCCGAGGTGCAGCAGCGTCGCGGCCGGCCTCCCCGTCATGCGGGCGTACCCGTCGGCCGCCCCCGTCACCACACCCTCGAAGAGGCCGAGCACCCCGCGCATCTCCGGCACGGAGTCGAGCGCCGCGACGAAGTGCATCTCGGAGGTACCGGGGTTCATGAAGCAGACGTCGACGCCGGCGTCGACGAGTGTGCGGATGAGAGCCTGTGCACCGTTCACGTCTGGTTCCGTTCTCAGTCGAAGAGCTTGCCGGGGTTGAGGATGCCGTTGGGGTCGAAGGCCGCCTTGATGCGCCGCATGAGGTCGATCTTGACGGGGTCCTCGAGCTCGAGGAAGTACCGCTTCTTCTCGGTGCCGATGCCGTGTTCGCCGGAGATCGTGCCGCCGAGCTCGATGCCCGCGGCGAACAGGTTCCGCATGAGCCGGTAGCGCACCTCGGGATCGGGCTGGAACACCCCGAGGTGCACGTTGCCGTCACCGGCGTGACCGCAGCCCGCGATCCACGCCTGGTGCTCGGTGGCGAGCTCGGCGACCCTGGCCATGAACTGCGGGATCGAGGCGCGGGGGACGACGAGATCGACGATGTCGTCGGCGTTGTTCGCCTTGGCGAGCCAGAACGCCTTCTCCCGGGCTTCGATGAGCTGGGTGGCGGCACCCGGTGGCAGGACGTAGACATCGACCGCTCCGAGCGTGGCGAGCTGCTCGGCGAGAGCGGCGACGTCCTCCTCGAGGCGGTCGGCGTGTGCGCCCTCCATCATCACCACCAGGTAGGCGAGCGCGGTGTCCTTGACCTCCTGGGGGATGCCGAGCTCCAGGCCGTAGGTCGAGCAGGTCGCGCTCATCGTGAGCATGTCGATGTATTCGAGGATCACGGGGCCGAGGCCGCTGTCGACGATTCGGGGGACGGCTGCGGTGACTTGCTCCAGCGTGGTGAACGGCGCCAGCACGGTCGCCTGGTGGGCAGGTCTGGGGTACAGCTTCAGGATCGCCTCCGTGACGATCGCCAGTGTGCCCTCCGAGCCGATCACCAGCTGGGTGAGGTCATAGCCGGTGGTGGCCTTCACGAACTTCCCGCCGGTGCGGATCACCTCGCCGGTGGCGAGCACCGCCTCGAGCCCGAGCACGTGGTGGCGGGTGACGCCGTACTTGACCGCCCGCATGCCGCCGGCGTTGGTGGCGACGTTGCCGCCCAGGCTCGCGGAGTACTCACCCGGGTAGACGGGATAGACCAGATCGTGTTGGCGGGTGAGCTCGTCGAGCTGCTCGAGTCGCACACCGGGTTGCACGACCGCCACGTGGTTCTCGGTGTCGATCTCGATCACCCGGCTCATCCGGTCGAAGGCGATCAGGATCCCGTCCGGGTGCGCGATCGCGGCGCCGGAGAGGCCCGTCCCACTCCCGCGTGCGGTCACCGGGATGCGCCGCTTGTTCGCGAGACGGAGGATCGCGGCGACCTCGGCGGTGCTCCCTGGGAGCACCAGTGCCGCGGGCGTGGTGGGAACGCCCCCGAGCGCCTCGTCGTGGGTGTAGTCGTCCTTGATGGCGCTTCCGGTCAGGACGTTCTCGGCGCCCACGATCTCCTCGAGCTTCGCCGCGATGTCGGTCACGTCCCCCAGCCTCCGATCCTCGTGCCGGCCGCGCACGCTGTGCCGGCATCCGTCGCGTCCACGCGTGTGTAGGTGGCAGGGCTGTCCGGGTCAAGCTGCAGGGTCAGTGCAGGCCGAGCTCCAGGCCGGCCGCGATGGTCATGCCGAGCTCCGCTGCCTGTTCGAGGTGCGTGGGTTGCACGTCACCGATGACGATGAGCGGCGGCTGAACCTCTCTCCATCCGAGCCCGGCCACGATGCGGCGCACGCTGGTGGTCGCTCCGCTGCCGTCGTCGTGGCGGCCCTTGACGACGAGGGCGTAGGGGCGGCCCCGGGTCTCGTCGATGACCGCGGGGTACACCCGGTCGAAGAAGTCCTTGAGGGCACCGCTCATGTACCCGAAGTTCTCGGGGGTGAGGAGGATGATCGCGTCCGCCCAGCGGACGTCGTCAGCGCTGGTCTCCAGCGCAGGCGTCGCACGGACCTCGACACCCCCCAGCGCGTCGGTGCGGGCACCCGCGACCACCGCCTCGGTGAGCTCGCGGATGCCGGCGGTCGGCGAGTGGTGCACGACGAGGAGGTGGCGGTCGCTCGTCTTAGCCATCGGGGTCACCGACCGTCACTCACCGCGCGGCACGCGTCTCCCCACAGTCCACGACCTGCTGCTCGAGCCGCTGCCACCGCAGCGCGGATCTGCTCGGCGTAGCGCACGTTCGGCGGCACGGTCATCTGCTCGGCGAAGCCCTGCTCTGCCAGATCGAGGTTGATGAACAGTCCGTCGGAGAGGCGGTAGACGTAGGCCAGGGTGCGGCCGTAGCGGTCGTGCACCTCGACGTCGAGCTCGAGCCGCACCTTGGTGCCCGGCGGCAGCAGCTGCTTCAGGTACGCGGAGGCCTCACGGCCCAGGCACTCCACCGGCCGGCGGGGATCGACGCTCTCGGGGGTGTCGATACCGATCAGTCGGACCCGTCGGCCGTCGGTCAGCGTGATCGTGTCACCGTCGACGACCCGTTCGACCACCGCCGTCTCCGATCGCAACGGCGTGGGTGTGGCAGAGGGCGGGGCAGCGGGGGTCGTCGGGGGCGGGGGAGCGGTGGTCCCAGAGGGCGACGGCGGGGTCCCGGGGGTGGTGTCGGGGGTGAGGACGTCAGCACCCGTGGCGTCGGTGTCGGTCTGTGTGCATGCGTTCGCGAGCGTTAGCACCAGCGCGGCGGACGCGAGGGCGCGCCGGAGCTTCGAGGTGGGCACGGCACGAGTGTATGGTCCCGGTCGTGAAGGTCGTGATCGTCTACGAGAGCCTCACGGGGAACACCAGGCGCGCTGCTGAGCTGATGGGTGAGCTGCTCCTCGAGCAGGGTGTGGACACGACCGTGTGCCCCATCACCAACATCGACTATCAGGCGCTCGCGCTGGCCGATGTGGTGGTGGTGGGCGGCTGGGTCGACGGCCTGTTCTTCATCGGGCAGCGGCCGGGCCGTGCGTCACGACTCGAGTCGTTCCCGCCGATCGACGGCAAGCGCTGCTTCGTGTTCTGCACCTACGCGATCGATCCGGGCAGGACGTTGGAGAAGCTCACCCGGATCATGGAGCGCAGGGGTGCTGAGGTGCTGGGCGGCATGACGATCAAGCGAACCCGTCTCGAGCAGGGAGCACGGGAGTTCGTCGATCGGCTGCTCCAGGTCGTCCCCGCCTGACCCACCGATCCCCTACCGGCACCGACGTCGGCGTCAGCGATCGGCTCCCTCCCGTCGACGTGGGGGGTCATGACGGTGCGCGACAGGCTGAGACCGATCCGGGGGCTCGTGGTGGTCGCCGTGATGATCGCGGTACGTCATCGCGTTCCACCCGGGTACCGGCGGTCATCCGCGTTCGCCATGGCTGACGGTCACCGTGTTCCAGCCCGCCGTACTCGCCGAGGGCTGCTGCGTGAACACCGAGAGCGCGGCTCTCGGCGACGTCAACGGCGACGGCCTCGACGACATCTTCGGGCTCAACTGACGCTGCCGGGGGTGTGGTCCGCGTGCGCACGCCGCCCGCTCCCTAGCTTCCGAGCTGTCGAGATCAGGCAGCGAGGAAGGGGCGACGTGCGCGTCAGCAAGGTACTTCGAGCGATCCTTGGGTTCACCCGTGAGGTCGTGATCTTGGGTGTCGAGGTGGTCGCGGGTGAGCGGCCGGTGCTGCGGGTGCATGTGCGCCCGAAGGTGCGCCGGCGGGGCCGTTGCGGTCGCTGCGGCACCTTGGCGTCGTGGTTCGACAACGGCGACGGTGAGCGGTCGTGGCGGCATCTCGACGCCGGGTTCGCCACCGTCGAGGTGGTGGCCGTCGCCCGGCGCGTCGACTGCGCCCGCTGCGGTCCGACGGTGGCGGCCGTGCCGTGGGCCCGGCAC
>JBBFLY010000072.1:0-14334 GCA_037478855.1 Acidimicrobiales bacterium | reverse complement strand
GGCATCCTCGCCTGCCCCGCCATACGATCATCACCACCGAGACCAGCCACCCTCACCCCATGAATGCGCGCAGTCTCAACTTCGAAGCCAGAGGCATCCTCGCCTGCCCCGCCATACCATCACCCACACCGAGACCAGCCACCCTCACCCCTTGAAACCGCGCAGGCTCGCCAGTTCACGTCTGTGCGGTTCACCGAGCGGTTCGACGAGATCGGCGCCCGACCCAGCATCGGCACCGTCGCCGACTCGTACGACAACGCCCTGGCCGAGACGACCAACGGGCTCTACAAGGCCGAGTGCGTCCGAGGCCCCGACGCCACCGGCTGGGACGACGTCGACGAGCTCAAGCTCGCCACCCTCACCTGGGTGCACTGGCTCGACGAGCACCGGCTCCACAGCCACCGCGACCACACACCACCAGCCGAGCTCGAAGCAGCGTTCTACGCTGCCCAACCAGTCGACCCCGCCGGGGTTGGAAACCAACAGCTCGAGCCTCCAACGAACCCAAGGCGGTTCGCCCAGGCGCGTCCCCGCGCCTACCGCAGCCCGTGGAGGGGGTGGCCGGGTCCAACGTCCATCTCGATGATCGGCTGGTCGATCGGGATGTCAATGTCGCGCACGGTCCGGTCGGGGCCAGCGGCGTGGAGCGCCGCGAGCAGGGTGCCAAAGCCCATGGCGGGAGTGCCGCCGCTGCGGGCCACGGCGATCCGCTCCACCCCGGCGACGAGCGGGACCAGCGCCTCGGAGACGAAGTGGACCACCGCCTGCAGGACGTGGGGGGCGTGGTGCAACACGATCGGGGGAGCGATGGAGCGGATCGGGCGGTCCCGGGTGGATGCCGTGGCCTCCACCCACAGGCGCAGCAGCTCACCGAAGGCCACGGTGTCATCCGGGTGGGGCGGGTCCTGGTCGGTCACCACGAACACCACCCGGTCGAGCACCGCCGGCAGGGCCGCCTCCCGCAGCACCCGCCCGACGATCGGCGCATCGAGGTGCTCGGCGACGAGCCCCGGTCGTTCGTCGGCCGGGTGCTGCTCGAGCGCCGCGATGCACGCCTCACCCCAGGCCCGGGCCGACGTGCGGGGCGTTCGGGCCGACGGCCGCCGGGCGTGCAGATCCACGGGGAAGTCCCCCGGGGCGGGCAGCGGCGAGTCGCTGTCGGGGCGGGCGACGAGATCCCGGTTGCCCACTGTCACGACCAGCAGGGTCGGCACCGGCTCGGGCTCGACCACGGTCAGCCCGATCGTCGTCGGCGCATCGAGGCGGCTGTCGGTGCGTTCGAGATCGAAGGGGTCCACCGTGACCAGCGTGTCGTCGGTGAGCACCTCGACACCCCGGTCACCCGCCCAGGCCACCACCTCCCCTGCGAGGCCGGCGTGGGGTCCGGTGCGCACCGCCACCGAGGAGCCCGGTCGCAGCCGGAACCCGCGGCGGTCCACCAACCCAGGAGGGAACTCGACGCTCGGCAGCTCGAAACCGGGATGGCTCACCAGTCCGACCTCCCCTCGGGCTCATCCTCCCAAACCCAGATCGCCGGGACGGCGCCATCGGCGTCGTCTGGTTTCTCCGACAGGTCCGTGGTCTCCTGCGTGCGGTTCGCCTGGCGGGTGGCAGCGATGTAGCGGTCGTACCAGGGCGGCTCACCCCCGAGCCGCTGCCAGCAGGTTGCGGCGACCTCGACGCAGTTGTCCTCGGTCACGAGCGCCGGGTCGACGACGGTGAGGAGATCCGAGCTGGCTTCCCGCGCGACCCGGCGCAGCAGCTCGCGGGTCACCTGGAGTCGCTCCCCGGGCGAACGACAGATCAGGCAGTGGTGCTCGTTCATGGTCCGGAAGCACGCGTCGACGGCGTCGACGAGCGCGCCGATCGCCTCCATGGGCTCGTCGGTGTCCAGCGCGCGGTGTAGCTCGGCGCTGTGACGGGCGACGAAGCGCGCCACCCGCCGGTGGTCGATCTCGCGGTTCGACAGTTGGCAGGCATCGAAGAACAGTGCCTTGGCCCACACCAGCAGATCGGTGGGGATCTCGAGCCGGCGAACCTCCGGCGTCGCGGCGAGGACCGCGTCGAGCTGGGCCTGGAAGCAGGCGCGGTGCGGCGACTGCCTGAGGAACGCGTCCACCCGCTGCGGGAGTCCCATCGCCCGTTGCCGGACCCGCTGCACCTCCTCCCACCGGGCCTGCGTGCGGGCAACGAGCTGCCGCAGCGTCTCCTGGTTGGCGTCGGGTGCTCGGGCGGCGTCGATCGCGGTGCCACCCGGGCAGTCCTCACGACCGACCAGGGCGTCGAACACGGTCTCGACGAACGCTGCGCACCAGCCGCGGTCGCAGTCCGGGAACCGGCACGGCTCGAGGGCGCTTGACCGGCTGCACAGCTCCCGCGCCGGTCGTGTCAACAGGGGCCGCCAGCGCTCCAGCAGCACCCGGCGCACATCTCGCCGTCGATCCGGGTCGTTCTCGGTCTCGAGCCACTGGCACAGCGCCACGTCGTCGGCGCTGCGAAGCGCACGCCAGGACGCCCCAGTGTGGCCCCGCCCATGCGCCACGGCGCCGACGCTACTACGGGTGGGTCGGCGCGGGGAGGGGAGCGCGCCGTCAGCGGTCAGGGTGGTTGAGCGCATCGGCGACGACCTTGGCGATGGTGCCGAGCACGACGGGCGGCGGCGCCCCGCAGAGTCCTTCGAAGACGAAGCGGAGCCCCTCGGCGACGCCGTCGCTCCCGCGGTAGCCGGGGATCGCTTGGTGGGCCTTCGCGATCGCGTCCCTGAACGCGGAATCCGCCTCCGAGGTGGCCTCCTGATGGAGGCCGTGGACCCAGCGGTTGCGGAGCCGGAGCATCTGGGCGGCCCCCGAGCCGTGGCGCATTGCCAGCGCCAGCTCCGCCCCCTCGCGGTCGTCGACGAGGGCATGGTCCGCCCGCAGGGGGCAGGCTCCGCACGGTCGGGTGGCGCAGTCGGCGGCGGCCCGCGCCAGCAGCTGCGGTTCGTCACGGCCGGGCTCGGGGAGGTGCACCCTGCGGTCCGACCGGCCGCACGACGCTCCTGCCAGGCGGCGGAGGTGCCCGCCCGCGGCAGCCACATCAGCAGGCCGCTCCCCGTCGGTGAGTCGACGGCTCACCCACAGCAACGGGAACAGCTCGGCGACCGTCACCCACCCGATGGCGGCATCCCTTCGCCGCCGATCCTTCCCGGCGAGACGGACCTCCTCGATGCGCGCCGCCAGCGCCATCGCGATCGGATCAGCCCGGCGCCGCAGCTCGAGCTGCCAGATCTCATCCGGGATGCCACCCTGAGCGTGCATCGCGTTCGTGACCCAGGGGACCTCCCCGTCGAGGACGCGCATCCCGATGTCGCAGGCGACGCGGGCGGTGCCGGTGGGTGTCGTCGGCTCGACCAGCGCGCCGAGCGTGTCGAGCGTGTCGCGGGCCTGGCGGAAGCGGGCGGCCCGCGCCGCGTCCAGCACTCCGTGCTCGATCCGGGCACGCACCACGTCGGCGATCAGCAGTCGGGTGAGAGCGCGGTCGTGGGTGCCACGGGTGTCGGGATCCGGCAGCAGCACCCGCGACGGCACGGGTCTGAGCGCCACGGCCCGTTCGGTCGCCACGCGCATGGCCGGGGTGCCACCGACGGTGAGGGCCACGAGCTCGTCCACCGTCCGGCCCTGCTCACGGAGCTCGCGCACCGCCGTCTCGATCGCCGTCGAGATCTGGTGGTCGAGCTCCTCGCTGAGGTTCGCCGGCTGGGCCGTGATCGCGAAGGGGCCGAGCACCGGCACCTTCGGGCGTAGGACGGTGAACGCCTCGGCGAGCAGCCGGGCGATGCCGATGGTGTCGGAGGCCCGATACGTCTCCGGGGTCGACTCCGGCTGGTCGGTGGCGAGCAGCGCGAGGGCCCACTCGCCCGGCGCTCGGGCGTCGAGCTCCTCGAAGCAGGGGCCGTTGCGGACCACCTCATCCCCGAAGTAGGTCCGCAACCGCTTCGCCCGCTCGGTGTCGCCGGCGGCGTCGAGCTCGGCCTTGAGCAGGTCCGCGAGGTCCCGCGCCTTCACCCAGGGCTTCGGTCCGAGCCCGTGCCGTTCGCCGAAGCTCTCGAACTCCTGGTGCTGGAGGTCCTGGGTCCCGACGGTGGCGATAGCGAGCAGCATGACGACTCTCCTCAGCACCGGCGCAGGTGCGCCGGACGGGCCCGACGGTAGGCGGCCGTGAGCGCGCCGTCACCCGGGGGGAGCGGGTCATCCGGGCGAAGCAGGTCGGCGACGTCGAGCCCGGTGTCTGACCCGATCGAGCGCAGCAGCATCGTCACCTGGGCCAGCTCCTGCGCGATGGCGTCCGCCGCCCGCTGCAGGGCTGCCAGGTGGTTCCACCACTCATCGCTGCCTGGCTCGGCGTCGCAGTCCTGCGGGACCTGCATCGGCTGGGGTACCTGCATCGTCGATCCTCCTCGTCCCGTCCGCATCCGATGCCCGTGGTTGACGGAAAGGTGGTCAGCCCCGGACGGTAGGCGCGCCAGGTGACAGAGCGGACCCGATCAGCCCAGACGCACCCATGGTGCTGTCACGGCGGGGGCGTACCAGATGGTGACCGAAGGAGGATCACCATGCTCACCCTCGATGTCCGTGTTGGCCAACCCGTGCAGCGGGGCGCGCTGACCCTGTTCCCCCTGCTCACCCCGGCCGCGCAGCCGTCACCGACGGGACCCCGGCGGTGTCGGCCGATGAGCCCTCGACCGACACCGCCGGCACCGCTGCGCCCGCCTACCTGCCGGGCCCGGTCGCGTTCGAGCGGGACCTGCTGGAGCTCACCGAGCTCGACTCCGGTGCCGAGGTGTCCGAGCTGCGTGCCGTGAACCGCGCCCCGCTGCCCGTGCTGCTCGTCGAGGGGGAGCACATCCTCGGCGCCAAGCAGAACCGCACGCTCAACGTGTCGGTGCTCGTCGGGGCCGGCCACACCGTCGAGATCCCCGTGAGCTGCGTCGAGGCCGGCCGCTGGGGCGCACCGGCCGCCACCCGGCTCGCCCCGCAGCACTCCCCGTCGTCGCTGCGCAAGCACAAGACCTCGAGCGTCGCCCGTTCGGCACGACGTGCCCGGCGCCGCACGAGCGACCAGGCCGGCGTGTGGGAGCGCGTCGCCCACCTCGAGCACCGCTTCGAGGTCGCGTCCCCCTCGGCCGCCCTCGACGACCTGTTCGAGCACCGCCGGGCCGACCTGGCCGACACGGTGGCCTCGCTCGAGCCCGTGGAGGACCAGGTGGGTGTGGTCGTGGCCGTCGGCGACCGCATCGAGGCCCTCGACCTGTTCGACCGGCCTGAGACCCTCACCGCGTTCTGGGAGGGGCTGGTCAACGGCTACGCCCTCGACACGCTCGACCTCGCCACCGAGGGCGAGGTGTCCGCCGAGGATGTCCGGGTCTTCCTGGCCGAGGTGGCCGCCGCCGACGTGGCCCGCCAACCGGGCGTGGACCTCGGCACCGACCTGTTCCTCGAGGCCCCCACGGTGACCGGCGTCGGACTCGAGTGGGACGGAGCCCTGCGCCACCTCGCCGCGTTCCGCCTCGACCCCGACGAGCACCCCTCGCGCCCGCGGCGGGTTCGGGGACTGCGCCGCTCTTGAGATGTGCCCGCCACGCTCCTGAGATGTGCCCGCCACACGTATCCTGCAGGTAGGCATGGACGGGTGGAGCTGTGTCTGAGGGACTCCGAATCCGCGACCCCGATGACGAGGTGTACCAGGCGCTCGTGCGACGCGCCGCCAGGCGGGCATCAGCGTTCCCGACCTGCTGGGGCGCGAGGCGACCCGGCTCGCGCCCCAGGCTGGCCGTGCAGGAGTGGCCGGGGCGCACCCGGCGCCGGCCATCCACCATCAGCCGAGCTGAGGTGCTCGAGGCGTTCGAGGAGCTGAGAGGACCCTTGCCCGGTGCTGATCGTTGATGCCATCGAATGCACTGCCACCATCTCCCCCCGTCGTTCGACCCCGACGCCTCCGGCGGGCCGGCCGGGTTCCGGCCCCTCGCCGCTTACCGCCGCGTCCTCGTCGACCGCGGACCCCGACTGCTGTGTTGGCCGCTCGACGCGGTCGTGAGCACCTGGGGCCAGGTCGTCGACCGCGACGACGCAACCGCCCGCTGGCTCGACGCGTTCGCCCGCCGCTACCTGCACCTGCCTCCCGACCCGTGACCCGGATCGCCGCCCCATGACGGTGAAGCCCGTCTCCCACCCCCGACACCCGGACCGAGCCGCCGGCGTGGTGCTCGCCTCGGCCGCCGGCGACGCGCTCGGCGCGCCCCACGAGTTCGGCCCGGCACTGCCGGCCGATCACCCGCTGGCGATGACCGGCGGCGGGCCGTTCGGGTGGGCACCGGGGGAGTGGACCGACGACACCCAGCAGGCGGCAGCGGTCCTCGACGGCCTCACCCGGGGTGACGGCGAGCCGCTGGCCCGCATCGAGGCCGCGCTCGTCGCCTGGTACGACAGCGACCCGGCCGACGTCGGCGTCCAGACCAGGGCGGTGTTCGAGCGGGCACGACGCGACGGCACCGGGCTCGCCGCCGCGGCCGCCGCCCACCAGGTGGCCCACCCCGACGCCGCCGGCAACGGCAGCCTCATGCGCACCGGCGTCGTCGGCCTCGCCAGCGCGGACCTCGACACCGTCGCCGACCTGGCCGCCCGGCTCTCCGCGCTCACCCACCCCCATCCGGACGCCGTCGACGCCTGCGTGCTGTGGAGCATCGCCGTCGCCCGGGCCCTCGACGGCTCCGGCGGTGCACCCCCGGACTGGGTCGGGCTGGTGGCGGCCGGGCTCGACCACCTCGACCCCGCCCGGCGCCCGGTGTGGGCCGCACGGCTCGAAGCCTGCCGCACCGAGCCCCCGGAGGCGTTCACCCCCAACGGCTGGGTGGTTGCGGCGCTGCAGGCCGCGCTGGCGGCCATCGCCCAGACCGGGGTGCCCGACGGTGACCCACCCGCTGCGCACCTGCGACTGGCGATCGAGCGGGCCGTGCGCGCCGGTGGGGACACCGACACCGTGGCGGCCATCGCCGGCGCGCTGGTCGGTGCCCACTGGGGGGCCGCCGCCGTGCCTGCCGCCTGGCGGGACCGGTTGCACGGCCGGCTCCGCTACGACCGGCCACCCTGGCGGGCCGACGACCTCGAGCGGGCCGCCCGCCTCGTGCTCGACCGGGGCCGGGCCGCATGATGCGTCCCCGGCCGGGATCCCCGGGATCCCACCGATCCGAGGGGCGGCGGGTTCCTCAGTCCTGCGCTGCTGTCGTCGGCGCCGCCGGACCCTCGGCCAGGGCGAACAGGGCGTCGGCCAGGTCCCGCAGCCGCTCGCCGTCTTCGAGGTCGTCGCCCCGCCAGCGCGCCGGCAGGGCCTCGTCGCCCAGGTAGGCGCCGACCAGCGTCCCGGCCATGGCCGCCACCGTGTCGGCGTCGCGCCCGCCGTTGACGGCGGTGACGATCACCTCCTCGGGGTCCTCGGGGGTGCGCAGGAAGCACCACAGCGCCGCCGGGAGGCTCTCGAGCACGAACGCGCCGTTGTAGAAGTGGTCGAACGCTTCCTCCGGCGGGTCACCGAGGTGGTCCCCGACCTCGACCAGCCGGTCCACCAGGCGCACCGGCCGGTCGTCGGCGTCGGGCTTGCGCTCCGGTTCGCCCGGGTCGACCACGTCGGCGAGCACGCCTGCCAGGTCGCGGAGCAGGCCGGACACCTCCAGGGTGCCGGGAGCGGTGAGCACCAGGCGGGCCACGAGCCACGCTTGGGCCACCGCCGAGGCGACCGCCATGGGGTGGGCGTGAGTGACCACCGCGCTGAGCGCCGCCACCCGGCGGAGCCGGTCGAGATCCCCCCGATAGGCGAGGCCCACCGGGGCCACCCGCATCGCCGCCCCGTTGCCGGCTGAGGCCAACCCGGCCCACTGCCACGGGATCGCCTCCTGGAGCCGCAGGGCCGCCTCGGTGCAGGTCTGACCCTTGCCCCGGCCCTCGGGCAGCCAGGCCACGATCGCCTCGGCCAGCGCCGCCGGGTCGGGCTCACCACCGCCGCTGGCGAGCAGCCAGTCGGCGACGCAGACCGTGAGCTGGGTGTCGTCGGTGATCGTGCCCACGGGCCCTTCCTGCCAGCCCCGCCACGGCTGGAAGTCACGCAGCTCGCCGTACAGCTCCCGCACCCGCTCCCGGGACCGGCCCTCGGCCGGGCGCCCGAGGGCGTCGCCCACCGCACCGCCGATGAGCGCACCGCGGGAGGCGTCGCGGCGCCGGTCGGCGTCGGGCTCCGGTCCGGGGGCGCGCACCGGAACGGCATCGGTCGCCGGCGGCAGCAGGCCCCGGCGGCGCAGGTCGGCCAACACGTCGGTCATGCCGTCACCCTCCCGGTGCGGTCTCTCCTGCCAGGTCGCAGCCCGCTGTGACAGGTCGCAGCGTAGAGCGATCGGCGGGGTCGCGATCCACCGACGCCCTTGCGGCTGCCACCGCAGGTGTTCGTGATCGTTCACCGGCCCAGGGAATGGCGTGAGCCTGTCCGGTCCGCATGCGCGGCCGAACGATGTCACGGCGGGTCCGCACCCCTGCCGTGGACCAGTTCGAGAGAAAGCGATGGCTGAGCAGGGATGGCAGCCGGACCCCACCGGCTGGTTCAACGAGCGGTACTTCGTCCGTGGACAGCCGACCGACCTCGTCCGAAGCTCGGGCGAGGGGCAGACTACGAGCGCCTGGTCACGAACCCGAAGTGCTATGAGGGGTCGACGGTCGACATCGTGGGGCGGGTCTTCGGGGAGATCGAACGCGAAGGTGACTTCACGTGGTTGGGACGCGTTCTACGTCGCGCTCGCAGAGGTCCTCGACGCCAGGCTGCTCACCCTCGATGAGCGCCTCGCGCGCGCCCGGCTCCAGGTGCGTCGTCGAGGTGATCCCGACCGCGTGACCGCGATGGATCGCAGCCCGATCCGCGATCGCGCCGCCGGCGACGACGCAACCGCCCGCTGGCTCGACGCGTTCGCCCGCCGGTACCTGCACCTGCCTCCCGACCCGTGAACCGGATCGTCGCGCCACGACGCTGCAGCCGGTGGCCCAACCTCGATGCCCGGACCGGGCCGCCGGGGGTGGTGCTCGCTTCGGCTGCGGGAGCGCACACGCTGCGGTCGCTGTGCTGCAAAGCTAGGCGCCGTGACCGCGTCCGGGCGACGAGCCCTTCGCACAGCCGGAATGCCGCCTGAGCCCATGGCCTCCACCACGGCCCCGCCCCGGCAGGGCTCGATCCTGGCGCTGCTGATCGTCGTCGCCGCGGTGGCGAACCTGCCGCTGGCGGTCGCGAACGTCGCGTTGCCGAGCATCGGCGTGGCGTTCGGCGCCTCCCAGACGGAGCTCAACCTGGTCGCGGTCTGCTACTCGCTTGGCCTGGCCATGTCGGTCCTCTGGCTCGGCGCCGTGGGCGACCGCTACGGCCGCAAGCAGCTGCTGTTGGCGGGAACCCTCCTGTCGCTCCCGGCGTGTCTGGCGGCAGCATGGGCGCCGACGGTCGAGGTGCTGATCGGTGCGCGGCTCATCGGAGGCCTCGCTGCCGGCATGGCGTACCCGACGACGCTGTCGTTGATCACCGCGCTGTGGTCCGGCGCCGGACGCACCCGGGCCATCGCGCTGTGGTCGGCATCGGGTGGTGCTGTCGCCGCGCTCGGCCCGCTCGCTGGTGGGTTCCTGCTCGAGCGGTACTGGTGGGGATCGGTGTTCCTGCTGACGGTTCCGCTGATCGTGGCGATCGTCCCGCTGGCGATCGTGCTGCTCCCCAGCCACGTGGGAGAGGCCACCGAGCCAGTCGACAACCTGGGCGGCGTGCTGTCGGTCGTCACCATCGGGGCGACGATCCTTGCGATCAACTTCATCGTCGTGCCGGACTCGGTGGGGCTGAGCGCCGTGCTCTTCCTCGTCGGTGTCGTGGCCCTGGCCGGTTTCGTGTGGCGGGAGCGACGGGCCGCCAATCCGCTGTTCGACCTGCAGGTCGCTTCGCGACGGGTCTTCTGGGTGGCAGCCTGCGCGGGCACGATCGTCTTCGGCGCGCTCATGGGTGCCATGTTCGTCGGGCAGCAGTACGTGCAGAACGTGCTCGGCTACTCGACGGTGGAAGCGGGACTCGCCATCGTGCCCGCCGCGATGGTGATGGTGCTGCTGGCGCCGGTCTCGGCACGGCTCGTGGAGACCAGGGGGTCACGACTGACGCTGTTCGCCGGCTACTCGCTCATCCTGGTCGGCTTCCTGGTGATGGTGCTGTTCTGGCGACCGGGTTCTTCCTATCTCCCGGTGGGGGGCGCGTACGTGTTGGTCGCCGCGGGCGTGGGCCTCGCCGGAACCCCCGCGTCACGGTCGCTCACCAGCTCGGTGCCGGTGTACCGCGCGGGCATGGCGTCGGGTGCAGCGGATCTCCAGCGCGACCTCGGTGGGGCGATCATGCAGTCCGCGATGGGTGCACTGCTCACGGCCGGCTACCTGCGTGCCGCGACCGGGGCCATCGAAGGCTCGCCGCAGGCGGGTGAGGTCTCCGACAGCGTGCGGGCCCAGCTCACCAAGTCCTTCGCCGGAGCGGAGGGCATCGCGAAGCAGTTTCCCCAGTACGCCGATCAGATCGTCAGCTCGGCCAGGCAGGCCTTCGTCGACGGCCAGACCTGGGCGTATCTGATCGGTGCGGCGTCGGTGGCGCTCGGCGCGGCGCTGGTGTGGCTCTACTTCCCCGACGCGCAGGAAGAGCGCGAGCTGCTCGCGTCGTATCGGGAGACCGACATCGCCGCGACCGAGGCGCACACGGCCGCGAGCGAGGGCTGAGACCGTCTGCAGCCGTCGGATAGGTTCAGCGCACCGGGTGGCACTGCTTTGCCTTGCGACCGCTGCCGCATGGGCAGGGGCCGTTGCGGGGGGCCGCGGCGAGCACGTTGCGCACCTCGCTGGCGGCGCGGCCGTCGCGCAGCAGGTCGGCCATGATCCGCATCAGCCCGTCGATGTGCCGGAAGAACGCTTTGTAGCCCGCACAGAGGTAGTTGAGTCCGGGCTCGCCGTCGGGGGTGAGAGTGAAGCGGTTCTTCGGGCACTCCCCGTGGCAGGCGAAGCGGACCTCGCAGCCTCGACAGTGCGCGGGCAGACCCGCCCGCTTCGCCTCACCGAAGCGCCGCTGCTTCGGGGACGCCACCAGCTCGAGCAGGTGTGTGGTGGTGATGTTGCCGAGCAGGTGGTCGGGCTCAACGAAGTGATCGCACGAGTAGACGTCCCCGTTGTGCTCGAGGGCGAGCGCGTCACCGCAGGTCTCGCGGAAGATGCACAGTGCTGGGGGCGCACCGAGCCAGGAGGCGAGCGCGGCGTCGAAGTGGGAGACGAACACCTCACCGACGTCGTGGGTGACCCACTCGTCGAACACCCCGATCAGGAACCGCCCCCACGCCTCGGGGTCGACCGACCGTTCGGTGACCCGGTCGCCTTCTTGAAAGCCCGTCTCGTTGTCGCGCTCGACGATCGGGATGAACTGGAGGTGACGCAGCCCCAGCTCGTCGCGGAAGAACCGGTAGACCTCGAGAGGGTGGGACTGGTTGGCGGCGTGCACGGTGCACAGGACGTTGACCTCCACGCCGTGGCCGAGCAGCAGCTCCAGGCCGCGAAGCACCCGGTCGAAGGTCGGCTCACCCCGCTTGTCGACCCGGTACGCGTCGTGCAGCTCCCGGGGTCCGTCGATGCTGATGCCGACCAGGAAGTCGTTCGCCGCGAACAGCTCGCACAGCTCGTCGGTGAGCAGCGTGCCGTTGGTCTGGATGGTGTGGGTGATGCGCTGCCCGGGTCGGCGGTGGCGTTCGACCGCCTCCAGGCTGCGTCGGATGAGCTCCACGCCCATGAGGGTGGGCTCGCCGCCCTGCCAGGCGATGGTGACCTCGGGTGCTTGATGGGCCTCGAGCAGCTGACGGATGTACGCGTCGAGCACGTCGTCGGTCATGCGGAACCGGTCGCCCGGGTACAGCGCCTCTTTGGACAGGAAGTAGCAGTAGCTGCAGTTGAGGTTGCAGATCGCCCCCGTGGGCTTCGCGAGGACGTGGAACGACGATGGCGCGCCGGTCGGCCGGACGGAGGGCAGCGGTGGACCGATCCGTTGGGAGACGGTCGCTCGGGCGGGTGCTGCCGCGTGCAGCGCCTCGCCGTCGGGGTCGTGGACGCGGCGCGCGGCGTCCCCGAGGTTCATCGGGTGATGCGGGGCTCGGGCAGCTGCTGCTCCACCGGCAGATCCTCCCAGATCCGACCCGCCCCCCACCACGTCGTCGGGCCCGCGTGGAGGGATCGGACGGCCAGGAGACGAGACAGATCACAAGAACGTCTTTGCTAGCGGTGGTGGCGGTGGTAGAAGAGGGACTGGGCAGCGCGGTCGCTCGACCGAGGAGCGACACGGCAACGGCTGCATCCGAGGTGACCATGATGAACGACGTGTCCACACCCGCCCCGTCGGCGCCCGCCGGAGCCGCGGTTCCCGACGACACCGCCGCAGGGCGCCTCTACCGCCGGATCAACGGTGTCGCCCTGCCCGACCTCGGCAGGGTCAGGGAAGCGCTCGCCGGTGGCGGCCGATCCCCCAGGCGCCGCATCGAGTCGTCGCTTCCCCCTCGCTCGCACGTCTTGCCGGTGCCAAACGGGTGGTACTCGATCATCGGGAGCGACGAGCTCGAGCCGGGTGACCTGGTCTCCACCCGCCTCGTCGATCGGGAGCTGGTGGTGCTGCGTGACGAGCGGGGTGCCGCCCGGGTGCTCGACGCCCACTGTGCGCACCTGGGCGCACACCTCGGTGGTGGTCGAGTGGTGGGGGAGTGCGTCAAGTGCCCGTACCACGGCTGGGAATACGACGGGGCCGGTCGCTGCGTGCGGATCCCCTACAGCGACGCGCGCATCCCCGCCCGGGCCCGGGTGCGCAGCTATCCGGTGCACGAGGCGCACGGCATCGTCTACTTCTGGTACCACGCAGCCGACGCGCTCCCCGACTATGAGCTGCCCGAGGTGCCCGAGGCTTCGGATCCGGCCTGGAGCGACGCCCACGTCTGGCGGTTCGAGCTGGTGGCCGCACTGCAGGAGATGGCCGAGAACAACGTCGACTACGCCCACTTCCGCTACGTGCACGGAAAGGATGTCGTCCCGCGAGACCGCTCGGCGTTCCACTTCGACGGGCCGATCTCCTGGGTCGAGGAGTCGCTTGGCGAGGGTCTCTCCTTCACCCGTCACTCCTACGGGCCGGGTGTGGCGATCCTGCGGTTCCCGTCGCTGATGACCATCGTGGCGACCACTACCCCCATCGATCGCGGGACCTGCCGCCTGCTGTGGCACTTCTACTTCCCTCGCGAGGTCGAGCCTGCGGCCGAGGATCTGATCCTGCAGGTCACAGGCCCCTACGGCCTGCAGGCCGATGTGCCGATCTGGCGCGACATGTCCTACCGGGAGCGGCCGGTGCTGGTGCGGGGGGACGGGCCGATCGCCGAGTTTCGGCGATGGTACGCGCAGTTCTACGAGGGAAGTCGGCCTGCCGAGGGCGATGCGTCCGACGGGGGCGAGCCGCTCGAGGAGGGCGAGCCGCCCCGGGTGCGCGACCGCGCGTGAGGGGTCGTGCCGGGCCGCACCCGCCGCGCTCGCGGCTCGGGGGCCAGCAGTGCGGGGACCAGCATCAGCTCGAGCAGCCGCACCAGCTCGGCCCGCTTGGGGAGCACCTCGGGTGAGCAGAGCAGACCGGATGCCACGATGCGCAGCCAGCGTGAGGCGTCCTCGGGTGTGACCCCCTCCCGCAGCAGGCCCTGGTCCGCCGCGAGCTCGAACACCGGGTCCAGGAGCGGGCGGATGCCGGCGGTGAGCGCCCGGCTGCCGGCGCGGGCCATCGCCGCGGTGGTCGACGGTGCGAGCAGCGACTGGTGCACGGGGTCGTTGACGAGCTCGGCGAGCGCCATCGCCAAGCCTTCGGCCAGGAAGCGCTCCAGCGGGGCGTCCCGCCCCAGCTTGCGCACGATCTTCCGGCGGAGTCGCAGCGCCGACTGCGCGACCACTGCGGTCAGCAGCTCCTCCTTCGAGTTGAAGTACCGGTAGACCGACGAGCGGTGCAGACCGACCGCCTCCGCCACCGAGTCGAGGCGGAGGGCGTTGACCCCCTGCTCCCGCACGATCGCCTCCGCCGCGTCGACCAGTCGCCCCCGGACCGCTTCGTACTCGGGGCCTCCGGGTCGCGCTTTCCAATCCGGCACCGCATCGCTCACGGGGGACATCACTACCCCCGACAGCTCGACGGAACAAGACAACACCCGAGGGTGTCTCGTGACGCCCGCCCCCGAACGCCCGCCCCCGAACGCCCGCC
>JBBFLY010000071.1:0-14387 GCA_037478855.1 Acidimicrobiales bacterium | reverse complement strand
CCATCGTCTCTCACCTGCCTGCCGGGCGGTCCATGAGAGCAGGTTCTCAAGCCCGACACGGAACGGGGTAGGGCCCTCCGACCTGTCCGTCGGTCACCGGTGCTCGATGAGGCAGGGCAGCGGTCCCGAACCGTGGGCGTGCACCGACTCTGGCGCGATGGGGGGTTCACGCTCGGCGCGCTCCTCGCCAGAGTGGTCGCCGAGCTGGTCGGGCTGCGCGGCTCGGCCCGCTCGAGCGGTCGACCTAGAGTCCCGGCCATCTCGCACCCGCCCGATCGGGTGGCGCACCAGCTGAGCGTGAGAGGGGTACAGCCCGATGACGATCACGACCTTCGACCAGGCACGCGCCGCCGTCGCCGCCGGCACACCACCGCAGCGTGCGGCACGCGAGCTGGTCGCCGCCATGACCCCCGAGGAGCGGCTGTGGTGCCTGGACGGCGACGCGCCCACGTGGGAGGGACTCGCGTTCCTCGGCCGGGACGGCTATCACCAGGCACCGTTCATGGCGGCGCGCGTCGACCGGATCGGCCTTCCCGGCATCGCCTTCGCGGACGGGCCGCGAGGCGCGGTGGTGGGCAACGGCACCTGCTTCCCGGTGTCGATGGCTCGGGGTGCGACGTGGGATCCGGATCTGGAGGAACGGGTCGGTGACGCCATCGGTCGGGAGCTGCGGGCCGTGGGCGCGACCCTCACCGGCGCGGTCTGCGTGAACGTCCTCCGGCACCCGGCGTGGGGACGGGCGCAAGAGACCTACGGTGAGGACCCGCACCACGTCGGCGAGATGGGCGCCGCGCTCACCAGGGGCCTGCAGCGGCACGTGATGGCGTGCGTGAAGCACTTCGCGTGCAACTCGATGGAGAACGCCCGGTTCTCGGTCGACATCGAGGTGGACGAGGTGGCGCTGCACGAGGTGTACCTGCCGCAGTTCCGCCGGATCCTCGACGAGGGCGCAGCGTCGGTGATGTCCGCGTACAACTCCGTGAACGGCGAGTGGTGCGGACAGAACCACGAGCTGCTGACCCGGGTGCTGCGTGACGAGTGGGGCTTCCAAGGGTTCGTGATCAGCGACTGGATCTTCGGCCTGCGCGACGCCGTCCGATCCGTCACCGCCGGACTGGACGTGGAGATGCCCTACCGGATGGTGCGAGCCCAGCACCTACCCGACGCACTCGAGCGGGGGGAGCTCGCCTGGGCCGACGTGGATGCCGCGGTGTCCCGTCTCGTCGCCACCCTGCTCCACTTCGACGACATCCTCTCCGCACCCGCGCCCGGCAGGGACGTGCTCGGGGCACCCGAGCATCGGGCGCTCGCCCGCGAGGTCGCCGCACGATCGGTGGTGCTGCTGCGCAACGAGCCGGTTGCCGGCGCCCCGGTGCTTCCCCTCGCAGCCGACGGCCTCCGACTGGCGGTGATCGGCAGATTGGCCGACACGGTGAACCTGGGCGACGGGGGATCCAGCGACGTGTGGGACCTCGAGTGCCACACGGTGCTCGACGGCCTGCGCTCAGCGCTCGACGAGGTGCTCTACGACGACGGCGATGATGTGTCGCGCGCCGCGAAACTCGCCGCAGGCGCTGACGCAGCGGTGGTGGTGGTCGGCTACACGTATCTCGACGAGGGCGAGTACATCGGCGAGACCGACCCGTCGCTCAGCGTGCTGTTCCCACCGGAGGACGAACCCGAGGTCGTCGAGCGGTACCGCCGCGTCCTCGCCGAGCTGCCAGCCACCTCGAAGCCCACTCGGATCTCGGAACGACCGCAAGGGTTCAGCCGCGGTGGCGATCGGGCCTCGCTGCGCCTGCACGACGCCGACGTCGATCTGATCCGCGCCGTCGCCGCGGCGAACCCGCGCACCGTGGTGGTGATCCAGGCCGGCAGTGCGGTGGTCTGCACGGAGTGGCTCGACACGGTCCCCGCGGTGGTCCAAGCCTGGTACGGCGGGTGTCAGGCCGGACCGGGCCTGGCCGACGTGCTGCTCGGCACGGTCAACCCCTCCGGCAGGCTGCCCTTCAGCGTGCCGGTCGACGAAGCGGACCTCCCGCCCTTCGAGCCGCAGGCCACCCGCTTCCGCTACGACCGCTGGCACGGCTGGTGGCACCTGGCCCGCACTGGACGGAGGGCCGCCTTCCCGTTCGGGTTCGGGCTGTCGTACACGTCCTTCGAGCTCGACCGGGTGGCGGTGGAGGTGGAGGGCTCGCAGATCATCGTGCGGGGCACGCTCCGGAACACCGGTGATCGCGACGGTGCCGACGTGGTGCAGGTCTACGCCGAGCTCCCGGACCCTGACGCGCCGGGGCGCCTGGTGGGGTTCGCGCGCGTTGAGGTTCCGGCCGGACGGGAGGCTGACGTCGAGATCCGGGTGCCGATCGATCGGCTCGCCACCCGCGACGCGTCGCGCCGGGCGTGGCGGCGACCGACGGGTCGGCATCGCATCACCGTCGGCCGCCACGCCGACGATCCCCTCGCGCACCACGCCGAGGTGCAGCTGTCGCCTTGACGCCCGCAGCTCCGCTCCCCGGCGCGGCCGGATCGGACGCACCCAGCTGGATGGCCACCATGGGCACGCTGGCTCGACGACGGGCGTTGCAGACGATGGCCGCGCGCCCGACCGCGTGTGGTGCGCCGCCGGTGTGCCGGACACGACGCGGTGTGCTGGAATCAGCGGCGTGGGAGAGCGAATCGAGGTCACCAGAGAGATCGCCGCGTCACCCGAGGCGGTCTACGCCGCCATCTCCGATGTCACCCGCATGGGCGAGTGGTCCGAGGAGTGCTTCGCGTGCGAGTGGCACGAAGGCTTCGACGGACCGGTCGTTGGTGCGGTCTTCGACGGACACAACCGCAACGGCGAGCACGAGTGGACGACACAGGGCAAGGTGATCGAGGCCGATCCCGGTCGCGCCTTCGCCTTCGAGTGCTCGATGTTCGACTTCCACTTCTCCACCTGGGGCTACCGCATCGAGCCCACCGAGAAGGGATGCCGGGTGACCGAGTGGACCGAGGACCTGCGCCCCGAGTCCGTGCTCGAGGTCAGCCAGCAGCTGTCAGGGGTGGTGGACCGGGCGGAGCGCAACCGCCAGACCATGAGCCGCACGCTTGAGCGGCTCGCCGCCGCTCTCGAACGCTGACCTCTCGCGCTCGGCTGCCCGACTCACACCCCCGCCGGGCGACTCACACCTCCGACGGCTGACCGCTCCGACCCGATGGTGGTCCCCGCCGCGCGCGTCAGCGTGCCGCGGCGGTAGCTCACGTCCACGCCGACACCGCGTGCAGCGCCGAGTCGAGCTGTGCGGCCCCGATCGCGAGCGCCTGTCGCTCCCACTCGGGATCATCGGGGGTGAAGCAGCACCGGTACCGCCAGACCGCAGCGGCGTGCGCGGGGTCGCGCTGGTCGCCCCGGCGGTGAACCCACTGCTCCTGGTAGGTGGCGATGATCTGCTCCTCGTCGCTGGCGGTGCCGATCTCGAGCGACGTGGCATAGCAGGTGGCGTCCGGCAGCAGGTGGCGGATCCCGTTGGCGATCTGGCCGGACTTGCGTCCGGTGGTCGCGTCCGGGTTGTCGACCGTCGGCTCGACCCGCCCGTGCGGGAGCGCCTCCCGCAGGAAGCGGTCTTGCGGGCTGCCCGGCGGCGCGTCTGAGAGCGCGGTGGCCTCACCACGGGGACCGTGACCGGTGTGCAGGTCGATCGTGAAGAGCCGCTCGACCCCGGAGAGGTGCTCGCGGACGATGTGCTCGAGCGTGCGGTTCGACTCCTCGGTGCGGTCGCCACCGAAGTGCAGACCGTCGGGGTGGCGGTACTGGCCGGCGGTGAGGGCATCGCGCAGCCACACGACGCCCCGGGTCGCGACGAGCTCCGCAGCAAAGCTGAGCAGCTGGTCGAGCTCCGGCATGCTCGGGGTGTCCGGGCAGGCGAGCGCGTGCACCTCGTCGTAGGCGTCGTTGTGCACGGGCTCGACATCATCGCGCCGCCAGTTGCGGTTGAGGTCGACGTTGTGCTCGTTCTGCCGCCGCCACCAGGCCATGCCCCACGGGTTCACGGCGTGGACCAGCACCACAGCCAGGTTCGCGGGCAGGGCTCCGGGGTCGAGCCGGCCCACGAGGTCGCACTGCAGCGCCGATCCGATGAAGCCCTCCACCCCGTGCACCCCCGAGAGGACCAGCAGCGCCCGAGCCGGGCGAGTGGTGCCGAGATGGGCGACGTCGATCGTGAGACGCTGCTCGTCGGGACCGCGGGCAGTGATCGGGTGGGCGACCCAGGGGATCCCCCGATCGGCGAGCACGTGGCGGAAGCGGGCCCGGCACTCGTCGTAGGTGAGCGGCAGCCGGTCGTGCCGGGAGGGACGGGCAGTCATCGCTTCGGGACCTCCACCGGTCGGGCCCGATCTCGGGCGACGAAGGGCAGCGCCGCGAGATCGACGTTGCCCCCCGAGAGGATGACCCCCACGTCACCGCCGTCGAGGGCACCCCGGCGCGCCAGGACGAGTGCACCGGCGAGGGCGACCGCCGCGCTCGGCTCGACGACCTGTTTGAGCCGCTCGAAGATCAGCGCCATCGCGCCGACGATCTCCTCTTCGGTCACGGTGACCACCTCAACCCGGTGTGCGAGCAGGATCGACAGGGTGCGTTCGCACAGCACGACGCTGGCGCCGTAGGCGCGGGTGGCTTCGAGCTTCGCTGCGGGCGCGTTCGCTGGCATCACCACCTGACACGGGATGCCGCGCGTCGCGGCAGCCAGCGCGAGCGCGGCGGCGTGGTTGCCTGAGGAGTGCGCGGCCACGCCTCTGGCCGCGGTGGCGTCGTCGAGCGAGAGCACCGCGTTGGTCGCGCCGCGGTACTTGAACGCCCCGGCCCGCTGGAGGTGCTCGCACTTGAAGTGGAGGCGTGCACCGGCGAGCGCGTCGATCGACGCGCTGGTCAGCACCGGGGTGCGGTGGACGTGGGAGCCGATGCGTGCGGCAGCCGCCTGGACGTCACCGATGTCGGGGAGCTGGCCCACGAGATCCCTGCCTAGCACGAGACGCTCACCCTGCGCCCCAGCCACCCGGCGGGCCGCGATCCGGTGTCGTGCCGCCGGCCCCCATCCAGCCCGCGACACTCGACCCCAAGGTGACGGTGCCGGGCGGCAACGCTCGTCGGTCGGACGGCGAGGTCAGAGCCCGAGCGCGACGCGCAGGCGCTCCGCGCTCATGGCGCCTCGATGGTCACCTCGATCGAACGCGTCGAGAAGCCGGATCAGGTCTTCGCGCCGGGTCGGATCAGCGGCCGCCTGGCGGGGCGTGACATCGCCGAGCGCCGGGATCGACTCGTCGAGCCAGTTGGCCTCGTGCTTGCGGATCATCTCGTCCACGGCAGCCAGGATCTCCGGGTCGGTGCTGTCGAGCAGGCTGGTATGCCCCGACTCCTGACCGCTCGGCTCGCGGGCTCGCGAGGCTGCCTCCCGCACGTCGGCCACTGATCGGCGGACGTCACTCAGCAGCTCGACCTGCGGGTCGAGCTCACGAACCACCCCGAGGACCCGATCGGCTCGGGCCTCGCTGTTGGTTTCGACGGTCAGCACGTCACCAGCGAGTCGAACGGTCGCCCGGATGCGTTCCATGCCGAAGGTCGTGACCTGTTCGATCCACTCCCGCTCCGCGCACGAGCCCGTGTCGGACGCCGCAGCAGGGTCGTCCCGGGTGGGCCCGATCGACTCGTAGCGGCGGTCGAGACCCGCGGCGACCACCTCGGGATCGGAGACCCGCAGGCGCAGCTCACAGAAGACGAGCGGTTCACCCTCGGTGTTCTGCAGGGTGGGCGGGGCCAGCCGACGGGAGAGGATCTCGCACAGCGCAGTCGGGTCGACCTCCTCGTCGAGGAGCCTGATCAGCTCGTCACGGATCATCGCCGGCACCGGCTCGATGCCACCGAAGACCTGCATCGTGTCGCCGGCAGGCACGATGCGCGCGCAGATCAGATCGCCGGGCTTCAGCATCCGGCTGGCCGTGCGGTCCCTCACGACGTGGCGGTCGCCGGTGCGGATGTCGCGCACGTCGAAGGAGGCACCAGGCGTCATCGCCTCCACCTCGTAGACGGACCGATCGACCAGGAGCCACTGCTCGCCGAGGAGCTGCTCGTCGACGGGCAGCAGGTGGCCGCGCTGATCGAGGAAGGCTCGGAAGGCGCCGCCTTCGAACAACACCAGGTCCGCGACCAGTGGGTCCTCGAGGGCGTCGAGCAGCGCATCAGCACGGTCAGGCATCGGCGCCGCCCGGACGATCGCCACCCGGATGAGATCGAGGCGGAAGGGACTGCGATCGAGGAAGATCCCCGCCTTCTGGTAGAGCCAGGCGGCGCGCTCGTCGATCGGTAGCTGCTCGTGGCCCAGGTGGCACTGCTTGTACTTGCGGCCGGAGCCACACCAGCAGCGGTCGTTGCGGCCGATGTCGTTGCGCGGGACGACCCGGAAGTGGTCGAGCAGCTGCACCAGCAGATCGTCGGGCTCCGCGCGGGCCCGACGCAGCAGGGCGAGCCCCCGTTCGGCATCGCCACGGTCGCTGGCGTAGCGAGCCAGATCCCTGAGCGTGGGGGCGAACTCGGGATCCATCCCGTGGGAGCGCTGCAGATCGTCCTCGGCCTCGTCGACGCACCCGAGCGCCTCGTTGGCCCTGGCTCGCAGCCAGCGCAGCGCGGCCCTGGCCTGTGGTGGCGCCTTGGCCTCGAGGATCTCGGCCAGCAGGCCGAGCGCCGCCGCGCGGGAGTCGTCAGCCCCGATCGTCTCGGCCAACAGGGCCTCGGCCACCTCAGCGGTCTCGAGGAAGTGCAGCATGCCCTCGAGCACCGGATCGCTTATCGCGCCCTCGGGGCGGTCGAGGTCGTCGAAGTCGTCGAAGTCATCGAGGTCATCGGGAGATGCACCCGCGTCATCGACCGCGACGACCGGTTCACCGGTTGAGCCCGGCTGGGCCGCAAGCTCAGCCTCGCCAGCCAGCCCGGCGACCGGGGACTCCCGGGCCGCGTGCAGCAGGTCCCGCGCCTGCTCGCAGAGGCGGGTGAACCCGAGCACCACCACCGCCTCGTCCTCGTCGAGCCCGTGCAACCTGGCGATCGACGTCACCCGCCGGTCGAGCCTCCAGGCTCTGAGGTCGACGCCCGGTGGAGCCACGTCATCCCCGTCGACCACCAGGCCCCCGACGGCGAACAGGTCGGTCAACGGCCACGTCGGTCGCCGGAAGAGGTCCGGCACGGCCGTCACGAGACTCGGAGCGAGCAGTGTGAGGTCGGACGGGCACTCGGCATCGGGCCCTCCGAGCAGACCGACGAGCGTGGCAGCCAGGTCGTCGGGAGGCGGCTCGAGCCCGGCGTCGTCGATGGCGAGGAGGGCGAGGCGGTCTCCCTCGACCCGGACACCCACGAGCTCCCCTGCTCCGACCCCGAGCGCGGTGAGGGTGCCCGGCGGCAGCACGAGCACGGTGTCGAACGGGAGCACACCGGGGTCAGCACCGTTCGCCTCGATGATCTCGTCGTCGAAGCCGACCAGTGCCTCGGTGACGGTGCCGCCACCGACCAGCTCCCGATCCCGGTGCTCGAGGAGCGACGAGATCGGGGCCAGGTCCGGGGTGACGGCGACGAGATCGTGGGCCACCTCCAGCTCGCTGAGCCGGTGGGTGAACGTCCGCCCGTCGAGGAGTGACGGGAGGTGGGCGTTCCGTCCGTCGAGCAACGGTAGGACGTCCTCTACCTCGGTCTCGAGGGCCGCGAACAAGGCGTCCCGATCCTTGGATCCGAGGTCGATGCCGGCGTCGTGAAGGGCCTCGAGCAGCTCGTCGTCGTGGAGTGGCCCGAGCTGCCTGAGGACCTGGTCGATCGCGCCGGCGATCTCGGGGAGGGTCGCGGGGAGGTCACGCGGCATCGGGGCGACCATACTCGGCGCAGGAACGGTCACGCGCGTGGCTCGAGCACGAAGACCGGGATCGTGCGCTCGGTCGCCGCCTGGTAGCTCTCGTAGTCCGGCCACACGGCCACGGCTCGCGCCCACCAGGCCTGCCGCTCATCGCCGGTGACCTCTCGAACCGTGAAGTCGCGGAGGTCGCCGCCGTCTTGAAGCCGAGCGATCGGGTTCGCCCGGAGGTTGTGGACCCACTGCGGGTTGGTCGGCGCACCACCCTGGGACCCGATCACCGCATAGCGCCCTTCACCGTCGGTGATGCGGACGAGTGGGGTCTTGCGGACCTTGCCGGACCTGGCACCGATGGTCCACAGGATCACCCATTGGTCCCCGACGAGCTCGCTCGGCTCCGTGCCGCCGCTGCGCTCGTAGCGCTCGACCTCGTTGGCGATCGGCTCCCAGGGGCTCGGCTCGTACTCGGCATCGAACCGTTCGAAGTTGGACATCTACCCATCTTCTCACCTCGACCTCACCTCGCAGACACTCCTGATCTGCCCTTGCGCGCCGCCCAGAGCTGCGGTAGAACCTACAACCGTATGGTTGTAGGTAGGCGTCACCCGGAGGAGACCGACAGGGTCTTCCACGCCCTGGCTGACGCCACCAGGCGCGACATCGTCCGCACGGTGCTGGTCGAGGAGCACTCCGTCTCCGCTCTTGCTCGGCGGTACCCGATGAGCTTCGCCGCCGTCCAGAAGCACGTGGCCGTCCTCGAGGAGGCCGGCCTGGTGACCAAGCAGCGGCGAGGTCGCCAGTGCCTCGTCCGCGGCAACATCGAACGCGTACGGGCAGCCAGGCACGCGCTCGACGCCTTCGAGCAGCTCTGGCGCGACCGCGTCGAGCAGATGGACCGGATCCTCGCCGAGGACCCTTGAACCCGAGGAGCACGCGATGCCCATCGTCCGAGTCGACAAGGATCTCGACAACCACACCATGACCGTGGTCGCCGAGTACGACGCGCCTGTGGAACGGGTGTGGAACCTCTATGCCGACCCCCGCCAGCTCGAGCGGTTCTGGGGGCCACCCACCTGGCCGGCCACCGTCATCGAACACGACCTGACTCCCGGCGGGCGAGTCACCTACGTGATGACCGGGCCCGACGGAGAGCGGTCGGCGGGCTACTGGGACGTGCTGGAGGTCGAGGCTCCCCACCGGTTCGTCGTCGTCGACGGGTTCGCACACGACGATGGCCAGCCCAACCCTGACATGCCGACGACCCGCATGGAGCTGGCGCTCGCAGAGCGAGCCGGCGGTGGCACCACCATGACCGTGATCTCGACCTTCGCCTCCACCGAGGCCATGGCCCGCATGCTCGAGATGGGCATGGAGGAGGGCATGCGTCAGGCCATGGGCCAGATCGACGGCGTCCTTGCCGAGAGCAGCTGAGCCGTCATGCACCCTGCGGGGACCCCAAGATCGTCGGCACACGTGGGACCTGAGGTGTGAGTGCGGAGTGGAACATGAACCTCGATCCGAACCGACCCGAGGCCGTCACCTGGTCGCGAGGCACCCGCGAGTTCCAACCGAGAGACGGCCAGTGGGAGATGATCCACCGGCAGGTCTCGTTGCCCTATGACCCCGCAACGGGCATGGCTGCGATCTGGCTCACCCAAGGACTGGGTACGGCGGGGGATCTGCTGACCAGCAGGAGATCCGCGCGCTCATCGAAGCGTCGGGCGCCGCGGTGCAGCAAGGTGATCTCGACGGCATCTGTGACCGACACAGCCGGGACATCGTCATGTTCGATGTGCCATCCGCTGAAGAGGGTGTGCGAGGACTCGACGCCTACCGGGCAGTCTGGCCCGATCTCCTCGACTGGGTGCGCGCCGGCGCCCGATTCGAGCTCGTCGAGCTAAACGTGATCGCAGGCCACGACGTGGCATGCGCATGGGCGCTGCTGCGCTGCGGCAGCGACGATGAGCTGCAGCTCGCCCCGAGTCGCCGGCTCCGCCTCACCTTCGGTCTGCGTCGCGATGAAGATGGCTGGCGCGTCACCCATGAACACCACTCGTTCACCCATGGATGCGATGGATGAGATGGATGAGATGGATGAGATGGATGAGATGCATGACGCCGGAGCGAAACGCCGCGCCCGAAGCGCCTACGGCTCTCACTCCGCCGACGCGGCTACCCGGACCGGTTTGCTACCCGCCCCTCGGCTGGCCGGTTGACGCCACGCCGGCCTATAGCGAGAGATCCCCGTCACCGAGGTCAACAGCGGCCCGAGCTCGACAGCGGCGCCGATCGGGGTGTCGGTACCGACGGTGGACGTACCCGTGAAACCGCACCCGGAGCACGATCCGATGGCTGCCCGACTGCACGTCACGTCAGCCGGGCAGCGACCAGTCGACGCCGGGGAACCGGCCGAAGTCGTTGTCGAACGAGACGATGCGGCAGCGGTGCTCGATCGCCAGCGCCGCGAGGTGCGCGTCGTTCACGAGATTGCCACCGACCCCGACCGCATCGAGCAGGTCTCGGACGATGGCCGCGTGACGGACGGTCGGTTCGACCACCACCGCGCTGGGAGCGGCGAGCCACGCATCCACACGGTCCATAGCCTCGTCAACGGTGAGCGGGGACGGGAACAGCGACACCTTGGTCGCCAGACGTACGAACGCCAGCAGCGCCATCCACGAGAAAGCGACGGTCTCCGCACCGGAGAGCGCGTCGTCCAGCCAGCGTCGCGACCGCTCGTGCGCGACGGCGTCGACGTTGACCGCGTAGAGCAGGACGTTGGCATCGACGAGCTTCACGACCCGGCACGCATCTTGCGGATCAGCTCGTCGTCTTCGAGGTCGGCGACGATCTGCAGCGCTCGGTCGAGGTTCACCCGCGACTCACCCATGGATGCCACCTTCGTGCGGAACGGCTTGCGGCGCCCCTCGGCGGCGAGACTGCTGCGGATGGCATCGTTGATCGCCTCCTTGAACGTCTGCCCCCGCTCACGCATCCGTCGCCGGATGATCTGCTCAACATCGGGATCGAGCGTCACCGTCGTGCGCACGGAAGCATCATAGCATCAAGGGATCTGATGCTATGATGCACATCTGTGGGCCAAGGTGCCCGGGGGACAACCAGCACGCGCCAAGCGCGTCTGCACGTCCTGGATCAGCCGATCCGGGCAAGCGGCAGGCCGACGGGTAGCGGGCGCCGGTCACTCACCCCGGTGGCAGCGGAGCGATCTCGCCATCCGGGTGCTTGCGGGCCCGCGCCACTTGCCGCAGCCGTGGTACGTGCGCCGCGACGAGCGCAGCGACCGTCGTGAACATGAGGTTGCCGGTCACGACACCGGTGAGACCTGCACCGATCGCCACCATCAGTCGTGTGCCCCGGAGGTCGAGGACCAGCATGGCGTGGCGGATGCCGGCGTAGGCGAGCATGCCCGCCAGTGCCCACACGGGTAGGAGCCCGAACAGCACGAGCACCTGGTTGGAGAACACGAGCCCGAACGCGAGGAAGGTGCCCCCGAGGACCAGGTTCATGCCCGCGGAGTGGGCTCCGAGCCGAGCGTGCGCGGACATGCCGCTGGAGCCGTGGCACATCGGCATGCCGCCGACGAGCGCGGAGACCACGTTGCCAGCGCCACAGGACAGCGCGACCCGACCGGGCGTCACCCGGTGGGCCCGCTCACCGAAGATCTCGCGAGCGAGGTCACTCACACCCACCACGGCGTTGCCGTAGGTGAGCGGCAGCTGGGGGATCACCAGCATCACGAACGCCGTGCCGAACACCGCGAACGACGGCGCCTCGAAGCTGGGCACGTGCAGGGTCACGTCGCCCAGATGGGGCCGTGTCACCAACCACGAGATCGCGGTTCCCGCCACGACGACGAGGGCGATCAGCGGGTACCACCTTCGATGGGCGGCCACGGCGACGAGGAGCACCGTCGCGCCAGCGAGGGCGACCCCCCATGCGATGGAGGTCGTGTGCTCGAACACGACCGGTGGGTCGCGAACGAGCTTGTACGCGGAGACGGTGAGGAGGATGCCGACGGCGAACTGCAACGATCGGATGACCGGTCGGGTGAACAGCGTCGACAGACGGTCCGCCAACCCCGTCAGGTGTAGCAGCAACAGGACGACGCCGATCTGCAGACCGGCAGCTCGGATGACCTCCGGAGCGAGCTCCTGGGTCACCGCGAGAGCGGTGAGCGCCTTGAGTGGCTGCACCGGGAACGGCACCCGGAACACCAGGCCGGCCCCGACGACGAGCAATCCCGCGGCCACGAGCACCGACCCCATGTCGAGCCCGTTGACGAGCACCAGCGCTGCGGTCAGCGGAACGAAGATGCCCAGGTCCGCGACCGCACCCGAGAGATCACCGGAGGTGAGGCGGCCGGTCACGCCCGAAGCGTAGCGATGACACGATGGCCGAACGCCGTACCGGAACCGTCTCAGGTGTCGCTCTCCAGGCGGATCACGTCGTGATCGGCGTCATATTCGTCGAGCTCGCCATAGCGTCCCCAGTCGATCGCGATGCCGAGCTGGGCAGAGGCTTCCTCGCGACTGAAGTGCCGACGGAGTACGTCGAGGAAGAAGCCTCGTCGCAAGGTGCCGTCGTCGGTGCGGGCCAGACTGTTGGTGATCAGACCGACGAGCGGTACGCGCGCTCTCGCTTCAGCAGCGAAGATCCGCTTGGACGCCTGGATGTCGGCGCCAGCGAACGTGACCCCTCTCGACGTCAGGACGACCTGTGCGTCAACGACATCGGCGAAGCCGAGGGGCTCGAGCGCGTCGATGAGGGGCAGGAGGTCGTCGACCTCAAGAACGAGCTCGTCGGCGACGTCGGCCACCGTGCTGCGACCGAGCTGCAGGAGAATCTCGGCCAGGCCGGAGAGACAATCGACGGAAGCATGCGGGAGCGGGACGCTCGCGGGAGTCGACGCCGGTTAGGCAACCCGTCGAGGCGGGGTGGCGGAACCGCTTCGACCCCGTCACGCCCCGTCATCACCGAGTACAGAGCGTCTACGAGACCTTCGAACTCGGGGGCACGACGGTCCCGTGGCCGCGGCAGGAGCACCGGGATCGTCGCCTTGACGTGGCCGGGGTTGGAGCCGACCACGACGATGCGCCCGACGGCGTTCGGCGGTGCGGATGATCGCAGTGCGGTGGCGACGAAGCCGTCGGCCGAGCGGCGTGTCGGGAAGCCCGAGGGTCCGGTCGGGGCGATCGACGAGATCGAGCGCAAGCTCATGGCCAGTGGATTCGATCAACCGGCTCAGGGTGGGCAGGGTCGGCTCCTGCCACCCGATCAGTCGGTCAGGTCCAGCATCCGCTCGACGGTGGCCTGGATCCGCGAGAAGTACGGCAGCGTGAACGCGGCAGCAAACACGGCCTGCATGGCCAGCCGGTCGATGGCCTCGGTGCGCACCTCAGCCCGCACCGCTTCCCGCCAGGTGCCGGTGTCGATCGTGAGCCCGCCGGCCGCGAGGGTGGCCCGGGCCGTCTCGCTGACCGCCGTGAACACCTCGGGGTCGGCGTCGGGGCCGAGCCCGAAGGTGAGCAGCTCGACCGGGTCCCGGGTCGGGGTGTCGAGGCGGGCGAGCTCCCAGTCGAGCACCACTGCACGCTCGCCGGCGAAGCCCACGTTGCGGGCGTTGAAGTCGTCGTGCACGAGCGTGGCCGGCAGCTCGTCCTTGACCGCGTGCCAGTCGTGCAGCGTGTCGAGCAACCGCTCCCGCCGACACAGCACGGCGTCGTCGACGTCATCGGGGAAGCGCCGGTGGGCATCGACCAGCAGCGCCCGGTACAGGTCGAGATCCGCCACCCGGTCAGCGGTGGTCGGCCGGGACCCGGCCCAGCCCAGATCCGGGGTCCAGCTCGCCAGGGCCGCGTGCCAGCGGGCGGCGGCCGCCGCGGCGGTGACAAGGCGCCCGTGCGGCCAGTCGAGGCGGGCGCCGCTGGCGTCGAGGCCGTCGAGCTCCACCCACTCGAGCACCAGGGCGTGCTCGCCGGAGCCGGGGTCGTCGATGCGGCCGTGGCAGCGCGCCATCGCCGCCGCCAGCTCGGGCACCGAGCCCGCCAGCGCGTAGACCGCCGCCTCCCGGTCCCCGGTGTCCCGGCTCTCGGTGGTGGTGCGCCAGCGGTCGAAGGGTCGGGGCAGCTCGATGCCCTCCCGCTCGATGATCCAGGGGATCAGCGTGTCGCCCACCCCCCGGCGGGGGTTCACCTTCACCACGAGGGCCACGTCCTCAGCAGGCGCGGCGGGGGATGGCCGCAGGCGCACCGAGACCGGCACCACCCCGTGCCAGTCGTTCGCGCCCGCCCCGCCGTACTTGACCGCCAGCCACGGCTGACCCGCCTCCGCCGCCGGGTCGTGCCGGGCGTCGACCCGCTCCACCACCAGCGCGGGCTGGCCGCGGGCGGCCCGGAGCACCCCGGGTAGGCCCGCCTCGATCACCGCCCGGTCCATACCGGCGAGTCTCCCACGGCCGAGGCCGGTCGCGCCCGGGCGAGCGACCCGGGCCCG
>JBBFLY010000070.1:0-15022 GCA_037478855.1 Acidimicrobiales bacterium | reverse complement strand
GCCGTGCACGCCGGTCCAGAGGGTGAGGGCCACCATGAGCGGATCGTCCCGGCGGAGCAGCCCCCGTTCGACGGCTTCGGCAGCGGCCTGGTACGCGGTCTCGAAGGCCTTGGTCGCAGCGGGGAGCTCGTTGCCGGTCGCGTCCGCCACGCTCAGCTCCGGCGGGAAGAGGAACATGGTGCGGAACAGCTCCGGGTTGGCGAGCGCGTGCTCGACGTAGACCCGGCTGAAGCGCCGGATTCGGGCGATGGGGTCGGGCTCGTCGATGCGCTCGAGTTCCGCGATGAGCCGCTCGAACTGGCTCTCGGCGACCGCCCGAAGGAGATCCTGCTTGTCTTCGACGTACGCGTAGAGCGCAGGTGCGGTGACACCGAGCGTGGCGGCGATCCGTCGCAGTGACACCGCATCGAGACCCTCCGACTGGATCAGCCGACGGGTCGCCGCGACGATCGACTCGCGGCTCAGAGGCTCAGCCATGCCGCCCAGCTTCGCGCGACGCGAGGCGCCCTCCCCGGCGACCGCTGCCGAGGGAGCTCACCAGCGCGGGTCACCGGCCAGCAGCTCAGCGATCACGCCTTCGGGAGCGGGTCGCGCCAGGTGGTAGCCCTGGGCCCGGTCACATCCGAGGCGTCGGAGCTCCTCGAGCTGCTCGGCGGTCTCGACGCCCTCCGCCACCGCCTCCAGCCCGAGGGTGTGGGCGAGGGTGATGATCGCCGTCACGATCGCTGCATCGCCGGCGTCCCCCCCGAGCCGAGCCACGAACGAGCGGTCCACCTTCAGCAGGTCGACCGGGAAGCGGTGGAGGTAGCTGAGCGACGAGTAGCCGGTGCCGAAGTCGTCGACGACCAGCTTCACCCCGAGCCGCTTCAGCCGCTCGAGCGTCTCGTGGGACATCTCGACGTCGTCCATGAGCACGCTCTCGGTGATCTCGAGCTCTACGAGGGAGGGATCGATCCCGGTCTCGGTGAGGATCGCTGCGACCTCCGTGACGAGCTCCGGGTGCCCGAGCTGGCGACCGGAGAGGTTGACCGACACCATGAGGCGGTCCAAGCCGGGTCGCGTCGCCCGCCAGCGTTGCGTCTGCCGGCAGGCCTGCTCGAGCACCCATGCCCCGATCGGGACGATGAGCCCGGTCTCCTCCGCCACCGAGATGAACTCACCCGGGTTGAGCAGCCCGCGCTCGGGGTGCTCCCATCGCACCAGGGTCTCAACCCCGGTGACGGCACCGGTGGCGAGCGAGACGACCGGCTGGAAGTGGACCCGCAGCTCGCGGCGTTCCAGCGCCCGGCGCAGGGCGCTCTCGATGTCGAGGCGATCGATCGCGTGGGCGCGCATCGCGGCGTCGAACACCACCCACCTGGCCCGACCGCGGGCCTTCGCCTGGTACATGGCGGCGTCGGCGTCGCGGATGAGCGCCTCGGGAGCGGTGTTCGGGTCCTCTGGCAGCGCGAGTCCGATGCTGGCGCCGATGAACACCTCGCCCTCGTCGGTCGGGAACGGTTCCCGCAGTGCCTTGATCAGCCGGTCCGCGATCGCGGTCGCGTCCTTCCGATCCAGGAGGTCCTCACAGAGCACGACGAACTCGTCACCACCGAAGCGAGCGATGGTGTCGCCCGGACGCAGCGCGGCGCGGAGCCGTCCTGCGATGTCGACCAGCAACCGGTCGCCTAGGCCGTGCCCCAGGCTGTCGTTCACCACCTTGAAGTGGTCGAGATCGAGGAACAGCACCGCGATCCGGCGGTGATGGCGTCTGGCGCGACCGAGGGCCATCGACAGCCGGTCGAGCAGCAGCGTCCGGTTGGGCAGCCCCGTCAGTGGGTCATGCGTGGCCTCGTGGGCCAACCGCTGCTCGAAGGTCTTGCGCTCGCTGATGTCGCGGAGGACTGCGGAGTAGTACTCCGGCTGTCCGAGATGATCACGATGCACGAGCAGCTGCGCGAGATGCGGAACCACTTCGCCGTCGTGACGGACCATGAACAGCTCGCCGTTCCAGATCCCATCACGCTCGAGCGCGGTGACGGCCTCCGACGCCAGCTGCTGGAGCTGATCCCCCGGTAGACGGCTGAGGATGTCGAGCTCCGCGGGCGGCGCGTCGTCGGTCATCCCGAAGAACCGCCGGCTCGACCGGTTGAGGTAGAGCAGCTGCCCCGTGGCGTCGGCCATGGCGACGAGATCGTTGGTGGCTTCGAAGATGTCGATGAGGCGCCTCGAGTCCCGCTGGGCTTCGACCCGCTCGGTGATGTCCTCGATGGTCCCGACGCTGCCGACGAACAGGCCGTCGTCATCGAAGAGCGGCGCGGTCTGCACCGCCACCCAGCGCACCTCACCGTCGGGGCGGATCACCCGGAACTCGTCCCTGATCGCGGTGGGCCTCGGTGGTCCCTCGTGCTCCATCCCGAGGCGGGCTCGGTCGTCAGGGTGCACGATCCGCCTCCACCCATGCCCGAGCGCGTCCTGCATCGTGAAGCCGGTGATCTCCTGCCAGCGGTGGTTCACGTAGGTGCACTCGCCGCGCGCGTTCTGCTGGTAGATCCCCGTAGGCGACGAGCGAGCCAGCGATCGGAAGAGGCGCTCGCTCTCGCGCAGCGCCTGCTCGGCCTGTCGCTGCTCGGTGACGTCGCGGTAGTTGGCGACCATGCCGGCGATGGTGCGGTCCTTGCGTCGGTTGGTGAAGGTGCACTCGAGCCAGCACCAGCGACCGTCGCGGTGGCGCACCCGGCAGACCACGGTGCGGCTCTCGCCGGGGCGCGCCAAGGCCTCGAGGAACGCGGTGGTCGCCGCTTCCAGGTCGTCTGGGTGGGCGTAGTCACCCACCCAGGTGCCGACCAGCTCGTCGTCCGTGTACCCGATCACCTCGACCGCCGAAGGGCTGCACCAGCGCACCCGGGCCTCGTCATCGAGGATCTGCACCACCGAACCCGAGAACTGGACCAGCGACCGGAAGCGCTCCTCGCTGGCCCGCAGCGCCTCCTCCGCCTCGAGGCGCCACCGGATGTCGCGGACGTTGATCACCACGCCCTCGATCACGTCGCTCCTGCGCCAGGGGCTGCCGGCCACCTCGACCGGCACCCATGCCCCGGAGGCGTGACGGATCCGCAACTCGATGGGGTCGACGGCGCTGCCCCTGGTGACCGCCTCGATCAGGCGCTTGCGAGCGGCCGGGATGTCGTCGGGGTGGACGAGGTCGAACGCATCGGTGTCGATCAGCTCGTCGACCTGCAGGCCCAGCATGTCGGTCACGACCGGGCTGACCCACTGCAGCCTGCCGTCTGCGGCGATCACCGCAATGATGTCCCGACTGTTCTCAAGCACGGCCCGGAGGCGGTCCTCGCTCTCCCGGAGCGCCTCCTCCACGGTCCGCCGCTCCGTGACGTCCCGGTAGGTGGTGAAGATTGCGCCGATGGTCGGATCGTCGAGGTGGTTGGTGGCGATCACCTCGATCCAACGCCTCGTGCCGTCGGCGTGTCGGAGGCGCAGCTCCCACCGCACAGGCTCGTGCGGCTGTGCCAGCACACGCTCCCAGCACGCGGCCGACACCCGACGATCCTCGGGATGCACGAGCTCGGCGGGGTCGAGCGCGACGTACTCCTCGACCGGGTAGCCGAGGGTGCGCTCGACCGACGGGGAGACGTACAGCAGCCTGCCGTCCCGGTCGAACAAGCTGACGACATCACCGGGCAGCCGGGAGAGCACGGTGAGTCGCTCGTCGACGGTGGTCATCAGGTCCCCTCGAGCCTCTCCGCCCCCAACCCCCAGATCGCACCCGGTAGTGCCGGAGCCAGCTACGTCAGGCGAGATCATGCTAGAGGTTCGATCAGCGTCCGCGCTCGGGGTTGGTCAGCGGTCGCGGGTGGCGACGTAGCCCGCCAGACGTACCAGCGCCGTGCGGGCCTCGTCGGGGAGCGGCGCGCGGTTGGCGGCGTCGATGGCTCGGGCGGTGAGCTCCTCGATCGAGCGTTCGATCTCCGCCCGGGCTCCGCAGGAGTCGAGCAGGTCCCGGAGCGCGTCGAGCTCACCGGCGTCGAGCGTGCGGTCGCCGGCCCGGTCTAGCAGCGCCGCCTCCTCGCCCGTGCAGCGCTGCCGCGCCACCGCGAGCAACGGGGTGGGCTTGCCCTCGAGCAGGTCCTCACCGACCGGCTTGCCCATCACCGCCGGGTCGCCGAAGACCCCCAGCAGGTCGTCGCGCAGCTGGAACGCTTCGCCGAGCGGCTCGCCGTAGGCCGAGAGCGGAGCGCCCAGCCGTTCGAGCTCGCCGGCGATCGCGGCGCCCAGGTGGAGCGGGCGCTCGATCGTGTACTTGCCCGACTTGTAGCGCGAGATCCGCCGGGCGGTCGCCAGGTCGGGCGCGCCCCGTGCGGTACCGACCACGTCGAGGTACTGGCCGATGTTCACCTCGACCGCCAGCCGGTTCCACACCCGACGGGCGTGTTCGCCGAGCCGTTCGGTGAGCTGGTTCGCGAGCACGTGGGCCAGGTCGCCGACCAGGATGGCGACACCGTCTCCGAAGCGTCGAGGGTCACCCGACCAACCCTCGGCGCGGTGCAACCGCTCGAACTCGACGTGCACCGTCGGCGCGCCACGTCGGCGGACCGACTCGTCCATGACATCGTCGTGCACCAGCGCGAAGGCGTGCAGCAGCTCGAGCGCCGCGCCCGCCTCGACGATGGCTGGATCGTCGGCGCACCCACCCGCCCCGATGAAGGCCCAGTAGCAGAACGCCGGTCGCAGACGCTTGCCGCCGGCCAGCACCAGTCGCCGGATCGACCGCAACGGGCGCTCGAGCTCAGGGTCGACGGGTACCCATTCGTCGAGCGCGTCGTCGAGAACCCGGGCGAGGCGCGCCCGGACCGGCCTCCCGATGATCTCGACCTCGTGGGGCAGATCGGCTTCGGTCATCGGACGCCGTCTCGGCGACCCGCGGCACGGTTGGCGGTCACTCGGACGGTCCTTCGAGGATCTGCTCGATCTCGACCCGGGCCTCGAGGATCCGTGAGCGGCAGAACCGCACGAGGGCCGCGGCCCGCCGGACCTGATCGGCGAGCCGGTCGACGTCGACGTCGTCGCCCTCGAGCTCGGAGAGGATCGCCTCGAGCTCGGCGACGGCCGCCGCGTACGTCAAGCTCTCCCCGAGCTCGTCACGGTGGTCGTTCCCGGAGGGTGTGGGAGCGTCGCCGCGGAGCTCAGCCATCGCCGCCTGCACCTGCCGCCGGGGTGGGTGCGAGCTGCTCGACCCGGCTCGCCAGCACGCCGTCGGCGAGCGTGGTGAGCACCTGCTGGCCCTCCGAGACCTCGCTGATGCTGCGGATGACCCGTCCGGTGCGGTCCCTGGTGATCGACCAGCCCCGGGCCATCACCCGCTCGGGGTCGACCGCTCCGATGCGGGCGGCATCCCGTTCGAGGCGCAGCTCGGCACGCTCGAGGGTCGCGAGAGCGGCACGCGCCGCGCGCCGCTCGGCGGTGGTCACCCGTTCATGCTGGCGTCCGAGGGTCGCGCCCGACAGCCGGGTGAGTGAGGCCAGCGACGCCTCGAGGTGTCGCTCGTGACGATCGACGAGCTGGGCGGACCGGCTCGCGATCGAGCGCCAGAGCTGCTCCGCTCGATCGAGCGACCGGCGGACGTGCGCCACCAGCCACGCGGCGCACGCCGTGGGGGTCTTGCAGGCGGTGTGCGCGACGGCGTCCGTGGCCGAGGTGTCGGTCTCGTGGCCGATGCCGGTGGTGACCGGCACGGGCATCGTGGCGACGGTGCGGGCGACCGACTCGTGGTCGAAGGCCACCAGGTCGGTCTTGGCTCCGCCACCGCGGACGATCGCCACCACGTCGACCGGTGCCTCCCGGAGCCGTTCGAGCGCAGCCACCAGGGTGTGCTCGGCTCCCTGACCCTGCACCCGCGCGTCTGCCAGGAGCACCCGCCAGGCGAGCCCGCTGGCCTCAAGCTCGTGGATGAAGTCAGCCATCGCAGCGCTTCCCCTGCTGGTGACGAGCCCCACCCGGAGCGGTCCGGGGGGCAGCGGGAGGCGCCGGTTGCGGTCCAGCAGCCCTTCACGGGCGAGCACCTCCAGGACCCGCTGGCGGTCCGTGGCGATGAGCCCCAGCGTGTAGTCGGGATCGATCCCGGACATACGGATCTGCAGCCGGCCCTGTGGGCCGAACAGCTCCACGCGTCCCCGGATCCGAACGCGCATCCCGTCGCCCATCCGCACGCCTCCGGCCTCGCGAAGCACGGAGTTGACGTACTGCCGGGCGGAGGAGAACAGCACCACGCTGATCGAGGCTTCGGGCGGTGAGCCGGGTGGTCCGGGATCGACCAGCTGGAAGTACACGTGACCAGATCGCGAGCGGGAGAGGTCGGCGATCTCGCCCTGGACCCAGATCTCGCGGGGGAACCATGCACCGAGTGCAGTGGCGATGCCTGCGGTGAGCTCGCGCACGGTGAGGGCGCCGGACTCCATCGCGTGAAGGTACCCGGCGGGCGACCGATCAGCTCACACCCTCCGCGGCCCGGCGGCCAGACGGCTGCGGTCCCCGCGGTGGGGCGTCGCGACCCTAGGATCGCCGATCGTGCACCTCGTCGCCGACCGCATCGCCGCCATGGTCCAGGGACGATGGACCGTCACTCCGGTCAGTGGACCCGGGGTGGTCCCCGTCGGTGAGCTCGAGCTCTCGCTCGGCGACCTGGGCCCGGGTAGCGCCACGCCCTGGAGCCTGGCCAACGCGGGTGACACACCGGTGACGGTGCGATCCGTCGCCGTCGTGTTCCGGGTGGTCGACGCCGTCGAACCGCTGCGGATGCTCCGCCACGGGTACCAGTCGTGGTCGCGCACGGACGTCGCGGTGCTTGGGGTCGACCGCGACCCCTCCACCACACCGGGCTCCGTCGAGATGATGCAGGGTGTCCACCACGCTGACCAGCGCCGCGCGCTCGACGGGGAGCTGCGCTCCGAGTGGGTCACCTTGCTGCGCGACTCGAGGGGTCACACGATCCTCGCCGGCTTCGACGCCGGGGTCGACCATGACGGTACCTGGCGCCTCCGAACGGCAGCCGACGGGGCGGTGGAGCTGTGGGCCGAAGCGTTCCTCGGCGACGTGCAGCTCGCCCCCGGCGAGTCCCGGGTGCTGCACCCGTTCACGACGGACGTCGTGGCCGACGGTGACGTGTGCAGCGCCCTCGACCGTTGGGCCGCACGGGTTGGAGCGCTGTGCGGGGCCAGGATCTCAGCGCCGTACCAGGTGGGTTGGTGCTCCTGGTACCACTACTTCCACGGGGTGACCGAGCAGCACATCAGGGACAACCTGTCTCTCGCGGGTGACTGGCCGTTCGACGTCTTCCAGATCGACGACGGCTACCAGTCCGCGATCGGTGACTGGCTCACCACCAACGAGAAGTTCCCCTCCTCACTCGACGTCCTCGCGGACGCTGTGGTGGCTGCGGGGCGCCGCCCGGGGATCTGGCTCGCGCCGTTCATCGTCGCCCCTGACTCGGAGGTCGCCACCCGGCATCCCGAGTGGTTGGCGCGCACTGCTGACGGTGAGCCGCTCTGGGGCATGTTCAACCCGGCGTGGGGCGGTGGGCGCGGCGGGATCATGTACGCGCTCGACACCACGCGACCCGACGTGCTCCACCACATCGAGGGCGTCTGCCGCTCCTTGGTGGAGGCGGGCTTCACCTACCTGAAGCTCGATTTCACCTTCGCGCCGTCCTTCGACGGGGTGTGGGCCGATCCGTCCCGCACGCCGGCCCAGCGGGTCCGTGCGGGCTACGAGGCGGTGCGTCGTGGTGCCGGTGAGGAGGCGTTCCTGCTCGGGTGCGGAGCGCCGCTCAGCCACGTGGTCGGTGTGGTCGACGGCAACCGGATCGGGCCCGACGTCGCCCCCTCGTGGACGCTGCCAGCGGACGCCGTGACCCTTCCGGGCTACGAGGCCACCGCGCCGGCCACCGTGCACAGCCTGGTCAGCACGTTCGCCCGCAGCTTCATGCACCGTCGGCTGTGGCTGAACGATCCCGACTGCCTGATGCTGCGCAGCGGCGAGACCGAGCTCACGCCGGACGCCATGACCACCTGGGCCCGGGCGGTGGCGGTGTCAGGTGGGATGGCCCTGGTCTCCGACGACCTCGCCCTTCTCGGTCCGGAGGCCCGGGCGCTGCTCGACGAGGTGCTGACCGTGGGACGCACGGTGGATCGGGCCGCCATCGGTGGCCCCGCACCCCGCTGCGAGGACCTCCTCGACGCACCCGCTCCCACCACGCTCGCTGCGGCGGGCTACCGGCTCGTGGTCGATCCGACGACCGGCACCTCAAGCCTGCAGCGTCCGGAATGAACGCCTCCGTCGACCGCTGGGAGCATCGACGGGCGGCGCTACCGTGAGGACGTGCTCATCGGCGCTCACGTCAGCGTGCAGGACCCGATCGCGACCGCCGCGGCGGAGGGTGCCGACTGCATCCAGCTGTTCCTCGGCAACCCGCAGAGCTGGAAGCCACCGAAGCCACGCGACGACGCCGAGCTGCTGCGCGCGTCACCGGTCCCGATCTACGTGCACGCCCCCTACCTGGTGAACCTGGCGTCTCCCAACAACCGGGTGCGCATCCCCTCTCGCAAGATCCTCCAGCAGACCTGTGACGCGGCCGCCGCCATCGGCGCCCAGGCGGTGATCGTGCACGGGGGCCATGTCACGGAGGACGATGACGAGCAGGCGGGCTTCGAACGGTGGCGCAAGGCAATGGAGCAGCTCGAATCCGAGGTGCCCGTGTACCTCGAGAACACCGCAGGCGGGACGCACGCCATGGCCCGCCACTTCGACACCATCGCTCGCCTGTGGGATCACATCGCGGAGTTCGGGGTCGGGTTCTGCCTCGACACCTGCCACGCCCACGCCGCTGGCGAGGACCTGCTGAGCGCGGTCGACCGGATCAAGGCGATCACCGGTCGCATCGATCTCGTCCACTGCAACGACTCGAAGGACGAGTACGGCTCGGGTCGCGACCGTCACGAGCACCTCGGGCGGGGGAAGATCGATCCGGCTGCCCTCGTGGAGGTGGTCCGCAACGCAGGTGCGCCGGTGATCTGCGAGACCGCCGAGGACGGCCGCAAGGACGACATCGCCTGGTTGCGCGAGCGGGTGTAGCCGGCTGCAGCCGGCCTCCTCGTCTCCCGGCGCGGGTCCACCTAGTCTCCCGGCATGGTCAGGGACCCGCGAGCGATGTTCGACCTCGATGGCCGGGTGGCGATCGTCACCGGTGGGAGCCGCGGGCTCGGACGGGCCATCAGCCTCGGCTACGCCGCAGCGGGGGCGAGGGTGGTGGTCGCCAGTCGCAAGCGGGAGAGCTGCGAGGCGGTGGTGCGGGAGATCGAGTCCGTGGGTGGCGAGGCCCTTGCCGTCGCCACCCACGTCGGCAGGGTCGAGGAGCTGGAGCGGCTCGTCGACAGCACCATCGACGCGTTCGGTCGCCTCGACATCCTGGTGAACAACGCGGCCAACCCCTTGGGTGGCTCGCTGACCGACGTCACCGAGCTGGCCTTCGAGAAGAGCTACGCCGTCAACGTGAAGGGTCCGTTGCTCCTCGCGGTCCGGGCGCTCGATCACCTGGCCGCCTCCGGACATGGGGTGATCATCAACGTGATCACCGCAGGGGCGTTCAGGCCCGGGGAGTCGCTCGGGCTCTACTGCTCGGGGAAGGCGGCGTTGTGGAACCTGACGAAGGTGATGGCGAAGGAGTGGGCGCCCAGGGGCGTGCGGGTGAACGCGCTCGCGCCCGGGCCGTTCGCCACCGACATGATGGAGCCCACCTACGCCGTGCCCGAGCTCCGTGAGGCGATCGTGCAGGCGACGCTGCTGAAGCGCATCGCTGAGCCGCAGGAGGTCGTCGGCGCTGCCCTGTTCCTCGCCAGCGACGCCTCGTCCTACATGACCGGCTCCGTGCTCCCGGTCGACGGCGGGATCATGGCCTGAGGCTCAGGCTGGTGTTGCGGCGTCGCTGGGCGCGATCGCGCCGGTGGTGCCGGTGGCGTCGGCTGCCGAGCGCACCAGGATCCGGTACAGGTCGGCGTAGAGGCCGTCGGCCGCCAGGAGGGTGTCGTGCGTGCCGCGCTCGACCAGCCGCCCCTCGTCGAGCACCAGGATCTGGTCGGCGGCGACGATGGTCGACAGGCGGTGGGCGATGACGATCGAGGTGCGCCCGGCCAAAGCCGTGGCGAGGGCCTGCTGGACGAGCGCTTCGCTCTCCGAGTCGAGGTGGCTGGTGGCCTCGTCGAGGATGACGATCTTCGGGTCCTTGAGGAGCATGCGGGCGATGGCCAGCCGTTGCTTCTCGCCTCCCGACAACCGATAGCCGCGCTCGCCCACGATCGTGCGGTAGCCGTCGGGCAGCGCGGCGATGACGTCATGGATCTGAGCGGCCCGGCAGGCTGCTTCGATCTCCGCGTCGGTGGCGGTCGATCGCGCGTAGCGCAGGTTGGCCATGACCGAGTCGTGGAAGAGGTGAGGGTCCTGGCTCACCACGCCGATCGCTCGCCGCAGTGAGGCCTGGGTCAGGTCGCGCACGTCCCGACCGTCGATCCGCACCGCGCCGGAGGTGACGTCGTAGAGGCGAGGGATCAGCGAGGTGAGAGTGGTCTTGCCCGCGCCCGACGGGCCCACGAGCGCCACCAGCTGTCCCGGCTCGATGGTCGCGGTGATGCCCCTCAGGACCGGCTCCCCCGCGTCGCCGCTCAACGGCGTGGTGACCTCGGACTCCAGCGAGGCGATCGACACCTCGGCTGCGGCTGGGTACCGGAACCACACGTCATCGAGCTCGATCCGCCCTTGCGGGTCGAGCAGGTCCACGGCACCGGGGCGGTCCTGGATCGGGTTGGGCGCGTCGAGCACCTCGAACACCCGGTCGAAGGAGACCAGCGCGGTCATCACATCGACCCGGGCGTTGGTCAGGCTGGTGAGCGGCGTGTAGATGCGGCTCACGTAGGCCGCCATCGCCACCAGGGTGCCGAGACTGATCGTTCCGGAGATCACGAGCTGGCCGCCGACCCAGTAGACGGTTGCGGTGCCGACGGCTCCGACCAACCCGAGCGCGATGAAGAAGGTGCGCCCGTACATGGCGCTTCTCACGCCGATGTCACGCACCTTGCTGGCGCGCTCGGCGAACTCCTCGAACTCCCGGCGGTAGTCGCCGAAGAGCTTCACGAGCAGTGCCCCAGCGACGTTGAACCGCTCGGTCATCTGCGTGTTCATCGCCGCGTTGAGGTTCATGCTCTCGCGGGTGATCGCCTGGAGCCGGCGGCCGACCCGCTTCGCGGGCACGATGAACAGCGGGAGCAGCACCAGGGCTAGCAGGGTGAGCTTCCACTCGAGCACGAACATGGCCCCGAGGGTGGTGGTCAGCACGACCACGTTCGAGACCACCGAGCCGAGGGTCGTGGTCATGGCTCGCTGCGCGCCGATGACGTCGTTGTTGAGGCGGCTGACGAGCGAACCGGTCTGGGTCCGGGTGAAGAACGCGATCGGCATCCGCTGCACGTGGTCGAAGAGGGCCACCCGCAGGTCGAAGATCAGCCCCTCGCCGATCGTCGAGGAGTACCAGCGCTCGACGAATGCCAGAGCTGCGTCCGCGAAGGCGGCGAGCACGACGAGTCCGGCGAGCAGGTGCAGCGCGCCGCGGTCACCCTCGGGGATGGCGCGGTCGATCATCTGGCGGAACAGCAGTGGTGGGACCAGGGCGATGAGCGCGGCGGCGATGATGACCGCCACGAAGCCCACCAGCTTCCCCCGATAGGGCCAGGCGAGACGCAGGACGCGGCGCAGCACGTCCCTGCCGACCTTCGCCCCTCTGATGGCCTCGGGATCAGCCCCCATGGCCATGTGCGGTCCCCTGCGCATGCGGTCAGGTTACGGGGGCGGTCGCGGGACGGATCGGCTATGACGAGCGCAGCTGCAGGCTCCTCCCGCGCGCGGTGATGGTGAGCGTGGTGCCGTCGATCTCGTAGTTGACCTCGCCGTTGAGGACCGTGCTCATGGTGTCGAGGAGACCGGCAGCGGCGGAGGTGAGCTCCGGTGGCGGCGGCGCGCACGGGCGCGTGACCGGCTGGGACTCTTCGATGGTCATCGTGGAGCCGGTCACCCGCATCGGGGCGCGAGCCCCGTCGCAACCCGCGTACCAGGTGACCGTGCGCAGCTCGTCGTCGATCGTCACCGTCGCGTCCACGTCTGCCGGTGCGCTGGACGCCAGCTCGCCCTCAACGATCCCCTCGACGGTCCAGCTCCCGGCGAGCGGTCGATCGGGTACGGCAACCTCCCGGTCGGTGAACACGATGCTCGTGTCGCCTCCGGTCAGGATCAGCTCGTCGGCGCTGAGCGTGATCGTCGGCGTGGCGAGGAGCAGGTCCGCGAACCAGCGGTCCTGCTCCATGAGCGCGGGGTCTTCGCAGGCCATCTCGGTGGTGGCGAGCTCGCCGACCTGCAGGCGACCGCCGGTGATCCGGTAGGACCCGCCGAGGGAGTTGCACCCGGGATCGGCCGAGAAGCGGCTCTCCTCGAAGGAGAGCCGGATGGGTCGCGGGCCGGCCAGGGGTCTCGGCCCGCCGGCTTCGGTCGCCGAGGACGACAGGAAGACCCGGCCCGCGAGTGCCGTAGCCTCAACCCGGGAGGTGGTGGTGGTGACCCGGTCATCGCTTCCGCAGCCCGCCATCAGCAGGGCGGCGGCGATCCCGATGGTGGAGGCCACGCGTCGCATACCCGTTTGGACGCTCGCGCGTCGCCGCTGGTTCCCGCTTCCGCGAAGGTCGGTGGAGGTCGATTGAGGCCTGTCGAGGCCGGCGGGAGGTGGCGGAGGGTGTGGGATTCGAACCCACGGTGACCCGGAGGCCACAACGGCTTTCGAGGCCGCCCCATTCGTCCGCTCTGGCAACCCTCCGGGGTGGACTCTAGCGGTCCGGGTGTCGGCCCTCGAACGAGGTTGCCTTCTCCGCTCGGTGGCACCCGGTTGGATGCTCAGCGGCGGTCGCGGAAGAAGGCGGTCAGCAGCTCTGCGCACTCGGGCTCCCGCACGCCGCTGGTGAGCTCGTAGCCATGGTTCAGTCTCGGGTCGCAGGACAGGTTGTAGAGCGAGCCACAGGACCCCGCTCTGGGGTCGGCCGCGCCGAAGACCACCCGGGCGATGCGAGCGTTGACCAGCGCTCCCGCGCACATGGGGCAGGGCTCGAGCGTCACGACCATCGTGGCCCCGTCGAGTCGCCACCGCCCGAGCATCGCGGCGGCGTCACGCAGCGCGAGCAGCTCGGCGTGCGCGGTGGGGTCGGCGAGCCGCTCACGTTCGTTGTGCCGCCGTGCGAGCACCCGGCCTCCGGCCAGCACCACCGCGCCGACCGGCACGTCGCCGTGCGCGAGCGCGGCCCGCGCTTCATCCAGTGCCATCGCCATGGCCGTCTCGTCGTCCACGGGGTGACCATACCGGCGCGCGGCGCTGCGTCCCGGGCCGGTCGCGTCGGTGGTCGCGCCGGTGGGCGGGCTGCGCGCCCGTGGGCCTTCGCGCACGACTGGATCGACTTGGCGGAGGGAGTGGGATTCGAACCCACGGTGGGTTGCCCCACACACGCTTTCCAAGCGTGCCGATTCGGCCGCTCTCGCATCCCTCCAGGGGCGCGTCCCCAGCCGGACGGGGGAACGCAACCCGCGAGGCTATCCTGTGGGCCGGCCCGCTCCCGCACGTGGTGGTCGGGTCCTGTGCAATCGGAGCCCGTGAACCGAGTCAGGGCCGGGAGGCAGCAGCTCTCAGCGGAATCTCCGGTGTGCCGCAGATCGCCTGACCACCACGTGGGGGAGCGGGCCACGGCGCCTTCCGGGGCCGGCCGGTAGAGTCCGCTCGTGGCCTACCAGTCCCTCTACCGCCGCTACCGCCCGCAGCGGTTCTCCGAGGTGCGGGGGCAGGAGCACCTGGTCCGAGCGCTCCAGAACGCCGTGCGGGAGCACCGGGTTGGTCATGCCTATCTGTTCAGCGGTCCGCGCGGCACCGGCAAGACCTCGACGGCGCGGATCCTCGCCAAGGTCCTCAACTGCGAGAACCCCATCGACGGCGAGCCGTGCTGCGCCTGCGAGGCGTGCGTCGCCATCGAGCAGGGCACCTCCTTCGATGTGCACGAGCTGGACGCGGCGTCGAACAACAAGGTCGAGGACATCCGGGACCTGGTGAGCAAGGCGGCGCTCGGCACGCCCGGGCGGACGAAGGTGTACATCCTCGACGAGGTCCACATGTTGACGCCCGCGGCGTCCAACGCGCTCCTCAAGACCCTCGAGGAACCGCCGGAGCACGTGGTGTTCGTGCTCGCGACCACCGATCCGCAGAAGGTGCTGCCGACGGTGCGGAGCCGCTGTCAGCCCTTCGAGGTGCGGCTGCTCTCCGCCGACGAGCTGCGGGGCTTGGCCGAGCACGTCGTGCAGGACGCAGGGCTCGACGTCTCACCGGGGGCGATCGACTACGTCGTGCGGGCGGGCGCTGGTTCGGCCCGCGACATGCTCTCGGCGCTCGAGCTGGTCGTCGCGGCTGGTGGTGTCCCCGATGAGGGCGACACGCTCGATGAGCTGGTGGAGGCGCTCTGCGCCCGCGACACCGGTCGGGCCCTGGTGGCGGTCGATCGGGCGATCGCCGCAGGGCGTAGTCCTCGCGTGGTTGGTGAGCAGCTCATCGGGCGGCTCCGTGACGTGTTCCTCGCCGCGGTGGGGGCTGACCTCTCCCGCCTCGACGACGCTGCCCGGGTCCGGGTGGCCGACCAGGCCGCCCGGCTGACGGCCTCGGGTGCCACGAGAGCGCTGGAGGTGATCGGTGAGGCGTTCGTGGGGATCCAGGACGCGCCGGACCCCCGCATCCCGCTCGAGGTCTCGCTCGTCCGCCTCACCCGCGATGACGCTGAGCTGAGCCTCGCGGCGTTGGCCGACCGGGTGGCTCGTCTCGAGCGCGGTCTCGTGGGGTCGGCCGCCACGGGGCCACCGGTGGCGGCCGACCCTCCGGTGCCGCCCCCTGCGGGCGAGGGGGGCGGGG
>JBBFLY010000069.1:0-15292 GCA_037478855.1 Acidimicrobiales bacterium | reverse complement strand
CCCGCGGCCGGGTCGGGCCAGTAGTCCCAGTAGTCGCGCCGGCCCGGACCAGCTGTCCAGCCGAGCCGGGCGAGCGGGGGGCGGGTCAGGCCAGCAGGCTGCGCAGCATCCAGGCCGTCTTCTCGTGCACCTCGAGCCACTGGGTCAGCAGGTCGGCCGTGACCTCGTCATGGGCCGCCTCCACCAGCGACGACACCAAGCGGGTGGTGCGGGCCACGGCCTCCTGCTCGGCGACGAGGCGGCAGATCATCTCCTCGGCGTCGGGACGGTCCTCGTCCTCCGGCACCGACGACAGCACGGTGAGCTCCCGGTAGCTGCCGGGGGCGGGCGCGCCGCGGGAGCGGATCCGCTCGGCGATCGCGTCCACCGCCGTTGCCAGCTCGTCGTACTCGTCCTCGAACATCAGGTGCAGGGTCTGGAACATCGGGCCGGTCACGTTCCAGTGGTCGTTGGGGGTCTTCAGGGACAGCGTGCAGGTGTCTGCCAGCAGGCGTGATCGTGCAGGACACGCCGGCGGTGACGTTGACCTCCCAGCTCACCTGTGGTTCCAGCCGGATGCGGTCCCCGTTGGCGCCGCGCTTGGCGTGTCGCGGTAGGTCGACCGACGCCCAGGCGGCACCGACCAGCGCGCTCGCACTCAGGCCCGAGTCGAGGATCCACCGCGCCATCTGGGCGACGTCGGCATCGTCGACCAGCTCGTGGTCCACCGCGGGAGCGGGGTCCTGCCAGATGAGCTCCTCGTCGGGGACCCACGGTGCCAAGTAGCGGCTGACCGGGCCGATGTCGTGGTCCAGCCGCTTGAACCAGCCGAGCCCCCGCTGCCCGATCGGTGCCCCTCGGGCGCGGTCCCGACCCTGCGCTCGGGGTCGGCGGCGCAGTGGCCTTGCCGAGGTCTGCCCGCCGGCGATAAGGACCGCCGTCTCCTCGTCGTTCATCGCCATCCGGGCGAAGGCCTCGCGGATCTCACCGGCGGCGGCCAGCGGGTCGGGCGCGCCGATGGGGACCTCCGGGTTCACGGAGATGAGCCCCATCTGGATCGCCCCGAACAGGTCGTCGAGCTCGCGGTCGCCGTGGTAGCGCTCGTCGGCCAGCCACTCCGTCTCGGAGCCCCACCAGATGTCCTCCTCGGGCACCCAGATGTCCCGCCCACCGCCGAAGCCGAAGGTGCGGGACCCCATGGTCTTGAGCGCCCGGTTGCCGGCGAAGATCAGCAGGTCGGCCCAAGAGCTCCGGCGACGGTACTTCTGCTGGACCGGCCACAGCAGACAGCGAGCCTTGTCGAGGTTGGCCTCGGCGTCCCAGGCGAGCTCGACGACGCCGTAGGAAGACAACACGGCGCGGTAGCCGACGTCGGCCCCGAGCTGGTTCGACGCCGGATCGTGCTGGCGCAGGATCCGCAGGTTGAAACGCCAGGCCTCGCCCGACGAGCCACCAGAACGGAAAAGGCCCGGAACCCTGATGGATCCGGGCCTTTCGATGGTGGCGGGGGCGGGATTTGAACCCGCGACCTTCGGGTTATGAGCCCGACGAGCTACCAGACTGCTCCACCCCGCGGCGTGCCATGCACCCTACCAGCCGACGAGCGCCGATCCAACCGGGCGACCGGCTCGAGGCGTCGGTCCCAACCGACCGACGCCGATCCGCCGTCACGGTCGGGGGTGTCCCAGCCTGGCGGAGAGCGCCGGAGTGCCAGCCGGCGACGCCGCCCGACGACCGGCGAGTCCGACGACCAGCGCACCGATCACGCTCACCACCGCCCAGCCCCACAGCGCGAGGTCGATCGACGCGGCCAATGTCCGACCGCGGTCGGTCAGCTCCGCGACCACCGCCGCGGTCGCCACCAGCGCCGCGCCGCCGACGCCCACCAGCACGGCCACCACGACACCGAACGCCTCTCCAGGCTGCTCCCTAGGCACGACGACCCCGGACGCCACGCCTGCGAACGCCCACACCACCCCGAGGCCGAACCCCGAGACGGCCAACGCCACGCCGTCAAGCACCCACCCCGGCAGAACGGCCACCCCCGCGACGCCGACACCGCCCACAGCCAGGGCGGCCGCCATCACCCTCCCTGGCGGGAACCGCACGAGGCGATCCGACAGCACGCTGGCAACCGCATCCCCCGTCGCCGCGGCGAGCAGCACCACCCCGGCGAGCAGCGGAGACAGACCACGGACGTCCTGCAGACTGATCGTGACCAGGAACATCACCGACACGAACCCGGCGTTGCCGATCGCCCCAGCGGCCACCAGCACGTCGAACGCCCGCGAACGCACCAGCACCGGGGCGAGCAGCGGATCGGGCGCTCGCCGCTCCACCAGCGCGAACGCCACCAGCGACACCAAGCCGACGCCTGCGACGAGCACGGTCCGACCTGAGCGCCAACCCCACTCCCCTCCGCGATCGACCGCCACGGCGACCAGCCCCACACCCACCAGGGCCGAGACGAACGAGACGGACCTGAGCAGATCCCCCCGACGGGAAGCCCGAAGGTCCCAGGCATCCCCCACGTCTCGCCGCGCCAGCCACCCGGCCAGCGCGCACACCGGCACGTCGATCCAGAACACCCACCGCCACGACACCGTCTCGGTGAGCAGCCCGCCGACGAACGGTGCGAGCACCGTGCCCGCCAGCGCAACGCCCGAGACGATCCTGAGCGCGCGGCCGACCTCCTCGGAAGCGAACGTCCGACGCACCACGTCGACGCACAGCGGCAGCGCGACGCCCGCCCCGGCGGCCTGAAGCGTTCGCGAGCCGATCAGGGCCGCGGGCGACGACGCCAGCCCGGCCCCCAGTGCACCGAGGCCGAACAGCGCGATGCCGGCGGGCAGCAGCCGCCTCCGCCCGTCGCGCGCCGCGAGCCGGCCCCCACCGATGAAGCAGACGGCCAGCACGATCATGAACAGGCTGATCACCCAGTGCAGGTCGACGGTGGTGGCGCCCAGGTCGCTCGCCACGTCGGGGAGGGCGACGAGCACCGAGAAGAGCTCCACGCTGACCACACCGACGAAGAGCGCAACCACCACCAGCACCGCCCGCGGTCTTCCGCTCGCAGCCTGATCCGCTTGATGCGCTCGATGCGCTCGACGGACGCGATCGCGGCTCATCGCGCTCCGGCTCGCTTCGGTGTGGCCGACGCACCCGACATCCGCTCGAGCAGGCGAGGAGGGACGGGACCCGCCACCGCCCGATGCTAGGCCTCAGCCTGTGGCTGGGTGGTGGTGGTCGAGGAGGTCGGGGCGGTGACCCCGAGCAGCTGCTGCGCCTGACGGACCTTCTCCGCAGCCTGGGTGATCTTCTCCTGGTAGGTCGCCAGGCCGGACGATCCGCCACGCTTCAGCGCCTCATCGGCCTCGCGGAACAGCCGATCGGCCTCCGCGAGCAGCTCGCTGACGTCACCCGGCTCACCGCTCGGTGGCGTGCCCGAGCCGGGTGTGGTCGTCGTGGTGGTGCTCTCCCCTCCCGGTGAGGGAGACGGCCCGGTACCGGGTTGCGTGAGATCCACCCCCACCTGGCGCTCGAAGGTCTCCGTTTCGATGCCGAGCAGCTCAGCGAGCGCTTCCCGCAGGGTCGGACGCATCACGACCTGTCCGCCGAACACGATGATCACGCTCTTGAGCTCCCGCACCTCCGTCGAACCCTGCGAGGAGACGTAGAGCGGGCGCACGTAGAGGATCGTGTTGTCGATCGGGATCAGCAGCAGGTCGCCGTAGGTGACCGTCGAGCCCTTCTGGTCCAGCAGCGAGAGCTGGCGAGAGACCTCGGTGTCCGCCTGGATGCGGGCGTTCACCACCGCCGGGCCGTCAGGCAGCCGGCCGCTCGGCATCTCGTAGACGATCAGCTTCCCGTAGTCCTCCGGGTCGCTCTTGCCGACCATGAACGCGGTGAGCTGACGCTTGCTGTCGTCCTCCGAGTACGGCACGAACGGCCGCAGCATCAGGAAGCTCTCCCGCTGCTCACCCGGGAGGCGCATCAGCAGGTAGTACGGCTCGATGCGTGGGGCGAGCGTACGTGCGAACAGGCCTGACGGGGTGGTGACCACCGACTGGTTCTGAGCCGGGGTGCCCGAGGCCACCGCCGTTCCCGGATCCTGCGCGACCGCCCAACCGTTCGTCTTGTCGTAGAAGCTGCGGGGATCGGTGATGTGGTACTGCCCCCACATGTTGGTCTGCACCCGGAAGAGGTCCTCGGGGTAGCGCCAGTGGTCACGCAGCTCGCTCGGCATCGCATCGACCGGCTCGAACAGGTCGGGAAACGCCTTGCGGTACGCGTTGACGATCGGGTCCTCCGGGTCGACGACGTAGAGCTTGACCGTCCCGTCGTAGGAGTCGACCACCGCCTTCACCGAGTTGCGCACGTAGTTGAAACGCACCCCCTCGAGGCCACTGCCCCGCGGCAGCCCGGAGGCGTCCGCCCGCTGCGCGTTCGGGTACCGGTCGGTGGTCGTGTACCCGTCGATCACATAGACGATCCGCCCGCCCATCACCACCGGGTACGGATCGGCGTCGAACTGCAGGAACGGCGCGACCTCCTGCACCCGCTGCCGCACATCGCGCTGGTAGATGATCCGTGAGTTCGCGTTGATGAAGTCCGACAGCAGCAGGTTCCACTCGAAGTTGAACCGGAGGAAGAACGCGGCCCGGCGCAGCGGTGAGTCGATGCTCACCCCGCCGCGGCCCTTGTAGGGGTTCGTGACCAGCGAACCGTCCTCCGCGAGGTAGTCCACCTCGTCGCGGCTGGTGCCGACGATCGTGTAGCCCGGCAGCCGCTCACCGAAGTAGATCTGTGGCTGCTGGAGATCGAGATCGATCTTGCCGCTGTCGACGCGGGTGGGCACGTCCTTCACGATGAACTCCGGGCTGCCCGACTCGGTCGTGGCGTTCGCGGCCGCCATGGCCAGGCCGTATCCATGGGTGTAGGCGATGTGCCGCCCCTCCCACGAGGGCTGTGGGATGCCCTGCACGTTGAGATCGCGGTTGGCGAGCACCACCTGGGTGGTCGAGAAGGATCCGTCGCTCTTGCGGATCTGATACCGGTCCACGTCGAGGTCGTTGAACTGGTAGAAGGTCCGCAGCGACTGCAGGTTCTGGTAGGTCGGTGCGACCACCTTGGGGTCGAGGAGGCGGATGTTGCGGATCGTCTCCCGGTTCTGCTCCACTGCCCGCTTGCCGTCCTCGCGATCAGCCGAGTAGGGGAACGGCTCGGTCCGCACGTCCTCGAGCCCGAGCGCCTGACGGGTGGCTTCGATGTTGTTGGCGATGTAGGCCTCTTCGCGATCGGACTCCTGAGGGTCGACGATCACCCGCTGGATGAACGTCGGATAGGCGGCGCCGGCGACGACCTGCACGAAGCCCCACAAGCCCACCGCCACCACCGGCAGCACCCACCCGCGCCTCCAGATGTTCACGATGAACAGCGCGCAGGACAGCACCGAGATCAGCAGCAGCAGGTAGGTCGCGGGGAGCTGCGCCTTCACCTCGGTGTAGGTCGCGCCGTCCACGACGCCGCGGGTGGAGAACGTCAGCTCGTAGCGGCCGAACCAGTAGTCGACCGCCTTCACCAGCGCGAGCAGCGCGAGCAGCACGGACAAGTGGGCCTTCACCTGCGGTGTGACCCGCTGGAAGGGCACCTGCATCCGGATGCCACCGTTGAGGTAGTGGGCGACCGCCGTGATGAGCAGGATGATCACCAGCGACGCGAACAGCCAGTCGATCACCGTGGTGATGAACGGCAGCTTGAAGACGTAGAAGCCGATGTCGGTGTCGAAGGTGCGGTCGCGCACACCGAAGTCACCGCCGTTGCGGAACAGGATCCACTGGTTCCACTGCGACGACATCCCGGCACCGGCGATCACCCCGAACAGCAACGACACCCCGAGCCGCACCAGCCCGGCGCGTCGGCCCACCATCTGGTGATAGCGGGTGAGCAGATCGTCCTCCGGGCCCACGGGGCGGTACCTCGGGGCGATCCGGTCCGCGACCGTGAGGCTGGCGAAGCAGAGCACCGTGAAGACCACGGTGAACCCCACGCCCAGCGCCCACCTGGTGCCGAGGACCTTCGACCACACCTGCGACAGCCCAAGGCTGTCGAACCACAGGTAGTCCGTGTAGAAGCCCGCCAGCCCTCGCAACGACATCAGCAGCGCGAACAGCACAGCCGCGATGACCAAAAGGACCACCCGACCGCGGCCGGGCACAGGCGACCCTCGGCGGCGACGGCGACGCCGCGGCATGTCGTCGGAGGCGCGCATAGGAGGTCAGCCTACGGGACGATCCCGCCTCCGCAGAGCGCGGGTGACGCCCCCGGTCCGCACGACCCGCGGCCCCTCACGTCGCCGCGGCCAATCACCTCCCCGCCGGGAGCACCAGGCAACGGCAGGTCGGACCGACTGGCGGCAGCAGATGCCCCGACGGGAACGGCTTGCCCGTAACCCACTCACCCACCTGCGAGTTCTCGACGCACTCCCGGGCTGCGGTGGCGGGATCATCGACGATCCAGCGGACCGCCGAGCCCTCCGCCAACCCCTCGACCAGCCCGAGGTTGAACGCGCTGAGCACCCCGACCGACGCCGCCTCATCGACCCGGTGGGTCCGACACTCCCGGTAGCAGCCGCGCAGCCGTTCGGCCAGCTCGTCAGGATCGTCGCCGGCTTCGGCGAAGCACCGCTCGAGACACGCCCACAGCGGACCCACCAGCCCGGCGGCCAGCTCCGCTGACAGCTCAGCTACCCGCCCGCTGCCGGGTGCCCGGCCCTTCGGTCCGCTCCCCCGCTCGAAGTCGGCCCCCGCCGTGTAGGCCGCGGCCAGGCTGGCCAGCGCGGCCGAAGCGAACCGCTCGACGTGCGCCTCCGGCGCCGGCAGCACGGCCTCGGGGGGTGGCACAACACGCTGCTGCCGCAGGGCATCGAGCAGCTCGTTCTGCTCGTCGGAGAGCTCACGCTTGAGGCGCCGGGCGAGGTTGCGCTCGATGTCCGACGTCGCTTCATCCCGGCGTTCGATCGGGGTGGTGGGCGCAGCAGGACCGGCATCGCCCCAGGCGTCGCGCTCGTCCACCTCGTCAAGGCGGTCGAGGTCGAGCACCGGGCTGGCCCCATCGAGCTGGGAGGCCTCCTGTTTGATGCGGGCGAACAGACCGGCCACCTTCGCCGCAGAGCCGGTCTCGGCGCTGTCAGCGCTGTCAGCGCTGTCAGCGACCTCAGCGACCTCAGCGACCTCAGCGACCTCAGCGACCTCAGCACCCTCAGCGACCTCGGCCTCCTGAGCCTCCTCGGCGATCTCGGTGGCCTCGGCAACTTCGGCGACGTCGGCCCGCGGAGCCTCCTCGGGCGGCTCGTCCCTCTGGTGTGCTCCGGCCGTGGGAATGATGGTCACCGACGACGACTTCCGACCCGCGACCGGATCCGGCGCCCGGGGCCCCGGCGGCTCGACCACCGCTGCGTCCGCCATCGGGGCTGGCTGCGCGGCGCTCGTACCAGCACCCTCCACCTCCGCCTCCCGAGGCTCCGCACCGCCGACCCGCCCCTCCGCCACCCGGGCCGGCTCGGTGGACTCGAGATCGATGCCGGCATCTGCGGCCAGCTCCGCCAGCTCGCGGTCGAGTGATCCATCGCTCGTGTCACCGCCCTCGCGGGTGGCGGCCGCCACCGCCGCCTGACGGGCTTCCGGCAGGGCGACGGTCAGCTCCTCGGTCACCTGGTCCAGGTGCTGGCGGACCACCTCGTACGCGGCGAGCAGCCGTTCCCGACCCGCCTGCAGCTGCTCGATCTGCTGACGAAGCAGCTTGCGACGGCGGGCCAGGTCACGAAGCATCCGCTCGCGCACCTGCTGGGCCTCCGCCACCATCGCCCGACCCTGCTGACGGCCGGCCTCGACCTCCTGCTCCGCATCAGCACGGGCCTGTGCCAGCAGATCCTCGACCTGCTGACGGATCTCCGCCGCCACCTCCTCGGCCGCCGCCTTCGCCGCCGCCGCCTCCGCCTCGGCCTCGGCACGGATGCGCTCGGCCTCCGCGTGGGCCTCCTCGCGCACCCGCGCCGCCTCCGCCTCCGCCTTACTCCGGATCTCCGAGGCGGCCGCGTTGGCGGCGTCGAGCACACGGGCCATCTCCTCTCCGAGCAGGGAGGTCAGCCGGCTCGGCGACGGCTCACGCAGCTCAGCCAGTTGCCGTTCGGCCTCCGCGACCGCCCGTTCGAGCTCCCGGGTGCGATCGCGAGCAGCCCGCAGCTCCCCCGCAACGGACATGAGGAACGTCTGCACCTCCAGCGGGTCGTACCCCCGCTTCACCGAGGTGAACGGCTGACGCAGGATCGCGTCAGGATCGATCGGGCCGGTCACATCGGGCGACACCAGCCCGATGGTACTCAGCGCCCTGACGGGGAGGAGCCCTGGGCGAGCGAGTGCGGGCCACCGCCGATGCTCTCGAGCAGCTGCAGCGCCTGCTCGAGGGTGTCGACCCCTTCGACCCGCAGGTCGCCCGCGAACCTGCGGGCCTGCTCGACCTCGCTGGTGGGCACGATGAACAGCTCGGCACCCGAGCGACGAACCGCAACGGTCTTCTGCTCGACCCCGCCCACCGGCCCGACGAAACCGTTCGGGTCGATGGTGCCGGTGACCGCGACATGCCTCCCCGCGGTGAGGCTGCCGGGGGTGAGCAGATCCATGATCCCGAGCGTGAAGGCCAACCCGGCGGACGGCCCACCGACCGACCCTGAATCGATGTCGACCCTGAAGGGGAACTCGAACGACAGGTCGCGGGTGGTGGTGGTCACCCCGAGGAACCCTCGGTCGGGTTCCTCCGGCCGTGGGGCGAGCGTGACCGTGATCGGCTCACCCTCACCCGCTCCACCCCGCTGCACCAGGAGACCGAGCACATCACCCGGCCGCATGCCGCGCGTGACCCGAGCCAGGTCGCTCGAGAGCCTGATCGGCTGGTCGCCAGCGGCCACGATCACATCCCCGACCGCCAGCGCGCTCGCCGCGGGAGATCCGTCGACGATCCCACGCACCACGGCGCCGCTCCCGCGGATGACGTCGTAGCCGAGCGCCTCCAGGGCCACCGCGGTGGCGATCTGCTTCGAGTCGGTCATCTCCCGCAGCGTCGCCTCCCGGTTCTCCTCCTCGGTCTGGCCACCGAGGAGCTCGTCCTCGTCCACCACGTCGACCGTGGGATCGAGCCACCCCATGAGCGCCTCGAGCGCTGAGGCGTGCTTGAGCGAGACCGTGGTGAAGTCGATGGACCCCTCCCCGGGATACGTGGGCGCCCCCTCGACCGAGATCAGCGGCTCGGTGGCCCGAGCCGATCCGGGCGAGATCAGGAAGTACGGGACCTTGACGAACGCGGCCGACACCGTGCCCACGACCAGCATCGAGACCACCAGTCCCACGGCGATCCAGACCCGGGCCAGCCGGGAGAGGACAGGTCGGTCACGACCCGCCCCGGGATCCCCGGAAGACGGTGGGGATACGATCTCGTCGTTGGTGTCCTCGTCGCTGGTGTCCACGGCTCCGGGGGTTGCGATGGGAGGTCGACAGCCTGCCACGGATCGCGACGAAGCCCACCGCGAGGAGGTCGCAGCTTCTCGGGTGCTCGTCGGGGACGCGGTCGGACCAACGCCCGCGTCACGGCTTCGAGCCGCAGTGGCGCTCACCGCTGCGGCGGTCCTCCTCGGGGTGGTGACCGCCCTGCTGATCGGGCTGCTGATCGTCGTGGCGGGCCTCGTCATCTCGGCAGCGGTGAACTGAACGCCTCGGGACCAACCTGAGGGCTCGCCCCGGTCGGGTCCGAACCTCCACCGCCACGGCTGGGCGATCAGGACTCATCCGTGCTCCACTCGCGCCATGGACCGCATCCGCGAGGGGGCACCCGGCCAAGACCCACCCGCCGCCCATCGTCCGCTGGCCGAGGCGGTGGCGAAGCGTCGCCTGGTCGCGCTGGCCGGCCATGAGGGCAGAGCACAGGTGGCCCGATCGCACCTGCACGACCGCGACGCCGTCGTGCGGGCCACAGCCCTGCGAGCCCTGGCCCGCTGCCGGGACCTGCGGGCCTCGGAGATCATGGCCGCGGCCGACGATCCGGAGGCTCCGGTGCGTCGAGCTGCCGCCGAGGTGCTCGCCACCTGGAAGGCGGGCCACACGGGTCGGGAGGACGTGCCAGTGAGCCTGCTCGGTCTGCTCGGCGATGAGGACACCTCGGTGATCGAGATGGCTGCGTGGGCCGCAGGTGAACGCCTGCCGCCCGAAGCGGGGGTCGTCGAACGGTTGGCCGAGCTGGCCACGAGCCATCCCGACGCGCTGGTCCGGGAAGCCGCGGTGGCGTCACTCGGCTCGATCGGTGATCCCCTCGGGCTCCCGGCGATCCTGCGGGCGACACACGATCGGGCCACGGTGCGCCGACGGGCGGTGCTGGCCCTGGCGCCCTTCGACGGTCCCGAGGTCGACCGCGCGCTCGAGCGGGCCCGCTCCGACCGGGACTGGCAGGTGCGCCAGGCCGCCGAAGATCTGCTCAACCCCTGATCGAGCCGCTCACCCCCGGTCGCCGAAGTCAGGTTCGCGCTTGTCGATGAACGCCTGCACGGCTTCGCGCGCGTCGGGCAGCTGGCTGGCCGCCGCCATCACCTCGACCGCGTACGCATAGGCCTTCTGCTCGTCGAGGTCGATCTGGGTGTAGAAGGCGTGCTTGCCCAGCGCCTTCGACGCGGGGCTGCCTCTGGTCGCCCGGCGCAGCAGCTCGAACGTCGCCGCGTCGAGCTCGTCGTCAGGCACGACGGCGTTCACCAACCCCCACTCCAGCGCGGTGCGGGCGTCGATCGGGTCACCGGTGAGGGCCAGCTCGAGCGCTCGCTTCCGTGACACCGAACGACCGATGGCCACCATCGGCGTGGTGCAGAACCACCCTCCCCGACCACCGGGGGCGGCGAAGCTCGCCGACTCACTGGCCACGGCGAGGTCGGCGCTCGCGACCAGCTGACATCCCGCCGCGGTCGCGAGCCCGTGCACCCTCGCCACCACGACCTGGGGGATCGAGCGCATCGTCTGCATGACCTCGGTGCAGGTCCACAGCAGCCGGCGCATGGCGGTCAGATCCGCCGCAGCCACCTCGGCGAGATCGTGGCCCGCCGAGAACACCGGACCGCTCCCCGCGAGCACCACGCCTCGGGCGTCGCTGGAGCCGACCCGGCGGAAGGCGTGATGCAGCTCCTCGAGGTGCAACAGCGACAGGGCGTTGCGCCGCTCGGGAAGGTTCATCGTGATCGTGACGAACGCGCCGTCCCGCTCGACGAGGATGCACTCGTAGTCCATCGCGCTGTTGTAGCTGCCCGGGAAGCGTCAGGGCCGCCCGAAACGCGAGATGGCCGGCCCGCAGGCCGGCCATCTCGACATCTCGGAACGGGCGCTACTTCGTGAACTGCCCGCTCTTCCCTTCGAGGCTGGTCAGCTCACCCACCAGCTCCCAGTACTTCCCGTTGTAGCGACCGATCTGCATCTGCTCGATCGGGAACGGGTCCTTCGCCCCGTCCGTGTTGATCGTGACACCGGGTAGAAGCAGGCCGACCTGCACGTCCTTCAAGCTGTAGGCCGTCTCCATCACCGCTTGACGGGTGATCTCCGGCGAGCGACGCAGGGTCTCGGCCAGCAACGCCCCCATCGTCCAGCCGTAGCCGACGATGCCGTTCTCCAGATCCTCAGCGGAGATGCCGTACTGGGCGCCGAACTGCCGGAACTGCTGCATCGCCGGGTCGTCGTCCCACTGCGGATCGGACGGATCCTTCAGGTAGATGGAGCTGAGCACCCCGTCGTTGGCACCCGGCTGAGCGAGACCCACGACGGTGCTCGACGTGCACGTCGCGGAGATGTAGATGAGCGGGTTCCAGCTCGACTCACGGATCAGGTTCAGCGACTGCGGGCACTTCAGCGCGGTCGCCGCGAGCAGGGCCGTGTCCGCGCCGGAGGCCGCGAGGGTGGTGATCTGGTCGCGAGGCTCAGGGTCGGTGGTGTTGTACGTCGCCGTCTTCACGACCTCGATCTCCGAGCCCTCGATCGCCGCCCGGAACGCGGTGAGGTACGACTCGCCGAAGTCGTCGTTCTGGTAGAGCACCGCGACCTTGGCCGTCGGCTTGTTCTTCTTCAGGTAGTCGGCGAAGATCGCCGCCTCGGTGGCGTAGGAGGGGATCGACCCGATCAACCACGGGTAGGACTCCACCTCACCCCACCGCGGAGAACCCGTTGCCACGAACAGGTTCGGCACGCACTGGTCGGCAAGCTCGTCACGGATCGCCAGGTTGTTCGGCGTACCGACCACGTTGAACATGCCGAACACGCCCTCCTTCTGCACCAGCTCCTGGGTGTTGGCGAGGGTGCGATCCGGCAGGTACTCGTCGTTGCGGGTGATCACCTTGATCTTCTTGCCGGCGACGCCGCCTTGGGTCTCGTTGAGGTAGCGGAAGTAGGCCTCGTAGCCCACCGAGATCTTGGCGAACGCCGAGTAGAGCCCCGACTGCGGGAAGCTGGAGCCGAAGGTGATCGAGTCCTCGGTGACCCCCTGCGTGGGCTGGTAGCTCTCGCAGTTGGCGAGATCGATGCTGAACCCTCCCTCGCCACCACCGGCGGTTCCACCGGGGCCGGTGGTGTTGGTCCCGCCCTCGTCACGACCACCGCTACATGCGGCAGCCATCAGCGCCAACACCGTGATAAGGGCGATGATCGCTCCTGCGGGTCTCGTCCTGTGCATCCTGACCTCCTGTCTCGAGGCGAGTCGACGGTGCGGACCCCGGCCAGAGAGCTGCGCCCGAGCCGGAGGGGCCCCTGCCTCAGCTCTCCGACGCTACCGCCCCGGGCTCGAGCGATGTCGGACCCGGCCGGCGGGACCTCCACTGGCCGCTGGCCCAGAGGCGCAGCTTGGTTCCCAGGCCGAGGATGCCGCCCGGTGCCAGCATCATCAGCACGATGAGCGACGCCCCGAAGAAGACGCCCGACAGCTGCGGGTACTGCTCCGGCAGCCAGATCGGGATGAACACGACGAGGAACGCACCGATCGCCGGCCCCAGGATCCGCGCCGTGCCACCGACCACCACCGCCACGAGGAGGATGATCGACAGGTTGATCGTGTACTGACCGGAGCTGACGAACGGGTCGTAGAACTTCGCCAGGCCTCCCGCCATCCCGGCCAGCATGGCGCTGACGCCGAAGACGAGCACCTTGTAGGCACGATGCGGCACGCCGAGGGTGACGGCAGCGGTCTCGTTGTCGCGGATCGCGATGATCGCCCGGCCCGCGCGGCTGTGGATCAGGTTGCGTACCGCCACGAAGGCGACCACCGCGAACGCGAGCAGCACGTAGTAGCGCCACTGGTCGTTGGCCAGCCCCGTCCAGCCGGGAGCGACGAACTCCTCGGCACGGGGGATCCGCTTGCCTTGCGTCCCGCCGGTGAGATCCCGGAAGCGGACCACGATCTGGGGGAACACGGTCGCCAGCGCGAGCGTCACCAGCGCGAGGTACAGGCCGTGGATGCGCAGCGCCGGTAGGCCCACCACCAATCCGAGCACGAACGTGAGCAGCATGGCCATCGCGAGAGCGGCGAAGTGCGGCCAGCCGTGGTCGGCCACCAGGATCACGACCGTGTACGCGCCCACCCCGAAGAAGGCGCCGTGACCGACCGAGATCTGGCCGTTGAAGCCGGTCAGGAGGTTCAACCCCAGCGCGGCGATGGCATAGGTGATCACCAGGCTGAACTGGTTCACCCGGAACGCCGGGTAGGACTGGGGCAGCCACAGGAGAAGACCGCCGAGCAGCACGCCCGCGACAACCCGCCCGATCCACCATCGCGCGTCGCGTCTCATACCCGTTCCACCTGCTGCTTGCCGAACAGACCCTGGGGTCGGACCAGCAAGACGACCAGAATCAGCATGAACGCCGCGCCCAGCTTGAGATCGTCGCCGATCCAGCTGACGTAGCCACCGGCCATCACCGTCACCACCCCGACGACCAGGCCGCCCACCACGGCTCCCACCGGGCTGTCGAATCCCCCGAGGGTGGCTGCGGCGAAGGCGTACACCAGCAGCTGCAGCATGATCGCCCGGTCAAGGGTTGCGAGCTGCGACGCGTAGAGGGATCCAGCGAGCGCGCCCACGGCAGCGGCCAACCCCCATCCGAACATGAGCACCCGGCCGAAGCGGATGCCCACGAGCCGGCTGGACTCCGCGTTGGAGGTCACCGCCCGCATCGCGAGCCCGAGCTTCGTTTTCTGGAGGAGCAGGAAGAGCAACCCCACCTCAGCTGCGAGCACAGCCAGGACTCCCACCGTCTGGTAGCTCATCGAGACCCCGCCGACGGTGAAGGCGCCGGTGCCGAAGAGCCGGGGAAAGGTCCGTCCCTCCGATCCCCAGATCCAGCCGGCGAGCTCGTTCAGGGCGAGCAGCAGCCCGATGGTGACGATGACGATGGGCAGGGCGTGGGTGTGCACGTCACCGACAGGTCTGATGACGAGCCGCTCGATCACCGCCCCGCCCACGAACGACAGCACCATCGACGCCATGACGGCCGCGCCGGCCGACCACCCGCTGTCCCAGAACATCCAGGCAACGAAGGTGGAGAAGAGCGCCATCTCACCCTGCGCGAAGTTGATCAGTCCCGTCGCCCGGTAGATCAGCACGAGCGCGAGCGCCAGGGAGGCGTAGATCGCACCCTGACCCAGACCGTCGACCAGCCGTTGGAAGAAGAGGGCGAGGTCCATCTCAGTACCCCAGGTAGGCCCTGCGGACGGCCTCGTCCCTCATGAGCTCGGTGGAGGTGCCTGACGTGGCGATCTGACCCGCTTCGAGCACGTAGCCCCTCGACGCGATCTCCAGCGCGAGGTTCGCGTTCTGTTCGACGACCAGCATGCTCGTGCCCATCTCCCTGTTGATCTCGGACAGGTGGTGGAACAGCTCCCGGGTGACGAGCGGCGCGAGCCCCAGCGACGGCTCGTCGAGGAGCAGGAGGCGGGGCCGTGACATCAGCGCGCGGGCGATCGCCAGCATCTGCTGCTCGCCACCGCTCATGCTCCCGGCGGCCTGGTCGCGACGCTCGGCCAGCCGGGGGAACGTCTCGTACCAACGCTCGATGTCGGCGTCGATCTCTCGGTCCCTGCGCACGAAGGCACCGACCCGCAGGTTCTCCTCGACGGTGAGATCGGCGATGGTTCCCCGACCCTGTGGGACGTGCGCGATGCCCGCCCGGACAAGCTCCTCGACCTTCCGATTGGCGATCGACGACCCGGCGAGCTCGACCGTCCCCTTCACCGGGATCATCCCGCAGAC
>JBBFLY010000068.1:0-15493 GCA_037478855.1 Acidimicrobiales bacterium | reverse complement strand
AAGGCAACAACCCAGTGACCGCCAGCGGGCACGAGGATGCGCGACGACTCCCGCCACGCTGACGCTCCTGCAAGCGGAGTTCGCTACGCTGCCTCGTAGATCCCAGGCCGGAACGCGCGTGGGGTAAAGGTACAAGTCCCCCCTCCGACACGATCTGACCAGCGCGAAGGCGCTGGTCAGCGCAGTTTTCGGCGGCGGTCGAGGGGTCCACATCGCCGACCTGCGTGATCGCCGCTGCGGCCGTGCGCTCAAACGGAATCCCGATTGAAGCTCGATGGACTGACGGACCGAAGATCCCAACCCACGACTCAAGTCCGCGCGCCGCTGGTCGCTCGGCTGGAGAGGCCACGCGATCAGCGGTCGACGTCGACCACTCGCTCGGCAGCCAGGTCAACACCGCGATGACCGCTTCGACACACGCGATCAATTGCGATTGGGCGTCGGACACGGGCCGACCGCCCCGACAGCCGTGGTCGAGGTTCCAGGTCAGGATCCGCACGCCGACGCTACTTGCCGTGGAGCTTTCGGAGCTGGGAGAGGCGTGCACGGACTTCGCTCTTGGGCATCTCCGCCAGGTTCAGCGGAGGATCGAGCTCGGCGAGGACCCCGCTCTCGAGCCCGTCAAGTGCGTCAGCGTCCTCGACCGGGACGGTGAGGACGCGAAGGTGCGCGTGCATCCACTCGCTGAGGTGCGCCTCGTCGATCTCGTTCGTTCCGCGGAGCTCGGCCATGATCGAGCCGAGGCTTCGGCGGAACGTCGAGAAGTCGCTGCGTGATCCGAGGTGCATGCCTTGAAGTCGCCCCCACAGCGTGTTCGTCGACCGCCGTTCGCTCCGTGAGCGAGTGGCTCCGGCGAGGCCGGCGTAGATGAGCCCAGGAGCAACGGTGTGGCCAAGCCCACGCGAGAGGTCGTCGGCACCCTCCTCGTCGACCCACCACGAGTAGAGGCCAGGGCCGTCGAGGTCGCTTCGACCTCGACGCAGCAGCTCGTCCGGCGTCAGCGCGCCCTCGAAGTCGCGAAGGCGCAAGGCCAGCTCGTGTGCCTCCACCGAAGCCGTGCCGGGCGGCGAGGCAGAGCAACCGGGACGCAGCGAGGGGTACCAGGCCAATCGCTCCCCCATCGTGAGGCCCGACAGCGGTGCAACCATCGTCGCCCCGGCCGCCGCGAGCCCACTTCTGATGGCTTCGACGTATGCGGCGCCGGCGTGGACCTCGACTGTCTTCCCTTCGAGGCCACCCATGCTCGATGCGAGGTCCGCCACGACACGATTTCCCCACTCGGCGCGGTAGCTCCGTGGCGTGGACGAGAGGTTGAGCTCGTACGGCTCGATCACCTGAGACCAGGCCGTGCTCAGCCGAGAGGACGAACCACGGGACACCCGACGATCCTGCGTAGGCCCGCGCCTTGCGGAACAGGGCCGAGGTGTATAGGTCCCGAGCTGGGGCCAGGTGGTCGACCTTCGACTTCACACCACCGACGAGCACGACGTCCACGCTGGCGAAGCTAACTGGCACCGGGGTCCTCGGACTGGGCGAGCGCCGATGGGATGCCGCGTGAGCGGCTCACCGGATGAAGGTGACCGATATGCCGACCTGAACACCGGTGGTGGTGAAGCCGGGCCACCCGCTTCGGTCTCCAGGCCGCGACGGTGGAGGGCCGATCGCAGGGCAACCTCCGGCTTGGTGTCCTTCCTCCTGTTGCCCTTCCCCACCTTCGTGGCCGCCTCGTCACGCGGCTGGGGGTAGGGCACGCGGAGGCCGCCCCCGAGGGCCACCGTGCGCTGATCGCGACCCTTCCAGGCCTCGTCGGCGCCCGGCTTCGCTGTCACAGGGTCTGGGTCTGCTAGAGCCATGCGCCACACCCGAGCCGACCTGTTCCGGAGCGACACGCAGCTCCGGCTGCCCATGCGCGCGACCACCGACCGACCCGGCCACATTGGGCCGGTGAGCGGAGCCGTCATCTCGTCATTCTCAGGCGCCGGAGGACTCGATCTCGGCATCGAGCAGGCGGGGTTCGGCACGGTCGCGGCCGTCGAGTGGGACGAGGACGCCGCCGACTCGATGGAGAAGAACCGCACTCAGTACTTCCCCGAGCAGCGCGAGGTCATCCGCGGGAACCTCTACCCACTCGCCACCGGCCAGGGCGAGGGCGTCACCACCCGGGACATCCTCAAGGCCGGCGGGCTCAGCAGCCGCAACCGACCAGAGCTCCTCATCGGGGGGCGCCATGCGTGGCCTTCTCCAAGTCAGGGTTCTGGCTCGACTGGAAGCGCGACGGCATCGATCCGACTGCCAGCCTCCTCCAGGCGTACATGCGGGTGCTGGCCGAGGCGAAGCCCCGGTAGTTCATCCTCGAGAACGTGTATGCCCTGACCTTCAACAACAAGGCGAGCCGCCCTGCCTTCGAACGACTTCTCAGGGAGATCGAGGCCGCCGGCTACAAGCACGACCACCGGGTGCTGAACGCTGCGGACTACGGCGTGCCGCAGGCTCGGCCTCGGCTCTTCATCGTCGGGTGCCGCAAGCGGGACAAGCTCCCCGAGCTCCCCGAACCGACGCACCACGGCCAGTGGGAGCGTCGAGAGACGACGGGCGGTCCGTTCCCCCACGTGACGACCGGCGAGGTGCTCACAGACCTGATCACCGAGCCGGAGCCCGAGGAGGTCGTGCGTGGCCAGTGGGGGCACCTGCTCCCCGACATCCCGCCCGGCGAGAACTACCTGCACTACACGGCCGGCGCGGCCACCCCAATCCGATCTTCGAATGGCGCTCTCGCCACTGGTCGTTCCTGCTCAAGCTCTTGGGCGGGAGCCGCGGCCACGCTACGAGAACCGTTCCCGACTCGCCTCAGCCTCGGCGATGAGCTGGTCAGCGTCGGGGCGCAGGAGGAAGCCGGCCGCGACGGCCTCGTCCGCAGAGCGGCGGAACGCCTCCAGGTACTCGTCGGCCGTCCCGTAGCGCGCGAGCAGCGTCTGCCGGTTGAACGGGACGGTCTGACCGAACAGCACGCAGATGCCGGCCTTGCCTGCTCGGAGCTGATCGATGGTGGCGCCGCCGGCCGGGTCACCGGTGAGGATCGCCACCGGGACGTCCACCAGCGGGTTACGCACACCACCGACAGCGATCCCGTGGTCGTCACGGATGATCGACGGTGACTCACCCGCGCTCAGCTCGATGCGCTCGCCCGAGGGGGGAGCATCGCCCCCCGCCGCCCAGGTCACCAGGTGGTGCAGCGCAGCTTGCAGCACCTCATGCTGCGGTCCGGTGTTGATCGGGGCGGCACAACCGAGCAGGGAACCGACACCCGGATCCCGTGGGCCCCCGAGGATGGATCGCAGCACATGGGCGTCCGCGTGGGCGGTGCCCGCCACCTCCCAGGTCCGGATCCGGTCGGTGTCCGGCTGCCGGGCCTCTGCGTACCCGAGCAGGGTGAGATCAGTCTCGGTCTCGAAGAGGAAGACCGGGACGTCGAGGTCGGTGCGCACGCGTACGGGCTGCATCGTCGTCGCGGCGTCAGCGGAGCGGTTGCGCAGGAGGTCGCCGTCCAGCGGCGCGACGGCGGCGCCACGGCTGTGGATCAGGAACCCGTCGAAGACCGGGTCGAGCGGGTGCAGCGCGTTCACCAGCGTGGAAAGGAAGATCGCCGACTGTGACTCACCGACGGCCAGCACCTGCGACGGGACGAGCCCACCGAGCAGTTCGGCGGGCGACTCGCGTACCGCTCGACCGACCTGGTTGAAGATGTCGAACGAGTAGGCATCCCCGGGATGCGAGAGGGTGCCGTAGCGCTCGGGGTCGAGGTGCTTCAGCCCGCTGGGGTCGGTCACCGCCTCGGTCCGGCTCGTCGCCTCACGGTTCACCTGCACGTCGAGGATGGTGTCGCCACCTTCTACTCCCTGCGCCTGTGCGCTCACCCCGACATAGGCGTGGCCTTCCCGCCCGATCTCCTCCGCCAGGTAGGCCCAGTCAGGCGCCGACTCGATGGCGCTCACGTTGAACCACTCGACCACGACGGTCCCGCTGAAATTCGCCGGGTCGGCCGGCCGGCGGACGATGACCCGCGTTCGGTAGAGGGCCTCGCCGGCAGGCTCCGTGGCCCAGAAGCCGTCCTCGGGGGTGTCGACGGCGGTCAGGCGCGTCGCGGTCCCGCTGACGAACCGCTCCTCCTGCACGTAGCCCTCCGGTGGGGACACCGCGGGTTGCGGCAGCACGACGCCTCTTCCCTCAGCTGGCGGTCTGCTGATCGCATCGGGTGCCCGAGCGATGAACAGGCGCTGGTTTGCGACCGCCGTTCCTCCAGCCGGGTTCGCAGCGGTGTCGCGGCTCGAGGAGCAGCCGCTCGCGGCGGCCGCCACGATCCCGCCGACGAGCACCAACCGTGACACGAGCGCAAGACCCATCTCGTCCCCCCTTCGACCGCACGACCGTACCCGCCTCCCACCGAGCCGGTGCGCCAGGCGTGCCGAACGCCGATGTGGACGCTGCCGGGGTGACGAGAGATCACGCCGCAGCCGCCGATCCTGCACCGACCCGGCGTCGGCCTGGCCGGTAGGCCGGCGCGCGGGCGACGATCGCGGGCGTGGACCACGACCCCCGCGACGACTGGCGGACCGAAGAGGCGCTCCTGCGAGCACAGGTTCGGCTCGGCGCCGCGTCCCCACCACCATGGCAGCCGCCGGCCGATCGGACCCTCGTCGCGGTGGGGTGCTTCGTGGCCTTCGCGCGCGGCGAGCAGGGCCCAGGGGCCCGCGGAGACCGTGCCTGGTGCGCGGCGGCGCTCGTCGCGGAGACCGGAGAGCTGCTGGCGGGGGTGGTGGTGCCGGGTAGGGCGGGCGCGAGCTACAAGCCCGGCATGCTCGCCCTCCGCGAAGGCTCCCTGCTGCTCGACGCGCTGGAAGTGCTGGACGGTCGCCCTGACGTGCTGCTCGTGGATGCGACCGGTCGTGACCATCCCCGGCGGGCGGGTCTGGCCTTGCACCTCGGCGCAGTGGTCGACCTGCCCTCGATCGGGGTGACCCACCGTCCGCTGCTCGCGGTCGGGGCTGAGCCGCGGGAACCGGACGCCGGAGCGAGCGCGCCGTTGCACATCGACGGTGAGGAGGTGGCCCGCTGGGTGCGCACCCGATCCGGGGTCAAGCCTGTGGTCGCACACGCCGCCTGGCGGACCGACGTCGACACCGCGGTGGAGGTGGTGCTGCGCACGACCGCCTCAGCCCGCAGCCCCGAGCCGCTGCGCCAGGCGCGTCGCCTGGCGCGGGAGGCGAGATCCAGCGCCAGCAGCTCGTGATCGAACACGCGTTCGAGTAACCTGTGGGTGTGGTCCACCCAGTCGAGGCCACCATCCTCCACGCCGACCTCGACGCCTTCTACGCCTCGGTCGAGCAGCTGCTCGACCCCGGCCTGCGCGGCAAACCGATCGCGGTCGGAGGTGGGGTCGTGCTCGCCGCCTCCTACGAGGCGAAGGCCTTCGGGGTCCACGGAGGCATGCCCGCTTGGCGGGCCCGCCGGCTGTGCCCACAGCTGCAGTTCGTCGGCAGCCACTTCGGCGAGTACCAGCGTGTCGCCGACCGGGTGATGCGGGTGCTCGGCGACTTCACCCCACTCGTTGAGCGGATCTCCGTCGACGAGGCGTTCCTCGACGTCGCGGGGTCCACGCACCTGTTCGGCTCCCCAGCGGAGATCGCCCAGCAGATCCGTCGCCGGGTTCGGGAGGAGATCGGGTTGCCAGTCTCCATCGGTGTCGCCACCACCAAGCATCTGGCCAAGGTGGCCTCGCAGGTTGCGAAGCCCGACGGCCTGGTGGTGGTTGAGCCGGGGGAGGAGCGGAGCTTCCTCGACCCGCTGCCGGTCGGGCTCCTGTGGGGGGTCGGGCCGGTCACCCGTGAGCGCCTGGCGGCAGTAGGGGTCGACACCATCGGCCAGCTCGCCAAGGTGTCGCCCGGTGCTCTCGAGCACCTCGTCGGACGTTCGGGGGCCCAGAGGCTCTCCTCGCTCATCGCCAACGAGGATGCGCGCCGCGTCGCGGTCGGGCGTCGATCGCGGTCGGTGGGTGCACAGGCCGCGCTCGGCCGGCAGGTGGCGACCGCCGAGCTGCTGCGCTCGGTGCTCGCTCGTCTCGCCGATCGCGTCGCCACCCGGCTGCGCGCGGCGCGCCGTGCCGGTCGCACGGTGACCGTCCGCGTCCGCTTCGCCGGGATGCGCGCCGTCAGCCGGTCGGCCACCGTCCCCACCGCGCTCTGCAGCACCCGGACCCTCACGGAGCTGGCCGTGAGCCTGGCCCGGTCAGCGCTCGAGGACCATCCTGCCGAGCGGGAGATCACGCTCCTCGCCGTCGCCGTCTCGAACCTCGTCGATGAGGGGGCCTCACAGCTCGAGCTGCCGCTCGGGACTGACCCGGGTCAGCCCCCTCGCGGGAGGCCTTCGGAGTCGGCCCGCTCGGCGGTCGACCGCGCCATCGACGCGGTGCGAGCCAGATACGGGCGGGATGCCGTGGGCTACGTCGCGGCCACGCTCACCCAGCGCCACGACCCGGCCGACGCGCTCGAGGCCCTCCACCAGCTGGATGGCGCTCGGTTCGCCGACCCCCGCGCTGAGCCTGCCAACTGAGGCCCGGGGTCCGGGGTCAGGTCCTGGACTCCGGCCCACGCGGTGTTGCCACCAGCTCCGCCAGCACCTGCTCGACGTCGATGCCCCTGGACGCGCAGGCCTCCCGCAAGCCTCGACCGCCCCCACAGCAGGAGTCGACGAGGCATCGATCGAGGATCGCGGCCGCGGCGGGGTTCTCGTTCACCAGCGTGGCGAGGGTGGGGTTGGAATCCATCGGCAGCTCGCGGATCAGGCGAGGTGGACGCCGAGCGCGGTGGCGGCCACGACGGACAGGCCCAGCACCGTCTGGCGGATGCCGAGCACCTTCGGCGGCGCACTGCTCTGCGCGGTCCCGCGCTGGAAGACGATCGCTATCGCAACGGCGGCGGCGCCGGCGACGAACATCGGCTTGACGAGGACTGCCACGACGACGAGCGAGAGGGCGGCGAGATCTGCGCCGAGCAGCGCACTGCTCCGCTGGTCTCGACCACGCTGCCGGGCGATCTGGGAACGGACGAAGGGGATGGCGGTGGCCGAGCGCGCCGCGAGGATCAGCCAGGCTCCGACCGCTTCGGCGGTCGAACCGCCGCCGGCGAGCACGATCGTGGGTGCCGCCGCGGCCACGCCGATCGCGCCAGCGAGCTCGGGGACGAGCCGGCGGCTGCGAGATCGCATGTCGAACCACAGCTCGGTCGCGACCAGCGGTGCTGCGGCGAGCGCCGGCCACCAGAACGGGGATCGGGCGAGCGGCACGGCCGCGGCGAGCAGCGCACCGAGCGCTCCCGCTTCGATGAGCACGACCATTCGAGCCAGTTGGGTGCGGGCCAGCGTTCGTCGTCGGTGGTGGTCGACGAGCACCAGCCGGAGCGGCTGGCGTACCAGGAAGGCGACCATGGCGGCAGCGCCGAGGAGTGCCCCGGCGACGCTCGGAGCGAGGAGCAGGCCGAGCAGCACCGGTTCGGCTGTCAGCCCCCAGCCGCCGTGCTCGGTCGGTATCGCGACCGACCGGATCGCGCTCCGGGGTGGGTTCTGGGGGGGATGGCTCATCGCCAGGCACCTCCGCAGATGGCGGGGATCCGCAGCTCGGTCACGTCCGCGGGGACGTCGATCATGCCCCCGCCCCCCGGGAGGCCGCGAGGTGGGTCGTGAACCAGTCGCGGGCGAGCGACGCCACCCGCTCCAGCGCGCCGGGTTCCTCGAACAGGTGTGTCGCTCCCGGCACGACCACGAGGCGGCTCTCGCAGCTGAGGAGGTGTTCCTGCGCCCGTCGGTTCAGTTCCAGCACCACCTCGTCGCGGTCCCCGACGATGAGCAGGGTCGGCGCCCGTACCGCCTCGAGGCGGGGGATCGCCAGATCCGGGCGTCCGCCGCGGGACACGACGGCGGACACGGGGCTGTCGGGCGCGGCCGCCGCCCACAGCGCAGCCGCTGCGCCGGTGCTCGCACCGAAGTACCCGATCGGCAGGTCACGAGCCGCCGGATCTTTCAGCACCCAGGACGTGGTGTGATCGAGGCGTTCGGCCAGCAGATCGATGTCGAAGACGTTGGCCCGATGCGTCTCCTCGATCGGAGTGAGCAGGTCGAACAGCAGGGTCCCGAGGCCGGCCGCGTTGAGCACCTCGGCCACATACCGGTTGCGGGGGCTGTGCCGGCTGCTGCCGCTGCCGTGCACGAAGATCACCAGGCCGGTCGCGTCGGCCGGGACACGCAGGTGTCCCCGGAGGCGGGCGGTGCCGGTGGGGATCGTGACCTCCTCGTCGACACCGGATCGGGCCTGGTGCGTCCCCCCGGTCGGCTCCGTGGGCGAGCCCGCTCGGGTGGCCGCCGCCGCGAGCAGCTCCCGGACCTCTTCGTCAGTGGTCTGGGAGAAGTCCACGTAGAACTGCCCGACCGCCCAGAAGTCGGTCGGTTGATGCAGGCAGATGACCTCGTCGGCGACAGCCGCGAACCTCGCCTGGCAGTCTCGGGGCGCGACCGGGGTGGCGACGACCACCCGGGTTGCACCGTGAGCCCGCGCCACCTGGCAGGCGGCCTTCGCGGTGGAGCCGGTGGCGATGCCGTCGTCGACGATGATCGCGGTCTTTCCCTTGAGGGGTACGCGGCGTCGCCCCGAACGGAAGCGTGCGGCCCTCCGCTCCAGCTCCGCCCGTTCGGCCGCCTCGACCGCCGCGAGCTCCGCCGGGCTCACTCTTGTGAGGCGCACGACGTCGTCGTTGATGATCCGAATCCCGTCTTCACCGATCGCTCCCATCGCCAGCTCTGGCTGGGACGGGACACCGAGCTTGCGCACCACGATCACATCCAGTGGCGCTCGTAGCGCGCGGGCCACCTCGTAGGCGACCGGTACCCCTCCACGGGGGAGGCCGAGCACCACCACGTCGGTGTCCCGGAAGCGGGGCTCGAGTGCGGCGGCGAGCCGCCGGCCGGCCTCCCTGCGGTCCTTGAAGCGCATGCCACGGCCTCCCGTTCGTGCAGAGGTCGATCCTGGCACCACAATGGCGCCTCCGAGCGTCTCCGCCCAGGGTCCTTCGGCTCCAACCCAGCTCCGGGCGATCCGATGCTGTCAGGCAGATGGGCGGTCGCCCGGTGGCGCCGGGACCTCACCGTCGACGAGGAGCTCGTGGGAGCGGGTCGCGGGATGCGGCTGACGCTCGGGGCGTCGCTGGGCTAACGGGGAGGGGGAGCCCTGGGGGCGCAGGTCGGTGGGAAGCTGGTGTTGCAGGTGAACCCGTGCGTGCCGAAGCTGAACCCATGAGCCGGCGTCCCCCGGGGCGCAGCGGCGCTGATGACGCGAGGTGGATCGGTGGGTCGTGAGGGTCCGATCACGAGCGAGCCGGGGACGAGAGACGCACGTGCATCGACCGCCGGGCATCGGATCGTGCCGCACACGGCTGATCTCATCATCGAGGCGTGGGCGCCCACCAGGGAGGGCTGTCTGGAACAGGCGGTGATGGCCTTGGTCAGCTCCTTCGTCGATGCTCGCCTTGCCGGTGGCCGCGTCACGATCCCGTTCCGGGTCGAGGCTCGATCGGGCGAGGAACAGCTCGTCGCGCTGCTCGAGGAGATCCTCTACCTGCTCGACACGCGTGGCGTGGTGCCAGTCGGAGCCCGGTTGCGCGTCGACGACGAGGGGGTGTTCGGCGAGCTCGACGTGGTCCCAGCAGACGTTGAGCTGGTCGGGGCCGTCCCCAAGGGCGTGTCGCGCCACGCCCTCGAGCTCCGTCCGGTTGATGGCCGCGGGTGGTGTTGCCGGGCGGTCATCGACGTCTGAGGACGTCCGAGCCGGAGCGCGATGCGCGAGTGCGGCGCGTCGCCGGTCGCGCGGTCGGGATCAGCCCTTCACCACGCCGATCGGCCGGAGCCGCGCGACGCGCCGGGCGAGACCGGCGCCCTCGCAGACCCGCGCCACCTCGTCGACGTCCTTGTAGGCGAGTGGGGCTTCCTCGGCCAGTCCCCGCCGGGACGCAGCCCGGACCGCCACGCCGCCCGCTTCGAGCTCGGCGCGGAGCCGATCCGCTCGAACCCTCCGAGCCGCCGCGTGCCGGCTCATCAGGCGCCCCGCGCCGTGCGCGGCGGAGTGGAACGCACCGCCGGTCTCCATCCCGACCAGCACGTGGGAGGCGGTGCCCATCGAACCGGGGATCAGCACCGGCTGACCGACCGGGCGGAGGTCCACCGGAAGGGCATCGTGACCCGGAGGTAGAGCTCGGGTCGCCCCTTTGCGGTGGACGCACAGCGTCCGTTCCTCGCCATCGACGTGGTGGGTCTCGATCTTGGCGAGGTTGTGGGAGACGTCGTAGAGGAGGGGGAGGTTCCCGGTGCCGGTTGCGGTGCGGAACGCCTGTCGGCAGGCCTCGGTGAGCAGCTGGCGGTTCGCCCGCCCGTAGTTGGCCGCCGCCGCCATCGCACCCAGATACGCCTCACCTTCCGGGGATCGCACCGGTGCGCAGGCCAGCTGGGGATCGGGGACCCGGATGCCGTAGCGCGCCATCGCGGGCTGCATCGTCCTGACGTGATCCGAGCAGATCTGGTGGCCGAGACCTCGGCTGCCGCAGTGGATCATCACCACCACCCGCTCCGGCTCAAGGCCGAAGACCGCTGCGGTGGCGGGGTCGAAGATCCGGTCCACGACCTGGACCTCGAGGAAGTGGTTGCCCGATCCGAGACTGCCGACCTGGTGCAGCCCCCGCTCGATCGCCCGCTCGCTCACGCCTGCGGCGACCGCGCCAGCCAGGACCCCGTGGTCCTCGCAGCGCTCGAGATCCTCGAGGACGCCGTGGCCACGGAGGACCGCGTACCGTGCGCCCTGCTCAAGGATCTGCTCGAGCTCCCGGGTGTCGTCGAGCTGCCAGACGGCGCCCCGTCCGAGTCCGCGGGGGATGCACCGATCGAGCTCGTCCATCAGCGCAGGGAGCCGGGGTGCGAGCTCCGCGGCGGAGAGCGGCGAGATGAGCAGGCGCACCCCGCAGGAGATGTCGAAGCCGACACCACCGGGGGAGATCACGCCACCCTGCTCGATGTCGGTCGCCGCGACGCCACCGATGGGGAAGCCGTAGCCCCAGTGCACGTCGGGCATGGCGTAGGAGGCCTCCACGATCCCCGGGAGGGTCGCGACGTTCGCGACCTGCTCGATGGAGCGGTCGTCGCTCGCGACCTCGAGCAGCGCATCGGACGCGAAAACGATGCCGGGCACGCGCATCGCGCCGGTACGCGGGAGGCGGAAGCGGTACGGTCCGTCCGGGGTCAGCTGCATGGTCACCTCGTGGGGATCGCATCGGGAGCTCGGCGGGCTGGACGACGACCGGAGGAACGACTCTGCCGGTCGCTGTGGCCCTCTCGGATGGCAGCCATCCTGGCGCGATCCGCGTGGCGGTGGTCAGTCCAAGCGGACCCACTCGAGCTGTCGGGGTGCCACCGCGGTCCAGCCCTGATCTGCGCAGAGCCGGTCGGCGAGGGCCGCGCTGGCGCGGGGCTCGCCGTGCACGACGTACGCGACCTCCGGTGGGGATGCACCGGTGAGCCAGGTGACGAGCTCGCCGGCGTCAGCGTGCACGGAGAACGCATCGGCCACGAGCACCCGGGCCCTCACCGGGACGTAGCGCCCGAGCATCTTCACCGCCCGGGCCCCGGCGGCAAGCTGTTCCCCCCGGGTGCCGGCAGCCTGGAAGCCGACGAGGATCACGGCGTTGCGTGGCTCCGGCAGGCACCTCGCCAGGTGGTGCAGGACCCGGCCGCCGGTGGCCATCCCGGACGAGGAGATGATGATCGCCGGGTAGTTGAGGTCGTTGAGGGCGATCGACTCCTCCGGGGTGCGGGCCTCGTGCAGGTCGTCGCCGAAGGGGTCACCCTCAGTGAGGCCGGTGCGCAGCTGCGGGTCGCCGGTGGCGACAGCCCTGCGGTAGACGTCGAGCACGGCGAGCGCCATCGGGCTGTCCGCGTAGACCGGCAGCTTGGGGATGCGGCCGTCAGCGAGCAGCCGTCGCAGGAGCAGCAGCACCACCTCGGTTCGGTCCACCGCGAACGCCGGGATCACGACCGTGCCCCCGCGTTCGGCGGTCCGCGTGATCAGGCGGGCGATCGCTTCGAGGGCGACGCCGGGATCGTCGTGCAGCCGGTCCCCGTAGGTGGACTCGACGACCACGACGTCGGTTGCCTGCCGCCGCTCGGGCCCGCGTAGGAGCGGATGCGAGTCGCGTCCGAGATCACCACTGAAGCCGACCGTGCGATCGTGTTCGGTGAGCGTGACGATGGCTGAGGCCGAGCCGAGGATGTGGCCAGCTGATCGCAGGGTCACCGAGGCGCCGGGACCGGCCGCGACCGTGGTGTGGAGCTCGACAGGTTCGAGGTGCTCCAGGGCACGCTCCGCGTCGGCGGTGGTGAACAGCGGGAGGGCGGGATGGTGCTTGGAGTAGCCCTTGCGGTTTGCGTACGCGGCCTCCTCCTCCTGCAGGCGCGCGGCGTCGCGCAGCACGATCCCAGCGAGCTCGATCGTCGCAGGCGTCGCGAGGACCGACCCACGGAAGCCGTCGCGCACGAGCACCGGGAGGTAGCCGATGTGGTCGACGTGCGCGTGGGTGATCACCACGGCGTCGATGGTCGCCGGATCGACGGGGAACGGCTCCCGGTTCATGAGCCGGAGCCGCTTCAGACCCTGGAACAGTCCGCAGTCGACGAGGATCCGTCCAGGTTCGGTGTCGAGGAGGAACCGGCTCCCGGTGACGGTTCCCGCGCCACCGAGGAACCCGAGTCGGGGAGCTCCCATGGAACGATGGTAGGTCGCCGGTGCTGTCCCACCGGCCGTCTTCCCTGTCGGGTTGGCTCGGCGCGGCCCGGGTGGGGGGGTGTTGTCGGCGATCTCGGCGCGCAGCTTGAGGTTTACCTGAGCTCATCGCGTGCCGATACGGCTTGTGTGGCGGATGTCGGTAACCGACCCTCGGCGGGTGAGGTCTCGGGTCTGATCGCGGCGGTCCTCGTGCTCTACGCGGAGCGGGCCCTCGGACCCGAGGGGGTCAAGGAGGTCATGGACCGCGTGGGCGCTGAGCGGGTCCTCGCGGTCGTGGAGCACTGGGAGACGTGGGTCGAGGTCGAGCTGGTCCGCGCCATCGCATTGGTGGTGGCGGAGCTCTGCCACGAACCGGACATCGGGCGGCGTACGGGCGAAGAGCTGTTCCGGGTGCTCCAGGAGCGCGGGCAGCTGGTGGTGCCCAACCGTGAGCCGCTCGCCGAGCTGCTGCCTGCGGTGGTGGCCAGCATCGACACCGCGAGCGATCTCCGTCGGGCCACGGTCGTCGAGTGCGGTGAGCAGGCCGCCAGGGTGCAGGTCATCTCGACGGAGCGGGGGCGCACCCGCTTCTGGTGCCGTCTGCTCACGGGCATGTACGCCCTCATCCCCACCCTGCGCGGGTTCTCCGGTACGGCGGTCGAGACCCGCTGCGTAAACCGCGGTGACGAGCTGTGCGAGTTCCAGCTGCGATGGCGTCCACGGGTCTTTCTCGGCAGCGAGCTCGATCCCTGGCACGGCAGGGTCAAGCGCCTGCAGGAGTGGGCGTGGGAGCTGGCCGCCGAGAACCGGGATCACGCGCCGGTCGCGCTGGAGGCCGCGGCGCTGCTCGAGGAGATCCAGCGTCAGACCCTCACCGATCCGCTCACGGGAGCCGGCAACCGGGCGGCGCTCGAACGTCGAGTCCACCTGGAGCTCGATCGCCGGGGTTCGCTCGACGGGCTCACCCTGCTGTTCGTCGACCTCGACGGGTTCAAGGCGATCAACGACACGTGGGGTCACACGGTTGGAGACGAGCTGCTCGTGCAGCTCACGGCGCGCCTGAAGGGAGCGGTGCGCAGCACGGATCTCGTCGTGCGACTCGGAGGCGACGAGTTCGTCGTGCTGTTCCCGAGCATCCCGCGCGACGACGTGGTCCAGGACCTGGTGGGCAAGGTCATCGGGGTGTTCGACGAGCCGTATCCCGTCGGGTCGGAGCTGCTTTCGCTGCGGGGGAGCGTGGGGATCTCACGGGCCCCGAAGGACGGCCGATCGCTCTCCGAGCTGCTGCACCACGCCGATCACGCGATGTACCGGGTGAAGCGGGCGCGCAAGGGTCTCGAGGGCGTGCGGAGCTGACACGGGCCAGGGGGGCCGCCGTCGGGTGATGGCGTGGCGTGTCGCCTCGACCGCCGCCCAGGCCACGACACCGACCAGCAGGGCCAACACGGTGACGAGCGCCGCCGGCAGGTGTGTGGCGAGCGCGGGGTACACCTGCCAGTGGAGGAGGTAGATGTACAGCGACGCCGCAGCCAGCGCGGTGATGATCCGGTCGAGCGGTCGTGGCACCCGGATGCTCATCGACCAGATCACGACCAGGATGCCCGCGGTGACGATGAGGTCGCGCATTGCCTGATCGAAGAAGCTTGGCACGGCGATCAGCACGGCGGCGCTCAGGAGCAGCTTCTGCCCGAGTGTCGTCGCCCGGTGGGCGACCCAGCCGAGTGCGAAGAGCCAGAGCACAGAGTGGGTCCGGTAGATCTGGTTGGCGGGGTCGCCCATGGGGATGTGCCGGAGGGCGAGCGCGACGAGGAGCACGGTGACCGCGAGCCCGAGCGGGTGGCGGCGCTCGAGTCGGCGCAGTGACGGGAGCGAGAAGGCGAGGGTCCCGAGCAGGAGGATCTGAACCAGCACCTCGACGAACCAGTACCAGTACCGCCACACACCGTCCGCCAGGTAGTTGTTCACCAGCAGGACGTTGGCCAACGTGTAGCTGTCGGAGAGCAGGTACACCACGGCGATCCACGCCATGGAGGGCAGTGCGATCCGCCCGACGCTCGAGAGGCACCGCCGGGTGAGCCCGATCGCGTGGTCGTGGGCGTCGAGGTGGAAGCGGGCGAAGTTGAACCCGGCGATGGCGAGCAGGACGTGTGCCCCGCCGATCACACCGAACAGCCCGACGTGTGACCCGACCACCAGCACCATGGCGAGCGCGCGCAGCACGACGGTGGTCTCCAGAGCGGGCCAACCTCGGCGTCGGCGGGGCAAGCGCTCCAGCTCACCGATGGGGGTGACGTGCCAGCTCTCGGGGAGGTAGCCGAGGGCTTGCTCGATCCGAACGGACATCTCCACATAGGACAGCGAGTCGCCGCCGAGGCTCGCGAAGGTGTCCCCGTCGGTGACGCTGTCGCACCCCAGCACCCGGGCGAGCTCGTCGCGCAGCGAGCCGGCCGGTTCGGCCTCCGGCGCTCCGGCCGGGTGGGTTGGGTCGGTGCCCTCGGACAGCCAGGCGCCAACGGTCACGTGGTCCGGCTTGCCGGTCGGGAGGCGGGGGAGGGTCTCGACCGTTCGGACCAGCACCGCGGCGCGGGGGAGCCCGAAGGAGCCCGCGACGAGGTCGCGGACCGCGCGCTCGGTGCCGTGCACGCT
>JBBFLY010000067.1:0-15979 GCA_037478855.1 Acidimicrobiales bacterium | reverse complement strand
GATGCCGCGCTCTGGATGGGGCCCCAGCGCGAGGAGGCGTTCGCGGCGCTGCGTCGGGACCTGCCGGTCTCACGCCAGCGTGGCCTCCCGTTCTTCGATCCCGATCTGGCGGACCCGGTGCTGCTCGCGGAGAACCTCGCCCGCGGGCTCCCACACCCGGGCGAGATCGAGTGGTGGGCCGTCACCCGCTACGACGACGTCATGTACGTCAGCCGACACCCGGAGCTGTTCGCGTCCGGTCTGGGGGGCACCAACATCGGGGACATCCCCCAGGAGATCGCCGAGTTCCTCGGCTCGATGATCAACATGGACGCGCCCAGGCACACAAAGCTGCGCAAGCTGGTGAACCGGGGCTTCACCCCCCGCCACGTGGCCCGCATCGAGGACCACGTGCGCGAGCAGGCTCGCGCCATCGTGGACGCGATCTGCGAGAAAGGCGAGGTCGAGTTCGTGAGCGAGGTGGCCGCTGCGCTGCCGTTGCAGATCATCTGCGAGATGATGGGCATCCCGAAGGCGGACCAGGGACAGATCTTCGACTGGACCAACGTCATCCTCGGGGTCGGCGATCCAGAGTACGTCTCCACCTTCGAGGACCTCATGGCTGCCGGCTTCGGGCTGTTCCAGTACGGCCTGCAGCTGGCCGAGGAGCGCCTGGCGAACCCGCGCGACGACATCACGACCACGCTCATGCACGCAGAGGTCGACGGTGAGCGCCTGAGCGCGAGCGAGCTGGGCTCGTTCTTCGTGCTGCTGGTGGTGGCCGGCAACGAGACCACCCGCACCGCGATCAGCCACGGGCTGCTCCAGCTCACCCGGAACCCTGCGGAGAAGCAGAAGTGGCTGGCTGACCTGCCTGGGGTCTCCCCCACCGGGGTCGAGGAGATCGTGCGGTGGGCCAGCCCGGTGATCCACTTCCGGCGAACCGCAACGCAGAGCACGGTGTTGGGGGGCCAGGAGATCGCCGAGGGTGACCGGGTGGTGATGTTCTACAACTCGGCGAACCGCGACGAGCGGGTGTTCACCGATCCCTTCCGCTTCGATGTCACCCGCAGCCCCAACGAGCACGTCGGCTTCGGAGCGGGCGGGCCGCACTTCTGCCTGGGCGCCAACCTCGCCCGCCGGGAGATCCGGGTGCTGTTCGAGGAGCTCCTCTCGCGCCTTCCCGACATCGAGGCCACCAGCGAGCCCGACATGCTCCGCTCGGCCTTCATCCACGGCATCAAGCGGATGCAGGCCGCGTTCACCCCCCGGCCCGTCCCGGTCCGGAACTGACAACCCGGCAGCTCGCAGGTCCCGATCGGTGGCTCAGCCACCGAAGCGGCTGATCAACGGACGGGCACGCGCCACATCGAGGTCGAGCACGGCCGCTCCGCCTGAGGTCGTCCGGTTGGTGACCGGGAGCGTGAACGACTCGGGCCGGAACCCGCCGCGGAGGTTCCAGAGCAGGCCGAGTGCGTCGAAGTAGGTGAGCCGGTCGTCGATCCGCATCCCTCCACCCATGGCCGAGGCCAGTCTGGCCAGCGTCCAGGGGTTCCTGGTCGAGGCCATCCGGTTCATCAGTGCTTGCAGGAACTCCCGCTGGCGCTCCACCCGTCCGAGGTCCGCGGTGGGATCGGTGCGCCATACGCCGTCCACCAGCTCCTCGTAGTAGCGGGACCGTACGTAGGCGAGCGCCTGTGCGCCGTCGAGGGTCACCGCTCCCGCCTTCGGCACATCGAGTCCCGAATGGGTGTCGCGGGCCGGATGCGGGAACTGCACCGTGATCCCGCCGACCGCGTCGACCAGCTTCGCGAAGCTCACGAAGTCGATCTGCAGGTAGTGCTGGACCGGGATGCCGAGGTCACGCACCGCTCGTACGAGAGCGGCCGGTCCGCTCTGGTAGACGGAGTTGATGCGCCCCATCTCACCGGTCACGGGGTTCTTCACCCACAGGTCGCGGGGGATCGACAGCAGGGAGCTCTTCGAGCCCTCCACCCGCAGCACGATGATCGTGTCAGTGCGCTCGCCAGAGACGGCCTCCCCGAGGAACGCCCCGGCATTGGGCGCGGAGGGGTCGACCCCGCGTCGTGAGTCGGATCCGACGATGAGATAGTTCGTGCCTCCTCTGCCGCTGGCGGACAGCGAGGACACCGCGACCTTGTCGATCCGACCGAACTGCCACCAGCCGAAGCTGAAGAGGCCCGCGACGACTGCGACGAGCAGTGATCCGACCGTGGCCGCGATCCGAGCCGTACGTCGGGCGGCTGCACGCGAGGGACCACCCCGCCCAGTGACCGGGGCCGCCGCCGGCCGGGGAGCCGGACGACGACGCGTTCGGGGCATCGCCGGACCCGGGCGCGGGGACGGAGCCGGAGGGGGTGGCGGTGGCGAGCTCGGCGCTGCGGGAGGATCCGGTGACGACGAAGCCCCGCCTCCTGCGGGCTTGACGCCCACATGCTCGGGGCCGATGACGACGTGGCGTCGCGGTCGACCGGCTCGCGACCGCTCGTCGGTCATGGTCCCGATGATACGGGCGGCGCTTCCGTGCTCGGGACCATCTCGGGGTCGCTGAGCTGCCAGGCGACCTCCACGGCCCCGTCGACCGAGCGGAACTCGAGGATGCCACGAGGCGCGTACCCGCCGAGCTCGAAAGCGAGACGGCCCGTTGCGGTGTCGCCCCGCTTGAGGGTGCCGAACCCCAGGCGGTCGTCCTCGCCGACAACGATCGGCTCGACGGTCGCGCCGTCCTCCGTGTACACCCGCCAGTCGAGGGGGCCGTACTCGAGAGGGGCCTCCCGCTCGGATCGCAGGGTGACGATCACCACCAGGAACCGCCCCCGACGCAAGCCGTAGTTCACGCTGTCGGCGACCTCGGTGCGCTCGACCTGTACAGACACGCCGCCGATCTCCACCGCTTCACCGATCGGGACCGGGATGGATCGATCGCCGGCACCGTCGTCGGCGGCGCAACCGCCGACGACCGACAGCACGATCAGGCAGATCAGCAAAGCGCGCCGCATCGAGCACCGCCCATCTTCCGTCACCTCCATCACCAGCGCACGCGAGTGACTGCCGCCCTCGACGGGGGGCGGGCACCCGCCAGCTCAGCAGAACGCTCAAGCGCTGTGCGCGTCGCCCCGCAGCTGCTTCGCGATCGCCGGTACGACCCGCAGGTCGTGCACGTTGTCGAGCTCTCCGACACCCCTCGCCCAGACCGAGAACGGGCCACGATCCTCGACCCAGCTGGGCAGCGGACCATCGAGCTGGCTCGCGAGCACCTGCCCGGGAAGCGCGACGTCGCAGAGCCGGGCGGCGATGTTCGCGGGCCGACCGACGTAGTCGTCGCCCTCGAAGAGCAGCGCGGTACCCGCACAGATGCCGGCATGCGTGTCGATGCCCAGCGCTGCGCAGCGCACCACGAGCTCCGCCACTGCGGCGACCGTCGGTCCCTCGTTCACCGAGACGAGCATCACGCCGTCACCCAGCCACTTCGCGACCCGCACGCCCCGTCGCGCCGCGATGTCGCGCACGTGGGAGCGGAAGCGCGTCAGCAGCGCGATGGCCTCATGGTCGCCGTAGCGGTCGCAGAACGACGTGAAACCGGTGATGTCGACGAAGGCGAAGCACCGGTGCACCGCGATCGGCTCACCGGCCCGGTCGTCAGGCAATGGGGGCTCGAGACCCGTGAGCCCATCCCCCTCAGCGTCAAGCCCCGGTCTCGGCGGGCACAGACCGGCAGTCGCCTGCTCCCTCATACGCACCTCCCGCCTCACGCTAGCGAGAAGCGATCTCCCCAGGTGCGTTGCTTCCGTCACGAAGCGGCATCCGCCCCGTGCTAGGCAATGCCGTGATGAGCGACCAGCGCAACGACGACGACCTCGAGCCCTACGCCGGCCATCAGGGGAGGGTCGGGCGCACCTTCGCCGGCTCGGAGCCCTGGTGGCCAGCGCGCCCCTCGCCACCGGAGGGCGCCCCGAACATCATCGTGATGCTGGTCGACGACCTCGGCTACAGCGACATCGGTCCCTACGGCTCGGAGATCGACACCCCGAACCTGGACGCGCTCGCGGCGCGTGGCCTGCGGTACACGAACTTCCACTCCGCGCCCATGTGCTCACCGACGCGGGCGGCTCTGCTCACCGGCCTGAATCCCCACGACGCCGGTGTGGGCACGGTCCCGCACGCCGATCCGGGCTTTCCCGGCTATGCCATGGAGCTCACGGAGCACGCCGCGACGCTGGCAGAGATCCTCCGGGACAACGGTTACGCCACCATGGCCCTCGGCAAGTGGCATCTGACCCTGGACGCCCTCCAGAACGCGGCGGGCGACAAGCGCTCGTGGCCCTGCCAACGAGGCTTCGACCGCTACTACGGCGTGCTCGACGCCTTCACCAACCTGCACCACCCGCACCGCATCGTGGAGGACAACCACCAGGTCGAGGTTGACCGCTATCCCGACGGTTACTTCTTCACCGACGACCTCACCGACCGTGCGATCTCGATGATCCGTGAGGTCAAGACGGCAAACCCGTGCAAGCCGTTCTTCTGCTACTTCGCCCACGCGGCGGTTCACGCCCCGCTGCACGCCAAGCCCGCCGACGTCGCGAAGTACCGGGGTCGCTACGACGCCGGCTGGGATGTGGTGCGGGAGCAGCGCTTCCGGCGACAGCAGGAGCTTGGGATCGTCGAGCCGACCACGCGCCTCGCGCCGCGCAACAGCGAGCCGGACAACGACGTGCGACCGTGGGACGAGCTCTCGGCGGATGAGCAGCGCCTGTTCGCCCGCTACATGGAGGTGTACGCCGCAGCGGTCGACAACATCGACCAGAACCTCGGGCGGCTGCTCGACGAGCTCGAGGCCATGGGTGAGCTCGACAACACCATCTTCATCTTCACCTCCGATAACGGCGCCTCACGCGAGGGCGAGGCGGTCGGCACCACCGCGTACTACGTCCACCTCCTCCAGGGTGACGACATCGAGGCTGATCTCGCGCGCTTCGACCTCATCGGCGGTCCCCAGACCACCCCCCACTACCCCCGCGGCTGGGCCATGGTGGGCAACACGCCGTTCCGGCTCTACAAGCTCAACACCCACGCTGGGGGCCACTCGGTGCCGTTCATCATCTCCTGGCCCCGGGAGCTCAGCGCCCAGGCGGGAGAGCTGCGCCGGCAGTACACCCACGTCACCGACGTGCTCCCGACCCTGCTCGAGCTCATCGGCATCGAACGCCCCACCGAGCGCAACGGCAAGCGCCTCAAGCCACTCGCGGGCGTCAGCTTCACGCCGACGCTCGGCGACCCGCACGCACCGAGCCGCCATCTCGAACAGCACTACGAGACCTTCGGTCACCGGGGCTTCTACCGTGACGGCTGGGAGGTGGTGACCCTGCACCGCCCGCTCACCCCTTTCGACGACCGCGAATGGGAGCTGTATCACCTCGCCTCCGACCCGACCGAGCTCGAGAACCTGGCTGCACAGCAGCCGGATCGGGTACGCGAGCTCGCCGAAGCGTTCGACCAGGCCGCGTGGCAGTTCCAGGTGTATCCGCTCGACGAGGGATCGAGCATCAAGTACCTCGTACGCCCACCCTGGGTCGAGGTGTTCGCCGAGCCGGTCACCATCCGCCCGGGGACGCCGACACTGGAGCGTTGGCGATCCGTGCAGCTCATCTGGTTCCGCTCCTGCCGCATCACGGCACGTCTGGGTGGCTTCCGACCTGGTGATCACGGTTACCTGCTCGCTCACGGCGACCAGGGATCGGGCTACGGTCTGTACGTCCTCGACGACGAGCTGGTCTTCGTGCACAACGACGGGCGCGGACACCTCCGCCGACTCTCAGGGGGCCAGCTGGCTCCAGGGGCACGGGAGGTCACGCTGGACCTGCACGCGCCGGGCCGGATGACCTGGGACGTCACCCTCTCGGTCGACGGTGAGGCGGTCTCAACCCTGGAGGGTGTGCCGATGCTGTTTGGCATGGCCCCGTTCGAGGGCATCGACGTCGGCATCGATCGGCGATCCCCGGTGTCGTGGGAGCTCTACGAGCGCTTCGGCCCGTTCCCCTTCACCGGGTCGCTCGAGGCTGTCCGATACGAGCCCGGCGAGCCGGCGCCCGACTCCCCGCAACGGATGCTCGACGTGCTCCGCGAGATGGGGGCACGGTTCGAGTAGGTGGTCAGGGCAGCACCGTCTCGGTGTCGCGACCGGAGCGCAGCACGGTCCCCGGGAGCGCCCCGACAGCCTCGTTGTCGACCACCGTCTCCACGCCGTTCACCAGCACCCGGACCACACCTCTTGCCGCGGCGGTGAGCCGTGCCGTGCCGCCGGGGAGGTCGTTGACGAGGGTCGCGTGCTCCGCACCGATCGTCTCGGGATCGAACACCACCACGTCCGCGTGGTAGCCCTCGGCGATCCGCCCACGGCCGCGCAGGCCGAACAGGCGGGCCGGCTCGTCGGTGAGCATCTGCACCGCTCGCTCGAGAGGTTCGAGCTTGCGACCACGGAGGCAGTCACCGAGGAAGCGGGTGGTGTAGGGCGCGCCGCACATGCGGTCGAGGTGGGCGCCCGCATCGGAGCCGCCGAGCATCGCACGCCCGTCGTCCCACACCTGCTTGCGCAGCGCCCAGGAGGCGTCATCACCGTCCGGTGGGATCGGCCAGAGGATGGTCCGCAGGTCGTCGCTGATCACGATGTCGAGCAGGGTGTCGAAGGGCTCCTGCCCCCGCTCCCTGGCGATGTCCGCCACGACACGCCCCTTCAACCCCTCGTTGGCCGCGGAGTAGGTGTCGCCGATGACGTAGTTGGCGAAGTCGGCGAGCCGGCGGAAGACGCCCGCCTCGTCGCTGGCCGCCCGTTCCCGCATGAAGCGTCTCGTGGCGGGATCGCGGAGCTTCTCGATCCGCTCCGGTACGGGCAACGACAGGATCGGACCCCAGTCGGGCAGCATGTTGAGCGCGCAGTAGTTCAGGAAGCTCATGTTCATCGGTACCTGAACCGGCATGGTCAGCGCCACGATGCGCGCCCCGCGCTCGCGCGCCCGGGAAGATGCACTGAGCTGACGAGGCACCCGGTCAGGCTCGTGTGAGTCCACCGTGAGCACGTTCCAGTTGATCACTCGGTTGGCGGCGAGCGACATCTCGATGAGCAGCTCGATCTCGTCATCGGTGAACCGGTCGAGGCAGCCGTCCACGATGCCCTCCAGCGTCGTGCCCTCGTGCTCACCCGTCGCCGCACACAGCGCGAGCAGCTCCTCGCGACTCGACCAACGCGAGGGGACGGGCTGACCGTCACCATCGGAGTGGGTCTTCGACAGGGTGGTCGAGAACCCGAGACCGCCGGCTTTGAGGGACTCGTGCAGGAGCTGGACCATCGCGTCGATCTGCTCGGGCGTGGCTTCGGAACCTACGGAGGACTCACCCATGACGTACCGGCGGAGGGCGCAGTGCCCCACGAGGAAGCCGGCGTTCACCCCGAGGTTGCCCTCGAGCCGACCCAGGTAGTCGGCAAAGGTCTCCCACTTCCAGTCGACTCCGTTCTCCAGAGCGGCGAGTGGCATGCCCTCGACCTTCGCCATCATCCGACGCAGGTAGTCGGCGTCGCGCGCCCGCAGCGGAGCCAGGGTGAAGCCGCAGTTGCCGGCGATGATCGTGGTGACTCCGTGGATGTTCGAGGGCGAGGCGGTCGGATCCCACAGCAGCTGTGCGTCGTAGTGCGTGTGAGGATCGATGAAGCCGGGGCAGACGACCAGGCCAGTGGCATCGAGGGTGGTGGCCGCGGGCTCGTCGATCTCGCCGATGGCGACGATGCGACCATCGCGGATGCCGACGTCGACGACCCGGCCAGGTGAGCCCGTGCCGTCGACCACGGTGCCGCCCTTGATGAGGTAGTCGAGCATGAGGGGCCTCCAGGAGCCGGCAATGACCTGACGACCCGTCAGATTAGCGCCATCGGGCATCCTCCACCCAACGGCCACCAGACGGGACTCCGACAGGATGCCCGCGCCGCACGCGCGCCGCTGGACGACCGGAGCACTGCCGGGTCACTCTTCGAAGACGGGCTTGCGCTTCTCCCGCCAGGCGGCGATCGCCTCGTCGAGGTTGCCGGTGTATCCGGCGAGCAGCTGGTTGCGGTTCTCGAAGTCGATCGCGGCCTGCAGGCTGCCGATCTCGAGGTTCGACCAGATGCACTGCTTGGTCATCTGCACGCCGAAGGTCGACAGCTCACAGATGTGCGCCGCGGTGTCGAGGGCGTAGTCGAGCAGCTCGTCGTCGGGTAGCACCCGCGAGACCAGTCCGATCTGCAGAGCGTGGTGGGCATCGAAGCGCCTCCCCGTCAGCAGGATCTCCGCGGCGTTCGACGATCCCACCGCACGGGGCAGGAGGTAGGTGATGCCGAGCTCGCTACCCGTGAGCCCATTGGTGATCCCCGCGTTGGCGAACGTGGCGGACTCGGCGGCGTACCGGATGTCGGCCCCCAACGCCAGGCACATACCCCCTCCGATGGCAGGACCGTTGATCGCCGCGATGATCGGCTGAGGCATCGCGCGCATGGCCGGTACGACCCCACCCATGTACGACATCGACCTCATCGCCAGACGGGAGAACCCGAGACCCTCGATGTTCGGAGGCACGCCCCGGTCGTGCAGATCGAGACCGGAGCAGAAGCCCCGTCCCGCTCCGGTCAGCACCACCACCCAGATGTCGTTGTCTGCGGCCACCTCCTCGATCGCCCCGTAGAGTGCCTCGACCAGTCCGAACGACATCGAATTGAGCCGCTCCGGCTTGTTGAGCGTGATGAGCCCCACGTGGGGGCGGGGGACATCGACGAGCACGAGGGACATGCCGGGAAGTCTCGCGCCCGGCCAGACGCGCTGGCCCATCCCGGGCCGACCAGGGCAGTCAAAGGGGCCGGACCCTGCTTGACGGACCGATCGGAGCGGAGCGGTCGGAGCCGTGGGCTATGGTCCGCCGCGTGAGGGAAGGGGTCCCGGCGGCGGTCCGGCGGACGCGCATGAGCCGCGACGCGCGACGCGAGCTGTTCCTCGACACCGCGGCCCGCATCGTCGTCGAGCACGGCGTCGAAGCCCTGACGATGGAGGGGTTGGCCGCGGAGGCAGGGGTCAGCAAGGCGCTGGGCTACCGCTACTTCACCAACCGCGACGACCTGCTCGCCGCCCTCTTCCAACGGGAGATCGCCCGCTACGACCGGCTCATCGCCGAGCGGACCTCGGGGCTGTCGTCGTTCGAGGACCGCATCCGGGCGATGCTCGAGACGTACCTGGACACCGTGACGGAGCGCGGCAACGTGCTGAGCATTCTCATGCAGGCCCGATTGGGTGGGGGCACCTTCGAGCGACGCCGCCGGGAGCGGAACCGGTTCGTCGAGGACTACTTCGCGGAGCTCATCCACCGGGAGTTCGGCGTCCCCACGTCGACCGCGCTGGTCGCCTCGAGCGTCTTCCTCACCGGAACCCTTGGGCTGATCACGGCTTGGCTCGACCGGGGGCTCCCCCGCGACGAGGTGATCACGACGTTCGTCGAGCTGTGCACCTGCAGCCTGCGAACGCTTGCCGCCCGCTGACCACCCGACCCCATCATCGGCGACGTCCGCTCCCCGCCCGCCGGGCTTCCGCGCCGACCGAAGGTCCGGGTCGCCGTCGGCCTCCGCTCAGCCCTGATGGTGATGGTCGCAGCTCGCGGTGCCCTGCACGCCCTCGATCTCCGCGAAGCGGCCGCACGGGGTGTCGACGATCCACACGTGCAACATCGGCGGGGTGACGAACAAGGTGCCGATCGGGCAGACCCCTCCAACGGTGGTCGCAACGACGACGGGTGTCGGCCTGTTGAAGTCCCAGCAGAGGTTGTCGTGCAGATGCCACGTGGTGAGCGGACCGCCGACGTCCGGCACATCGGCCATCGTGGCCCCGAGCGGCAAGATGTACATGGCGGACTCGAGCACCCGCTCCCCACCAGGAAGCACCCGGTACACGAGTGACTCGGGGTGCTCGGGGTCGAGGATCGTGCTGTCCAGGAACCACTCCCAGTTCACCCAGTGCTCAAAGCCGGTCACCGCGTCGCCGATGGAGCGGAAGCCCGCCGCACGGGCAGCCGACGTGCTCGACCACTTCCGCACGGATGCCTCGGTGGCTGCGAGGAGCGCCGCAGCGCGCGCCGCCTGTTCGGCGGTCGGACCCGTGCCGGCGCCGCCATGTTCGTGGCCGTCATCACCCGGGACGGTGGTCCCGCCGTCATCGTGGCCGGCATGATCTGGGACGGGGTCGCCGTGGTGGTCATGCCCACCGTGCTCACCTTCTGGGCCGGCGACATCGTGGCCGTGATCCCCGCCGGTGACATCGTGGCCGTGATCCCCGCCGGCGGCGTCGTCGTTGAGGTGAGCCGACTGCCCCGCTACGTGCGCACGCGGCGCCGCCAGATCGTGGCTGTGATCGACCCCGGAGCTTCGCGAGTGGTCGTGGCCGGCAGCATGTGCGGGATCGTGACCGCTCGCATGATGACCTTGACCCTCGCCGTGATCGTGTGCGTCGCCGGCGTCGCCGTGATCGTGCCCCGCAGAACCCGTGCCGGCCGCGAGTGCGACCTCCACCGCTCCAGCACCGACGCCACGGTTGATCGCTGTTGTCGAGCCGCCCGCTCCGAGCACCCCCACAGATAGGGCCGACACAACGAGCACGGCCAGAGAGACTCGCTCGTACCACCTGCACCGCGGCATCCTCGCACCCCCCTCAGCCGCCTGTCGGGGCCATGGCGAACCGATCATGACTCCCCCCCTCACTTCGTGTCCTCATGCTAGTGCTGCGCCCATTCCGCACACGGTCGACGTGCTCACCGTCGATGACGCGGGAGCAACTCCCTGGGGCTGATCACGGCTTGGCTCGACCGGGGGCTCCCTGCGACGAGGTGATCACGACGTTCGTAGAGCTGTGCACCTGCTGCAAGCTCGGTCCTCTCCCACAGGTCGCCCAAGTCCTCAGCGACGGCCGCTGGACGCTCTACGACCGTCCGGTGACGCCGCGTGACGACGAGGCACCGCCATCGAGCTGCGTGCCACGGCTCGTGGTGACAGCAAGACCGCAGCCAGTGCGGTCGTGAGCGGCACGGTGAGGATGAGCCCGACGGAACCCACCAAGGGACGCACGATCTCCATCGCCACCAGCTCGCCTGTTGTCACCCGGGCCCAGGACTGCCCGGCATCGGGGTACAGCAGAAGAACCGGTAGCGAGGCTCCGGCATAGGCGAGCACCAACGTGTTGACGGTCGACGCGATGTGGTCCCGACCGATCTTCAGCACCGAGCGGTACAGCTCACTAGCCGAAACGTCGGGATTCGCCATCCTCAGCTGAACCACCGCCGAGACCTGGGTGACGGTCACGTCGTCGAGAACACCGAGCGCGCCGATGACGATGCCGGCCACGAGCAGCCCCCGCAGGTCAACCGCCTCTGCGGTGATCCGCAGGATCTTGGACTCCTCGCCGGTGAGTCCGGTCAGCGTCCTGAGGTCCACGAAGAGGTTCACGAAGATCTGGCCCAGAACCGCGATGCCCGCCAGGCTGGCCAGGGTTCCGGCGAGCGCGGCCGTCGTCGCGAGGTTCACGCCGTGAGCCAGGTAGAGCGCGCCAAAGGCAGTGATGACGGTCGCCGCCAAGGCCACCGGGAGAGCCGGGTTGCCGCGCAGCAGGGGCGGCGAGAGGAAACCGAGCAGGACCACAAAGCTCACCACGATGCCCGTGAGCGCCCGAACACCCTGCCAACGGGCGAGGACCACCACTGCGACCACGAACACTCCGCCGAGCAGCAGGAGCGGCTGGGTCCTCTGGAAGTCCCAGAAGCGGTAGCGGAGCTCCGGCGGTGCGAGTGGGTTGCGAACGAGGACAACCTCGTCGCCGGAGTCGAGCTCCGGCTTGTCGAAGTCTGTGGCGAAGATCGTGAAGCGTGCCGTGTCACCGTCGTCGGTGACCGCAGTGACCCGTTGGCAGTCAGTCAGCGCTCCCGCCGCCTCGACACCCGGGCACTCCTCGACCGCGACCGACTCGACGGTGCCGTCGACGGACTCGAGCGGAGTGCCGCCCGGGTTGAGCTGCGGACCTTCGCCCCGGGGCCACCAGATTGCCAGTCCGATCACCGCCATGGCGCCCACGGAGAGGAAGGCCGCCACGATCACAGGGCCGAGCTCCCAACGCCGGTCCGGGAGCTCCAGGAGCACCTCGTCATCACGGTGGACATGACCGCTTGCCATCCGCTTCGAACAGGGCTTCCCCCACGAGATCTTCACCTGGCTTCGTCGCAATGCCCCGGTATGGAGGCATCCACCCACCACGCACACCCCGGACGGGGAGGGGTTCTGGGTGCTGAGCCGCCATGAGGACATCTGCCGGATCGGCGCGGACGCCGAGACGTTCTCCTCCGACAGCGGTGGTGGCCGCCAGGGTGGCGGCACGCTCATCGACGACATCCCTTCGGGCTTCGCCGCTGGCGTCCTGCTCAACATGATGGACGATCCCCGACACCAGCGGATCCGGATGGTGGTGAGACCGGGCGTCTCACCCCGAGCGCTGCGGACCATCGAGCTCGAGCTGTGTGCTCGCGCCGAGGCCATCGTCGAGCCAGCGGTAAGCAACGGCGAGTGTGACTTCCTGGTCGACGTCGCCGCCGAACTGCCGCGGATGACTCGGCGAGCCACCTGCGGTACGCCCGCTCCATCGACCGCCACAGCTCGTCGCGCACACTGACCGCCGCCGGGTTCGACCGCATCGGAGCTCCCACAGCTCCATCCCCACACCTCGTCTCCGTGGCCTCCACCTCGGAGACGGACTACTCGGGAGCTTGCTACCCGGGACCTCCGAAGGTGACCGGGCCACCGCTATCGTCCCGCCTCGGTGAGATCGTTCCGCCCGCCGGGTGCCGCACCGCTTCCGGTCTCGGTCGCGGCGCTGCTCGTCTGCGTCGCGGTCGCCCTCGGCGCGACCTCCGTCGCTTCGCCCCTCAGCAGCGAACGACCCCCCGTCGCGCTGATCGGGGATTCGATCACCTGGGGCGCCAGCGACACCTTCCAGCGGGTGCTGGGCGACCGGTGGCGCCTCATGGTCGATGGCAGGATCGGCTATCGGATCGCACAGCAGCTCCCCGCGGCGGAGCGTGCAGGCCGACTCCCCAACCGTCAGGTGGTCATCAACCTGGGCACCAACGACGTGACCAACACCGATGCGCCGATCACGTCCTTGATCGAAGACCTCCGCGAGCTGATCGACCGGGTCCGGGACGCTGAGTGCATCCACCTCGTCACCGTGAACGAGCGCATCGCAGGTCGCGGACCTGCCGTTCAGGACCGTGCCGCGGCGCTCAACGCAGCGATGCGCGAGCTGGCCGCCGGTGCCCCCCGCATCGATGTCATCGACTGGTCCGGCGCGCTGGCCGCCTGGGAGGCCGAACATCCCGGACGCACCCTGACCAGCGACACCATCCACCCCAACGCGGAGGGCAACACGCTGCTGGCGGGGCTGTACCGGGATGCGCTCGAGCGCTGCGGGTCCCGCGCTGCTGCCCGCCCCTGAGAGCCGAGCCCGGCCGCCGGGTGAGGGGCGATGGCCCGGTGCCGGCCCGACGGGAACCTACGCGCCGATGACGTTCGGCCGCTCGTAGCCCGCAGCTTCGCAGAGCATGAAGTAGGCGTCGCGCATGAACTGTGCGTCGTAGACGCTCACCACGTTGCCCTCCTCGTCGAGGTTGAGGTTGGCGCCGCGGATCGCGAAGAACACATCGGTGACCTCGGTGTTGTCTTCGGGCACCGTGAGCGTGTGGATGGACCCGGCTGGCTCGAAGAGGTAGGAGCCGGCGCGGTTCACCTCCGGGTACTCCCGGTACTTCCATCGCCCGGAGACCGTGAAGGCGTAGACCTCACCGGTGTGCTTGTGGGTCTGCACCTGGTAGCCGGGGTTGAAGCGAGTCCGCACGACCCAGAGGCCGGCCTCGATGTCGACCTGCAGGAGCTGCAGCGTGCTGCCATCGCCGATGTCGACGAACGGGAGCTCGTCTTCCCCACGGTGAAGGGCACGAGGGATGTCAACGGTGGTCATGGCGACATGCTTGCACGGCGCCGCCGGGCGTGCTCACCCGCCGCGCAGGATCTCCGGCTGCTTGAAGGCCGTCCACCCCCGGTCACAGCTGATCAGCGCCCCAGTGAGGCTGCGTGAGGCGTCAGAGGCCAGGAACACCACCACGTCCGCGATCTCTTCGACCGTCTGCAGCCCGGTGGCGTGACCGGCCTCAAAGGCCGCCTTCAGCTCAGGCACACCCCAGATCACCTCGTTCATGGGGGTGTCGACGTAGCCGGGGCTGATCGCGTTCACCCGGATGCCGAGCCGGCCGCATCCCGGGGCCAAGGAGCGGGTGAGCTGCGCCACACCACCCTTCGACGCCGCGTAGGCGTCAAGGCCCCCGAGCGGCAGGTGCGCCATCGAGGACGCGGTGTTGATGATGGACCCGCCACCCGACTCGGCCATCGCCGGGATGGCGTAGTGGCAGCAGTAGAACACGCCCGACAGGTTGATGGCGATCACGCGGTCCCACACGGCGGGATCGACCTCAGGGCTGAACCCGTCCTTCAGGGGCCAAGCCACCCCGGCGTTGTTGTGGAGGATGTCGAGCCGACCGAACCGCTCAACGGTCGCCTCCACCAGCTGACCACACTGGGAGGCGTCGGCGACGTCTGTGACCACGGACACCGCTTCGCCACCCGAGGAGCGGATCGCGTCGACGGCTCCGGCCGCCCGTTCGGCGTCGATGTCGGAGACGACGACCCGGGCTCCTGCGTGTGCCAGCGCCAGCGCCGAGGCGAACCCGATGCCCGAGCCGGCTCCGGTCACGACGGCAACCTTCGCTTCCAGAGGACGGTCGTGCGCCATCCCCGGAGCTTACGGCGCGAGCGACACCGACCCAGACGGCATCGGAGGCGCCATCACCGAGCCCCACCCCCCAGGTGGCCGGCACCCGGCAGCGGATCGCGACTCGACAGGTCCCGCCTTCGAACCTCCCCAGGTAGGAGGTGCCGAGATGGTCCTCCCATCCGAGCTCCTGCGGACGCAGCACGCGACCTGCCTGCAGATAGCCATCGCCTTCGCATCCCGTCTCGACGTTGCGTGGCACCCACGTGCCGTAACGCAGATCCGTGTGGTGCTCAGCTTCGGCCTCGTAGACGCCGGAGGCGGCTTCCTCGATCGAAAACGTCTCCGCCCTCGTTGCGCATCCAGAACACCGCCGCTCGATCGCCAGGCAGGTCGCCCTGCGCGGGCACGAGCACGCCGACGAGGTCCTTGCGTCCGTCCCTGTCAAGATCGTCGACCGCCACCTGCGGCTTGGTGTGGAGCTCATCGCCTCGGTACGGCTCATGCACCGACCAGGGCGCTTGCCGTGCGTCGGATTCGTTCCGCGGGTTCTCGTACCAGGCCACGGTGCGCTCCCCTGCTCGGTTGTCGAAGTCGTGATTGGCGAGCGCCACGTCGAGACCACCGTCAGCATCGACGTCGGCGAGGACCGAACCGTGCCCGCTCCACTGCTGCGGATCGATGAAGTGGACAGCCCACCGGTTGAGGTCCCGTCGCCCGGCAGGATCCTGCGGTGCCTCGATCCAGAGCACACCGCCCTTGCTGCCGTTGGCCTCGTGGATCCGACCGCCACCGAAGATGGGGACATGTGACGCTGCCGGGGGTCATGCGGTGGTTGCCCAGGGCAGGTCGGGGGCGAGGCCGGTGCGGTCGAGCATGACCATGGTGATGAAGGCGGCGGGGTCGTGGAAGCCGCGGGCGTTGGCGCGGATGCGGCCGATGGAGGCGTTGTTGGACTCGGCGATCCCGTTGGTGAGGCGCCACTCGATGGTCGCTTCGATCGAGGCCCGGTAGGCACGGATCGTGCGAGCGAGCTTCACGAACGGGGCGAGGCGGGAGCGGCTGGCGTAGGCGAGCCAGTCGTCGAGCGCTCGGCGGGCCTGGAT
>JBBFLY010000066.1:0-16079 GCA_037478855.1 Acidimicrobiales bacterium | reverse complement strand
CTGATCCTGTGGCCCGAGAACGTGGTCAGCGTCGAGGGCGAGCTCCGTGCCAGCTCCGAAGGTCGGGAGCTGTCGGCCCTCGCCCGACGACTCGGCGCCACCCTGGTGGTCGGTGCAACCGAAGGCGACGGTCCCGAGCACTTCCGCAACGCGTCGGTGGTGGTGCGACCAGACGGCACCTTCGGCGACCGCTACGACAAGGTCCGCAGGGTGCCCTTCGGCGAGTACGTGCCCCTGCGGGGGTTCGTCGAGCGCGTCGCCGGCGCGGGATCGGGCCTGCCTCCCCGCGACGCGGTGCCGGGCACGCAGCCCGCGGTGGTCGACACACCGGCCGGACGCTTCGCGGTAGTGATCTCCTGGGAGGTCTTCTTCACGAACCGGGCCCGGGACGGCGTGCAGCACGGTGGTGAGGTGATCCTCAACCCGACGAACGGCTCCTCCTACTGGCTCACCCAGGTGCAGACCCAGCAGGTCGCGTCGTCCCGCCTGCGGGCGATCGAGACCGGCCGGTGGGTGCTGCAGGCCGCGCCGACGGGCTTCAGCGCGGTGATCGACCCGACCGGGACGGTGCTGGCCCGATCGTCGATCACGAAGCCCTGGGTGCACCAAGGCTCCGTGCAGCGGCGATCCGGTTCGACGATCGCGACCGTCGTCGGTCCCCTGCCGGTCGTGGGAGCCGCCCTCCTCGCGCTGGGGGTCGCCTGGCCCCTGGCTCGGACCGGTCGCCGACCGTCCGCCCTGCCGGCAGAGCTCAGACCTCCAGCAGCAGGGTGACGGGTCCGTCGTTGACGAGCTCCACGGCCATGTCGGCGCCAAAACGGCCGGTCTCGACGTGCGCGCCCAGGCGGCGCAGCTCCCGCACCACAGCCTCGACCAGGGGCTCCGCGTGCTCGGGACGGGCGGCGGCGACATACGACGGCCGCCGACCCTTGCGGGTGTCACCGTAGAGGGTGAACTGGCTGACCACGAGCAGGGCACGGGTGGTCTCGGCGACGGAGCGGTTCATGAGCCCCCGGGAGTCGGCCATGACCCGCAGCCCCCAGAGCTTCACGGCCAGCTTCGCCGCGGTCTGCTCGTCGTCGTCGTGGGTGACGCCGACCAGCACGCACAGTCCCGTCCCGATCCGCCCCACCACCTCGCCGTCGATGCTGACCTGCGCCCTCGTCACCCGTTGCACGACCGCTCGCACCAGCCGACTCCTCCTGTGACCGGACCGACCTGTGTCTGGACCGACCGTCGGGACCGGTGACTCGAGCAGAGACCGGATTGTGACGACCGTCACTGCCTGACGGCCCCACTTGACCGATCGGTCAGAGGCTATGAGACTCGGGAACCTTATGCAGCCGGGGAACGGGGCATCGCGGCACGTCGAGCAGGCAGCCGACGGCGATCTCCCGCTGTCGATCGCGTTCCTCGCCTACCGGGGCAAGCCCCACGTGGGCGGCCAAGGGGTCTACACCCGTCACCTCACCAAGGCGCTCACCGATCTGGGGCACCACGTCGAGGTCCTCGGCGGCCAGCCCTACCCGGTCCTCGACGAGCGGGTGCCGCTCGTGAAGCTACCCAGCCTCGATATCTACAACGACTACTTCCCCATGCGGATGCCGGGCCTGTGGGAGCTCAAGACCCTCGGCGACCTGGTCGAGGTGACGGCCTTCTCGATGGGTACCTTCCCCGAGCCGCTCGCCTTCTCGATCCGCGCCTACCAGCACCTCCGCCGGCGGGTGAACGACTTCGACCTCGTGCAGGACAACCAGTGCCTCGGCTACGGCCTGCTCGGGATCGAACGGCTCGGCCTGCCGGTCCTGGCCACCATCCACCATCCGATCACGGTGGACCGCCGATTGGAGATGGAGCACGCGGAGACCGCCTGGCAGCGGTTCGCGAAGGCCCGGTGGTACGCGTTCACGAAGATGCAGACCCGAGTGGCCTCACGGATGACCCGGGTCCTCACGGTGTCCCAGAACTCCCACAAGGACATCCACGCCGACCACAAGGTGCCTCTCGAGCGCATGCACGTGGTGCCCGTGGGCGTCGACCAGGACCTGTTCCGCCCGCTGCCCGGCGTGCAGCGGGTCCCCGGCCGGCTGATCACCACCGCCAGCGCCGACGTGACCATGAAGGGCCTGCGCTACCTGCTCGAAGCCGTGGCCAAGCTGCGCACCGAACGTCACGTCGAGCTGGTGGTCATCGGCCGGCTCAAGGAGGGCGGCCCCTCGGCGCGCACCATCGACGAGCTGGGCCTGCGCGACGTCGTCACCTTCGTGACCGGCGTTCCCGAGGAGCGGATCATCGAGCTGTACTCGGAGGCCGAGCTGGCCGTGGTCCCCTCGCTGTACGAGGGGTTCTCCCTGCCGGCCATCGAGGCCATGTCGTGCGGTGTGCCCCTGGTGGCCACGACCGGCGGCGCGCTGCCGGAGGTGGTGGGTGCGGACGGCGACACCGCGCTGCTGGTGCCCCCGGGTGACAGCGACGCGCTGGCGGCGAAGATCCGAGAGGCGCTGGACAACCCCGAGCTGCGCGCCGCGGTCGGGGCCCGTGGTCGCCAGCGGGTCATCGACCGCTGGACCTGGCGGCACACCGCGGTCGGCACCGTCGAGCAGTACCGGGCACTGCTGGCGGAGACCGCGCACATCCAGGCACGGCGTCCGGGAGGCGCGGCTGCCGCACCGAGGTACCGGCGGGCCCGGGCCAGGCGCACGGAAGGCCACCGCTAGCGGATGCTGACCGTGGACTACGACCGGCTGGGCCTGCGCGCGGGCGAGCTGCTGCTCGATCTGGGCTGCGGGTTCGGTCGCCACGCCTTCGAAGGACTGCGACGCGGAGCCCGGGTGGTGGCCTGCGACATGGCGGTGCCCGAGCTGCAGCAGGTGCGTGCCCTGTTCGAGGCCATGACGCTCGCGGGCGAGGCACCCCCGGACGGCATGGCGGTGACGGTGAACGGAGACGCCACCCGGCTGCCGTTCCCTGATGGCACCTTCGACCGGATCATCGCGTCGGAGGTGATGGAGCACATCCCGGACGACACCGCTGCGCTGCGCGAGCTCGTACGGGTGCTGCGCCCAGGAGGGGTCATCGCAGTGACCATCCCGAACGAGCTGCCCGAGCGGATCTGCTGGCTGCTCTCGGACGAGTACCACGCGCCGAAGGCCGTCGGTGGCCACGTGCGCATCTACTCCGAGGCCGAGCTCCGCCGGAAGATGGCGGACGCCGGCCTCGAGCCGGGCAGCTCGCACAAGGCGCACGCCCTCCACTCCCCCTACTGGTGGCTCAAGTGCGCGGTCGGTCCCCGCAACGACGACTTCCCGCTCGTGAAGCTGTACAACCGCCTGCTGGTCTGGGACATCGCCAAGCGTCCGCTGGTCACCCGGATACCCGAGCAGATCCTCAACCCGGTGCTCGGCAAGAGCCTCGTGGTGTACGCCACGAAGCCCGTTCGCCGTCACCGGCCGACCGTCGAACGGGAGGTGGCCCATGCGAACGCCTGAGGTCCCGGGGATCCTCTCGGCACGCGAGTTGCGCGACACGGTCGATGCCATCGCGTCCTGGCAGCTCCCCAACGGGATGATCCCCTGGTTCCCCGGCGGGCATGCCGACCCGTGGAACCACGTCGAGGCTGCGATGGCGCTCGCACTCGGTGGTCGCCGTGCCGAGGCCGAGCGGGCATACGACTGGCTGGTCTCCGAGCAACGGCCGGACGGCTCCTGGCACCAGTACTACCTGGCTGATGCCATCGAGCAGGACAAGCTCGACGCGAACACCATCGCCTACGTGGCGACCGGCGTGTGGCACCACTGGCTGCTCTTCGGCGACCGGGGCTTCGTCGAGACGATGTGGCCGGTGGTGGAGCGGGCGATCGACTTCGTGCTCGGTCTGCAGCGGCCGCGAGGCGAGATCATCTGGGCTCGGCACGCCGACGGCACCCCTTGGTCGTTCGCGCTGCTCACCGGCAGCTCGAGCATGTGCCACAGCCTCCGCTGCGCCATCGCGCTGGCCGAGCTGCTCGGGCACGAGCGCCCCGACTGGGAGCTGAGCGCCGGCCGGCTCGCCGATGTGATCCGAGCCCACGTCCGTGGCGAAGCCCCCGATGCGTTCGCCCCGAAGCACCGCTGGGCCATGGACTGGTACTACCCGGTGCTCGCCGGCGTTCTGACCACCGAGGAGGGCCTCGAGCGTCTCGACTCGCGCCGCGACACGTTCCTCGTCGAGGGTCTGGGCATCCGCTGCGTCAGCGACCGGCCGTGGATCACCGCGGCCGAGACCTGCGAGTGCCTGCTCGCCTACCTGTCGCTCGGTGAGCGGGAGCTGGCCACCACCCTGTTCGAATGGGCCCAGGGCCTGCGAGCCGACGACGGCCACTACTGGACGGGGATCGTCTTCCCCGAGATGGTCCACTTCCCCGGCAACGAGAAGACGACCTACACCGCGGCCTCGATCGTGCTCGCCGCGGATGCGCTGTCGGGCACGTCGGCGGCCTCGGCGCTGTTCGTCGACCACGATCTGCTCCCACCGCTGATCAGCACCGCCGACGTCGCCGACCCCTCTCGCGACTGACCAGCCCCGGCAGCCACCGGCCCCGCCGCTCGTACGCCGGGGCTGCTCAGACGCCGGACACCCGACGCAGGACCCGCAGCGAGCCGGTCACCCCGATCTCCTCGAAGCGACCGGAGTCGATCGCGCGCCGGTAGATCTCATAGGGGGGACGGCCACCGTCAGCAGGGTCGGGGAAGACGTCGTGGATGGCGAGCAGACCTCCCGGCTCGACATGGGGGGTCCAGATCTCGTAGTCGCGGTGGGCAGGCTCCTCGCCGTGCCCACCATCGATGAAGAGGAAGGCGAGCGGTGTACGCCAGTAGCGGCCCACGGTCGGGGAGTCGCCGACGATCGCGACCACGTGGGGCTCGAGGCCCGCGGCGTGGATGGTGTGGCGGAAGGTCGGAAGGGTGTCGATGAGCCCTACCTCGGGATCGACGAGATCCGGCTCGTGCCACTCCCATCCCGGCTGGTTCTCCTCGGACCCCCGATGGTGGTCCAGCGCGAAGAGCACGGTGCCGCGCGCGCGGGCTGCAGCCGCGAGGTACACGGTCGACTTGCCGCAGTAGCTGCCGATCTCCAGCATCGGTGAGCCGCCCTCGGGCACAGCCATCGCGGCCTCGTACAAGGCGAGGCCCTCGTCAGGCGGCATGAACCCACGGGCCTGCTCGGCGAAGGTTCGCAGCTCGGGATCCATCGGTGCCGGGGCGCGTCGATCGGCTCAGGCGGGTGCCGGCTCGTCGAGACCCTCATCGAGGGGCTCGTCGACGGGACCATGGTGGTGCGGGCCGAACATGTAGGCGTCGAGGATGAAGAACTTCATGACCCACAGCACTCCGAAGGAGAGGATGTTCGCCGCGTTCGGCACCAGCTTCTCGACCAGCGTGCGCTGCTCCGGCGGGACCTCCGCGATGCCGGTCACGTGGGTCGCGACCCACACGGCGCCGGTCGACAGGATGAGTCCCGCCAAGGCGAAGCCCCAGAAGGGCAAGACCTCTTTGGTGAGGTGGCTCCTGCCCGTCTTGCCCCACACCCACGCCCGGGACAGGTAGTACGCGGGCACGGCGCTGATGCACACGGCGAGCACGTTCGAAGGAGCTGGCCGCAGGCCGATCACCGCGCTGAAGAGGACCAGCAGCCCTTGGCCCACGATCACGTTGACCACCGAGACGGCCGAGTACTTCAGGCCGTGTGTGCGCACCTTCTGCAGGGCGCCCTGAAGGGCCGTTGGGGAGGCAGCCATCAGCGCAGAGGGTAGTAGGGCGAACCCGTCCGGGGACAGCCGGACCGATGACGCCCGCCCCGTCTAGCGATCGTCGAGGGCGTTGCGCTCCACCACCCGGGCGAGCCAGTACGCACTGGGCTTCACCCGACGCTCCTGTGTCCGGCGGTCGACCTCGACCAGCCCGAACCGGGGGCCGTAGCCGAACGCCCACTCGAAGTTGTCAAGCAGGCTCCAGTACGTGTAGCCGAGCACCTCGATGCCCTCATCGAGACAGTCGAGCACGCCGTGGAGGGCAGTCTCGATGTAGCGGCGGCGCTGCTCGTCATCGTCGGTGCCGATGCCGTTCTCGGTGACCAGCACCGGCACGTGCTCGGTGACCTCCCAAGCCCTGCGGATCGTCGCCGCGAGTGCCTCGGGGTAGTACTCGTAGCCCATCACCAGCACGGGGACGCCGTCTTCCGGTCCAAGCTGACCCTCGGGTCCGACGCGGGTGCGGCTGTAGGTCTGCACCCCGATGAAGTCGTCCCCCCGGCAGGACTCGAGGAAGATGTCCTCGGCGAAGTGGCGGATGGTGTCCCGGGTGGCGACTGCCCTCGGGTCGTCGGCGGGCACCGCCTGGTAGTCGCTCATCGACAGCGTGAGCCCGACCGGGAAGTCGCCCCGGCCGGCCTTCAGCGCCTCGTAGCTCTTGCGGTGCGCGGCGATCATGTTCTCGTACGAGGCGCGCCACAGGTCAGCGTCGAGGATGCCGGGTGGGAACACACCCACCTGGTAGCCGATGTAGGACACGACGTTCGGTTCGTTGATCGTGCAGGCCCGACCGATGAGGTCGCCGAGGTGCCCAACGGTGCGCTCGCAGAACCGGGTGAACCGGTCGACGATGCGCCGGTCGTGCCAGCCGCCGTCGTTGGCGGCCCAGCGCGGGGTGGTGAAGTGGTGGAAGGTCACCACCGGCTCGAGACCGTTCGCCAGACACTCCGCGCAGACCCGCCGGTAGTGGTCGAGGGCGGCCTTCGAGAAGGCGCCCTCCTCCGGCTCGATCCGGCTCCACTCGACGGAGAAGCGGTAGCTGTCGAACCCGAGGGCCGCGAGCAGCCGCAGATCCTCGGGGTAGCGGTGGTACTGGTCGCACGCGTCCCCGCTCGGCTCGACGCACACGCTGTTCTCGCGGTGCTCCCACTCCCACCAGTCGTTGTTGACGTTGTTGCCCTCGACCTGGTGCGCAGCGGTGGCGGTGCCCCAACGGAACCCTTCAGGGAAGCGTCGCATGGGCGGGCAGGCTAGCCCGGGCCACGTGGCCGTCGTCACACCCAGGCGGGGAGCAGTCGCGCCAGCTGCTCGGCGGTGACCACCAGCAGGACCATCAGCACCGGGGCGGTCAGCAGGTACGCAGCGCGAAGCGAGGCTCGCCGGTAGAGCAGCACCGTCACCACGCCGCTCGACGCGAGCGCCAGCAGGCACAACAGCACCGAGGGCACCGCAGCGGCATCACCCGCCAGCCCGGTCGCGGAGTCGACCCGGCCGTTCTGGGGCGTCGGCGGGAACGGCAGGCCCTCGAGCTGGGCGATCACGATCGTGGCCCGGTCGCTGTTCCACGGCAGCGAGCTGGCCGATGTCACGAGCGTGAGCCGATCGTCGTCGGTGGGGCCGTAGAGCTCGTCGACCGTCACCGTGCCGTCGTCCACTCCGGCGTCTGTGCCGATGCCACCCCCCGTCGCCGCGGCGTTCACCGGGCTGGACGTGTCGGCTTCCGGCACGGACCTGACCGATCGCTCCCCGACCGAGGTGACCGTGTACACCGCCTGCCCTTGTGTGGTGGTGACAAGAATCCGGGCGCCGGGCTCGAGCTCGTGCAGCCGACCGAACGGCCCTCCGAACCCGGCTCGGCGGCCGACGACCACGCTGTTGCCCGGCTGACCCGGAGCGGCGGTCCCGGCGACGTGACCGGGACCCGCTCGGGTCTGGGAGGCGGTGGCGCCCTCCACGACCACCTGTTGGACTTGAAGGTCACCGATCTCCAGGATGGCGATGGGCGCGCCGAGCTCGGGGGCCTTCGTCGGAACGGTCACGCCGTAGAGGCTGGAAGACTCGTTCGCCGCCCGCTCGATGCGAGCCCGATAGGACTCGAGGAGGGTGGCTTGCCGGCGGGCCTGGAACACCGGCTCGACGGCGAAGATCACCAGCGCCAACGACACGAGCAGAGCCCCGGCCCACATCGCCACCAGCGCCTTCGTACCGACCCGGCGACGCGACCTGCCGGCCGGTTCCTGCGACTGCTGCGGCCGATCCGGCGGCTCGACGACGACCTGGCGGTCGGAGGTGCGCGGCCGGTCGACCGGACCGCTCACCAGCACGGTCACCGGGACACCTCCTGGCCCGCAGCTCCAGGGATCCACTCGGCGTCGAGGTGTTCCTCCCTCCGGCCAGCGCTCAATCGTGCGGCTGCCGCCGGCAACATGACCAGCACGAGGATGCCGAGCATCGCCAGTACACCGTTGGGCAGCAGTCCCCCCGCGAAACCGGGAAGTTCGCGATCGGATGAGCTGAGGGTCACGTCCTCCGTCTCGGCCGCCGCGACGCCGTCGGCGGCCAGGGTGGCGAGGGTCGAGGAAGCTCTCGGCCGTCCACTCAGGAAGGATCCTGACGGGAAGGACGACACCATGCCATCGGTGCCGCCCCCGTCGCTCGCTCCACTCGCCGTGGACGGTGCGGGGGGTGGCGGGACGTCGCAGCTCACCGGGCCCGGAGCCTGACCGACCTGCGCAAGCCGCTCGATCGCGACGGCCCGGAGCTCGGGTGTGAGGGGTTCCATGCCTTCGGGGAGCTGAGCCTGGCCTTCCCCGATCAGGTGCGAAAGCCACTTGCCGAGAACCTCTTGCGCGCCGGTCCGGCAAACACCGTCCCGGCCCACCAGTGGCTCTGCCGGAGCGAGGGCGTACACCACGTAGGTGAGGGGATAGCCGTCGGTGACGTTCGGGTCGGGCACGGCGACCCCATCGGGGTTGGTGACCATCGTGCTCGCCGCCAGACGCATGTTCTCCGGGGTCGGTGGCGCGAACCGTGGTTCGTTCGCCGCAGCCACCCTGGCGCCAGGGCGAGCCTCGAGGGCCACCGGGGGAAGGTCGAAGGTGCGGGCGGTGGTGAGGTCGGTGAGGATCCACATGCCGCCACCTTCCGGGGGAAGGGATCCGAAGATCTTGGCGATGCCGGGACGCCCCGTGAGCAGGTTGATCGAGCCATTGAAGGTCGGGTCCGCCATCGCCAGCGACGGGTGCACACCCCGATCGAGGCCCGGCATGGCGCCACCGGGGATCGGGACCAGCGGCACCTTCCACGCGTCAGGTGCCATGGTGTCGAGGTAGCGGGTGGTGAAGTAGGGGGTGGCTCCCGCTTCCGACGGGCCTCCGACCTTCGTCGCCGACGTCGAGGAGGGGAACAGGTCAGGTCGCTCGAGTTGCGGGTTGCGAAGCTTCATCGCAGCGGCGTACGGCGCCATCGCCCATTCCCCACCCGAGAGCAGCGTCGCCATCTCCGCAGCGGTGAGCCTCTGCTCGCCGTAGGGCTGCTTCCGGCCATCGTTGTCGATGTACCCATTGCCGACCGTGAGCACGGCGGCGTTGAGCCCGATGGGGATGGCCACCGTCTGGCGCGGGGTGCTGGCTCCGGCGAAGCCTGCACCTGGGTCATACCCGACACCGGTGTAGGCGAGGTCGATCTCGCCCCGAGCGAAGCGGCCGACCGCCCCGCCCTCGTCACCGAAGGACATCCTGGTCCACGCCCCGGAGATCCCTTGCGTATTACACGTCGCCTTGGTCCAGGCGATCCAGGCGTCGCTGAGCGAATCGGAACCAGCCGTGTCGAGCACATCGGCCGCCGCGCCCCCGCAGCTCGTGACCGGGTCAGCATCCCGGAAGGTCAGCGGAAAGACGAGGGGATACCACACCGGGGCCTCGCCGACGGGTGCGGTGCGCACCTGCACCACCAGGACGCACGGGTTGGCCTCGTCACAACGCAGGAGCTGTTCCTCGCCTTCGTTGGTGGTCCACGCCGCGACACCGACCCCGACCCGCAGGTACATCGTGTCGCCTTCGGGGGTCGGGGCGTACTTGAACGTGAACTGGCTGGAGACCGTGCTCTGCGCCGAGGTCGACAGACCGTTCTTCGGGCAGTTCGGGCCGCCCAGGAGGAAATCGGGGGCGGGCCGGGGGCCGGTGCTGGTGGCGTAGCCGATGCCCGGGCGGCACACCTGTGCTTCGGCCTGGTAGACGACGTGGCTGGCCGCGGTCCGCACGTTGATGGTCAGCCGCTGGCCATCAACGATCTCCGAGGTGGGCTCGACGGTGACGGTCACCGGTGACGAAGGGACGCTCTGCACCGCGGCCTGGACACGATCGTGTGTCATGACCACGGCCACGCCGGCGAGGAGGATGAGGGCGGCTGCGGTCGGGCTGACCCGCCACCGTCTCAGCAGCCGGCTCACCCGTACCACCCGGACACGTCCGCGATCACGTGGACGTTGCCCCGGTTGTTGAACACCGAGATCTTCCCGCCGGTGCCCACCTTGACGGTGACCGAGTTGGGGATGGTCCAGCCCGGCTGCCAGTTCAAGCTCGACACGGTCGGCCGGGGCTGGCCTTTCGGCCACACCGACAGGAACGACGACGCCGTCGTCGCGGTCACGGTCACGTTCAACACCACCGCCTCGGCATCCGCCGGCACGCCACCGACCCCGGCCACCGTCACGTCACGGGTCACGCCCTCACCCCACGGGGTGCCGTACTGCCCCACCTGCGAACCCGACCGCGAATCCTGGATCCGCACCGGATCCAACGGGAAGAACCGGGCACCGGTGATCGGAGCCTGTGGCGTGACCGGATTCGACGGATCGGACTCCGGGCCATCCCCGACCGAGTTCGTGGCCCGGACCGTGAACGTGTAGGCCGTCCCGTTCGTGAGACCAGAGACGGTGCAGCTCAGTGGCCCCGCCGTCCAGGTACAGGTCTGCGAGCCGAGAGACGACCGCACGGTGTAGGAGGTGATCGGCGCGCCGCCGTCGGAGGCCGGTGGGCTCCAGGAGACCGTTGCCGAGCCGCTCCCGGCGACGGCGGACACACCCGAGGGTTTTCCCGGCACCGTGACCGGATTGCCGAACTGCAACGGGAAGCTGAGCAGGTTCGACGAGCCGCTGCCGGAAGTGACTTCGGCGTTGATCACCAGCCGGCACACGTTCGCCTCGTCACAGGTGAACCCGGGGATCAGCTCGTCGTCCACCGCGCTCACCACGTCGGGTGCGGTACCCACCCCGACCCGGAAGGCGATCTGCACCTGGCCGGTGCCGGGCGGGAGCGGCCCCGAATCGACGTAGGCCGCGGGTGAGCCCGAGCCGAGCGTGGCCGCGCTGCAGTAGTTGGTGATCTGGGGGTTGAACTCCGTCACGTTGTTCACCGGCTGGTTCGGCCGGCACTGGCGAGCCCGGAGCCTCGAGAACTTGCTGCTGGTACCGCCGTCGACGGCGATGGTCAGCTGGTCACCGTCGCTCAGGCCGGTGATGGTCGGACCAGTGGAGTTCGGGAACGTTCCTGTTGGGGCGTAGGTGTAGGTCGTCCCGTTCACGGTGACCGTGAGGGTGAACGCCCCCGTGCCAGGTGGGAAGGGCGAGTCGGCGGTCGCGGGCACCGAGGTGGTGGCCAGCGTGGCCAGCACCGCCATGACCAGGGCCGCAACGCGGCGGATCAACGTGTTGATGCCCGATCGAGACATGGAGGATCTCCCGTTGGTGCGGTCGCGCATCGGCGCAGCGGTCGAAACGTCGGAGTCGTGCGAGAGTGTGGCCAGTGCAGGTGATCGGAACCGAGCGCCGAAACCACGGCCGGGCGAACTCGCGGTGAACCTCCGGTAGCAGGGCTCACCGGTACGAGATCGGGAACTCCTGGAATCCGAAGCCGTACGGGACCTGGATCATCAGCACGAGCTTGCACGGGTGCTCCCGATCGCAGCTGACGGTCGCCCGACGATCGTCTTCGAGGGTGAAGGTGTTCGAGCCCATACCCACACGGATCGTTCCCTCGGCGGCCTGGTACGGGAATTCCCCCTGGACCCGCAGGTAGACATCGGAGTTGGGTGAGAGCGGTTCGGCTGCGCACGTCCCGGCCACGGTGGGGAAGAAGTCGTACAGGCCTCGGAAGGTGGCATCGGCGCGACAGATCCGAGCTTCGAAGCCGTACATCTCCGAGTGCTCCTTGGCTTCGACCCGGATCGTCACCGGCTGCCCGTCGACGAGCCCGTCGGTGCTGCTCATTCTCACCGTGACCGGCAGCGTGGGTGGCGGGACGGTCCCGGTGTTCCGCCGACCCGCGTCAGCCTCCTGGTAGGCGTACACCGGCTGGTTCGCCGGCTGCACCGCCGGCAGCGCGCCAGCATCGCCCGGCGTGCCCGCGGGATCCCCTGGAGCCCCAACCTGGCCGGACGCTCTTGAGGATGCCGCCTGTCGGTCTGCATCGACGTCGGCGGGGATCGAGGTGGTGGTCGGGTCAGCCGGCCGATCGGCCGTGCGCTCGCCGGCCGTGGTCTCCTGCGGCGAGCGGTCCCGGGCGAACAACGCCGCGCCGAGTGCGACGCCACCGACCAGGGCCGCCACCAACGCGGCGGCGGTCAGGAGGACCTTGCGTGACGGCTGCTTCTGCATGGACTCCTTCTCCCGAACCGTTCGCCCGTCCGACGACGCGGGGACGGTAGCGAGACGATCGGCGGGTCGCGGTCGGGCAGACGGCGACGTCGCGAGAGTTCGCCAGATCTCCACCTGTGCGACACCCGGACGTCACTCCGCAGCCGACCAGACACCCCCCAACGGACCGAGGGGGCCGGAACCTCGGTGTTCCGGCCCCCTCTGAGTTGTCGGCGCGGAGCCGGAGGCTCCGCTGCAGGGCGACGGCTCAGTCGTCGTTGAGGATGGTCCCGATCGCCACCGACGGCGCCACCGGCCCGGCCGGCGAGCTCGCGGTGAAGGTCACGGTCTCGTCCGGCTCGGACACCAGCTCGCCCGTCACGTTGACCGCCAGGTGCTTCTGGACCTGGCCCGGGCTGAAGACGATGGTCCTGGGCTTGGTGATGGCCTTGTAGTCGCTCCCGTTGGTCGCCGTACCGGCGGGAACGGTGACCGTCACCTGCACGGGCGTGACGGACGGCGAACGGAGGCTGATGGACAGCGGCAGGTTGTTGCCCTTGGGGGCGCTGTCACCCTCGCACATCGCCGCCGGCGCCACGCTGGCCACCTGGCCGACGTTCGCCGCTCCGTCGTCGTCGATGATGGTGCCGGTACCGACAGACCGACCGAGCGTGTAGCCCCCGGTCGGGTTCGAGAGCACCACGGTGAACGTCTCGTCGCCCTCTGCCACGGTGTCCGCGGCCACCGCCACCACCACGTACCGGGTGGTCGAGGTGAGGCCACCACTCGCAGGCGGCTTGAACACGACCGGCTTGGTGACCGGCGAGCCGCCCTTCATCGGGTCCTTGACCAGGTCACCCGGATACGTGGCGGTGCCCGGCACGACGGTGGCGTCGACCTGGAACGGCGAGCTCGACGGGTTGCTCGCGATCACCGGGATCTTCACCTTGCGCACACCGCCGTCGCCCTCGACCACGGAGGCGTCACCGACAGACACGGTGTTGCCGGCGGCGGCCCCACAGGACGTGCCGAACTGGAGTGGGAAGCTCAGGTAGTTGGAGGTGGCGGGGATGGTGGTGACCTCGGCGTTCACCACCATCTTGCAGGCGCCCGTCGGTCCACACACGAACCCGGGCAGCAACTCATCATCGACCGCGCTGACCACGTCGGGCGCGGTGCCCTCACCGACCCGGAAGGTGATCGAGATCGACGTGGTACCCGGCGCCCGCGGGCCCGAGTCGACGTAGGCCGACGGTGATCCCGCGCCGAGGGTGCCGGCACTGCAGTAGTTCGACACCTGGGGGTTGAAGTCCATGCCGTTGTTCACGGTCGCTGACTGCTTGCACTGACGGGCCCGGAGCCTCGAGAAGCTGACGCTCGAGCTGGACACGGAGATGGTGAGCTCCTGGCCGTCCACGACCGGGATGGTCGGACCCGGGCCACCGTTCGGATAGGTGTAGGTGTGGCCCCCGGTGGTGACCGAGAGCGTCATTGAGCCGCTCGCCGGGGGGAACGGGGTATCGGCGTGGGCGGTGTTGGGGATCATCGCCATGGCGGCGATCACCAACAGGACCGACCAACCGATCGCCGTCCATCGACGTCGGGTGGGCGCGTTCGACAAGGGGATCTCCTCCTGTTGGGAGCGTTGGGGTGTTGGGCTGATGCGATCGGAACGCAGCAGGGCGTGGTGCTCTCGGGGGGCGGGGCACCGCCCCCCGAGAGCGTGCACACCCTGGGGATGGTCAGGGCGTGTAGCGCCGGCAGGTCGAGTTGGCGAGGTTCCGGGCAGGGTCGACACCCGACGGCGTGGTGGCCGACAGCGGGGCGAAGCCCGCGTTGCGGATCACGTTGGCCTGAGAGCCGTCACAGAGCGGCGACTTGCTCCCACCCGGGATGTTGTCGAAGCCCACCAACGCCCGGGCCTCGGCGTAGCTCGGGGAGGTGGTGTCAACCACGTTGAAGATGTAGCGCATGCCGAACACCGAACGGTTCGGGTTGTTGATGCCGATCTGGGTCTCCGAGACCGGGGCGCGTGGGTTGGCCAGATTGGGCGTGTTCGGTAGCCAACCGCCGGGGGCGACGGTGATCCAGCGGGCACCCACTGCCGGCAGCGACGTGACGGTCACCGAGGTGGATCCCGTCGCGGTGGCGGTGTTCGACATCGTGGCAGTCGTGCCATCGGGCGAGATCGACACGATCTTGGTCCCGGCCGGAATGCCCGTGCCGGTGACCGTGGCGTCCAGGTTCACGTTGGTGAACCGGTTGGTGGTCGCCGTCGAGAGGGTCGCCGAACCGGTGGTGGTGCTCGCGGTGAAGGTGCTCACCCCGGTGAAGTTGCCGATCCGGAACCCGTTGCGCTTGTCGAGCGTCGGGTTGATCGAGAGGTTCGCCTGGAAGATCCACTGGCCCGACCCGTACGGGAAGATTCCGGTCTGGTAGTGCTCGATGGGGACCTCGGCCCCGACATGTTCGTTGAGTGGCGAACCGTCGGACTGGGTGTCGACGATGGCGGGGCAATCATCGGCCGTTCCCATGATCCCGTCGACACCGGGCAATGCCCCGGTCGGGGGGGCCGCTCCGAGGATGTCGCTCTCGAAGAACGCCCGGGTCCCCGACCCGGCCTGCGGGAGCAGGCGTTGGATCTTTCCGGGTGCACCACCCACCTGGCTCCAGTCGTTGTAGAGGCAGGTGTTGTAGATGCCCTGGAGCTGTGCCCGGGTGAGGGTGTGCGGTGCGTTGAGGCTGGCCGCGCTCCACGACAGCCCGTCGATCCCCACGGCGTAGTACTCGAAGGTGGCTCGGTCACCGCTCGGCCCGACAGCTCTCGGCGTCGAGGACGACCGAGCGATGTCGTAGCAACCGGTCGACCCGGGGATGCTGAGGGTGTCGCGCAGGGCGTTGCGGCCCGCGGTCGACCCGTTCGGTGCCAGAGTCACGCCCGGCGGAAGCGGGATGGAGCTGCCGTAGGTGCGGTCCGCGCAGAACGAGTCGCCTGGCACGAACTCGGTGGTCGTGCCGTCGTACTTGGCGCGGATGTTGTAGCGGCCGTTGTCCCCCGGCCCGTTCGGGTCCGGATTGAACAGGTAGGCCTCCATGAGGTCGTCGGAGGTGTCCGACCCGGTGGCGGCGATGATCGTCGTGCCGGGAGGGGGTGCGGCACCTGCCCCGGTGACACCGGCCAGCAGGCTACTGCCGAGGGTCACGCAGGCGACGGTGGCCGCAACGCCCGTGAGCATGTGAGAGCGCTTCACAGACTTGGCTTCCTTTCAGCGAAGGGTTTCCAACTGCCGCGCTCGGTCACGCGGCGCACCCGTTATCGCACGGCGATCTGAACGGAACGGGTGCGGTCGCGGAAACGGCCAGTGAAGCGATGGCGACCTTCCGGTGCTGGAACTGCTGCCCCGCTCTAGACCCGGTCACCCGACCCGGGTGAAGGTGCCGAGCCCGGGGGCCACCTCGAGATAGGTCATCGAGAACGAGCTCGCCGCCCGGCCAGGGGGCACGGTGAAGGTCACCGCCTGGCGACCGGCCGCGGCCTCGCCGCGTGTTTCGACGGCCAGGATGTCCCCGTCGTAGGGCTCCAGCGTGAACTCCCTCTGGCGGGGACCGAGGCGTAAGACGAGGTGGCCGTCGCGCTCGACCACCTGGGCGTCACCG
>JBBFLY010000065.1:0-16537 GCA_037478855.1 Acidimicrobiales bacterium | reverse complement strand
CGTCGAGGGCGGCGGCGTCTGCCCCGGCGCAGAACCCGCGTCCTTCGCCGGTGACCACCACCACCCGTACGTCGGGGTCGGCCTCGGCCTGCGCGAGCAGCCACCGGTACTCCGTGTGCATGCGGCCGGTCCAGGCGTTGAGCCGGTGCGGGCGCGCCAGGGTGATCGTGGCGATCCGGTCCTCGATCGTGTAGCGGGTCGCCTTCAGCTCCATGGCTGCCTGCCGGCGGTCAGTCCTCGAAGTCGGCCAGCGCGTCGAGCACCCGCTCGGCGAGCTCGGGTCGGCAGATCAGCAGGTCGGGCAGGTACGGGTCCTCGTTGTTGTAGCGCAGCGGCGACCCGTCGATCCGTGAGCAGTGGCAGCCGGCGGCGCTGGCCACCGCGACCGGTGCGCAGGAGTCCCACTCGTACTGGCCACCGGAGTGGACGTAGACGTCGACCTCGCCCCGCACGACGGCCATCGCCTTGGCCCCCGCGGAGCCCATCTCGATGAGCTGGGCGTCAAGGCGATCCGCGAGGAAGGTGGCGGCCTTCGGTGGGCGGGTGCGGCTGACGACCAGGCGCACCGGGCCCTCGGAGGGGGCGGCGAGGCTGGCCGGCGGATCGGAGCCGAGCACCAGGTCGAGGGCGGGGAGGGCCACCGCGCCGGCCACCGGCCTGCCCCCGATGGTGAGGGCCACGTGGACGGCCCAGTCGGTGCGGGGCGGCTCACCGAACTCCCTGGTGCCGTCGAGGGGGTCGATGATCCACACCCGTGTCGCGTGCAGCCGGGCGGGATCGTCCTTCGACTCCTCGGAGAGCACCGCGTCGTCGGGCACCGCCTCGTGGAGGCCGGCGAGGAGCAGCTCGTTGGACCGCTGGTCTCCCGCCTTGCGCAGGGGCGTCGGGTCGGCGCCCGGGTGGTGGGTGGCGCGCAGCTCGAGGAGGAGCTCACCGGCACGTCGGGCCAGGTCGGCGGCGAGGGCGTGGTCGGCCGCGGTGGGCCCTTGGGGAGAGGTTGTCACCGAATTGTTTACCTATCTGGTCGGGATTTCACGCACATGCGCACGTACCCTACGCTGGTGACCCTCATGGACTACGAACTGAGCCACCTCCGGACTCTCGAAGCGGAGTCGATCCACATCATGCGTGAGGTCGCGGCGGAGTTCGAGCGTCCGGTGCTGCTCTTCTCCGGCGGCAAAGACTCCGTGGTGATGCTCCACGTGGCCCGGAAGGCCTTCTGGCCGTGCAAGCTGCCGTTCCCGGTGATGCACGTCGACACTGGCCACAACTTCCCCGAGGTGATCGAGTACCGCGATCGCATCGTCGAGAACCTCGGTCTGCGGCTCGTGGTGGCGAGCGTGGAGGAGTCGATCCGCAGGGGGCGGGTGGTCGACGAGACCGGTCCCCGGGCGAGCCGCAACCGGTTGCAGACCACCACGCTGCTCGACGCCATCGAGGAGCACCGGTTCGACGCCGTCTTCGGAGGCGGACGCCGCGACGAGGAGAAGGCCCGGGCGAAGGAGCGCGTCTACTCCTTCCGCGACGAGTTCGGGCAGTGGGATCCGAAGAACCAGCGGCCCGAGCTGTGGTCGCTCTACAACGGTCGGCACAAGCCGGGCGAGCACATCCGGGTGTTCCCGCTCTCGAACTGGACCGAGCTCGACATCTGGCAGTACATCGCCGAGGAGGACATCGAGCTGCCGTCGATCTACTTCGCCCACCGGCGCCAGGTCTTCCGTCGCGATGGGATGCTGCTCGCGGTGAGCCCCTTCGTGACGTTGATGGAGGGCGAGGAGCCCTTCGAGGCGATGGTCCGCTACCGCACGGTCGGTGACGCGACCTGCACCGGCGCGGTGGAGTCCAGCGCAGCGGACGTGCACGCCGTGATCGCGGAGGTTGCGGCGACGCGCATCACCGAGCGGGGCGCGACGCGAGCGGACGACAAGACCAGCGAGGCGGCCATGGAAGACCGCAAGAAAGAGGGCTACTTCTGATGGCTGAGCTGCTCAGATTCGCCACCGCAGGCTCCGTCGACGACGGCAAGAGCACCCTGATCGGCCGACTGCTCTACGACTCCAAGGCCATCTTCGAGGATCAGCTCGAGGCGGTCGAGCGCACGAGTCGCGACAGGGGTGACGAGTACACGAACCTGGCGCTGCTCACCGACGGGCTGCGGGCCGAGCGCGAGCAGGGCATCACGATCGACGTGGCCTACCGCTACTTCGCGACGCCCAAGCGGAAGTTCATCATCGCTGACACCCCCGGCCACATCCAGTACACGCGCAACATGGTGACGGGGTGCTCCACCGCGGACCTCGCGCTCGTGCTCGTCGACGCCCGCAACGGGATCGTCGAGCAGTCCCGGCGGCATGCCTTCCTCGCTTCGCTGCTGCGGGTCCCCCACCTGGTGGTGTGCGTCAACAAGATGGATCTGGTTGACTACGACCAGGAGGTCTTCGAGCGGATCAAGGACGAGTTCAAGGCCTTCGCCACCAAGCTCGACATCACCGACCTCACGTTCATCCCGATCTCCGCCCTGCACGGTGACAACGTCGTGCACCGCTCGGCGAACATGCCGTGGTACGAGGGCACGTCGCTCCTGCACCACCTCGAGGACGTCTTCATCTCCTCGGACCGCAACCTGATCGACGCCCGTTTCCCAGTGCAGTACGTGCTTCGCCCCATGAGCGACCAGTTCCACGACTACCGGGGCTACGCGGGCACGGTCGCCGGTGGGGTGTTCAAGGTGGGCGACGAGGTGATGGTCCTGCCGTCGGGCTTCACCAGTCGCATCAAGTCGATCGACACCTTCGATGGTCCCCTCGAAGAGGCGTTCGCTCCCATGTCGGTGTCGATCACCCTCACCGACGATCTGGACATCTCCCGGGGTGACATGCTGTGCCGGCCGCACAACCAGCCCATGGTCGGTCAGGACATCGACGCGATGGTCTGCTGGATGGCGGAGCAGAGCCAGCTCACGCCCGGTGCCAAGTACGCCATCAAGCACACCACCCGCGCCGCTCGGGCACTGGTGAAGGGCTTGCACTACCGGCTCGACGTGAACACCCTCCACCGCGACCACGACGCCCGGGGCCTGTCACTGAACGAGATCGGCCGGGTGAGCCTGCGCACCACCGTGCCGCTGTTCTTCGATGACTACCGGCGCAACCGCACCACGGGGAGCTTCATCCTCATCGATGAGTCCACCAACAACACCGTGGGCGCCGGGATGATCCTCGGCCCGACGCAGTGAGCGGCGACGCACGACACGTCAGCCCCAACGTCGTCTGGCACGACAGCGCGCTCCCTCGGGCGCAGCGCTGGGCTGCCGCCGGCGTGTCAGGCATCACGGTGTGGTTCACGGGGCTTTCCGGTTCCGGCAAGTCCACCATCGCCGCGGAGGTGGAGCGGCTGGTCCTCGAGCGGGGCCGGCCGGCGTACCTGCTCGACGGTGACAACCTGCGCCACGGTCTCAACGGCGACCTCGGCTTCTCCGCCGCCGACCGTGACGAGAACGTCCGTCGCGCTTCGGAGGTGGCCCGCCTCTTCGCGGACGCCGGTGTGGTCGCGCTGGTTCCACTCATCAGCCCGTACCGGGCGGGCCGGGAGCGGGCCCGGGCCATTCACGACGCGGCCGGGCTGCCCTTCGTCGAGGTGTTCGTCAACACCCCGATCGACGAGTGTGAGCGCCGCGACCCGAAGGGCCTGTACGCCAAGGCCCGGGCAGGGGAGATCACCGGCTTCACGGGCATCGACGACCCCTACGAGCCGCCGCTGTCCCCGGAGCTCGAGCTCACCCCGGCTGACGGCACTCCGCACGACCAAGCCGAGCGGGTCATCTCACTGCTCGTCGAACGGGGCACGCTGCCGTAGTCAACGCGGGCGCGGATCGTTGAACGGGTGACGCAGGCGCTGAGCTTCAGCGTCGGGTCACGCTGCCGTGAGCGGCGTGCCGTAGGGTTCGTGGGCTTCGAAGTAGCAGCGCTCGTGGTAGTGCTCGACGCGATCCCACTTGCCCTTCACGTAGACGTTGCAGATCACCTGTAGCTGTCTCGTCTTGGCTTGGAACTTCACCAGCTCGCCGCAGTGGGCGCACTCTGCGAAGCTCCCAGCCTCGACGATCCGCAGGACGGCTCGACTCTTGAACCGCCTGCGATTCGCGGTTGTCGTCGTCGTTGCCATACCCATCCATCGGCTCGCTCCCGTCATGAGCTGAGACTGAAGGGTCGAACGACTCATCGAGCAGCTCAGCGCCGGCCGCCGCGCCCCAGCTCGATGGCGCGCTGCACGAGCTTGCGAAGCTCGGTCTCATCAGCCCCGGCGGCGACGAGCCGCTCGATCCGCGCCTCGACGTCGGCTGCCACCCGCTCGTCAACGGGGACGCTGGGCTGATCCATCGGTCGACGGCGGGAGGTGAACGCTCCAGGCGGTGCCACCGAGGTGACCAGGATCAGCGCGAGTGCCGCGACTGCGGTGATGAGTCCGAAGGTGATGGCTGCACCGTTGTTGTCCGCGATGGAGCCCACGATCATGCCGGCGATGCCAGCCACGAAGACGACGATCACCAGCCGACGGATGAGGCGCGGGGACATCGAAGCTCAGCTGCGGACGAGCGGCTTGTACCTGATGCGGTGGGGTTGATCCGCCTCTGCGCCGAGCTCCTTGCGCCTCCACGTTTCGTACTCGCTGAAGTTCCCCTCGAACCAACGGACCTGGGAGTCTCCCTCGAAGGCAAGGATGTGCGTCGCCACCCGGTCGAGGAACCAGCGGTCGTGGCTGATCACCACCGCACAGCCCGCGAAGGCTTCCAACCCCTCCTCCAGCGCTCGGAGCGTGTCGACGTCGAGATCGTTTGTCGGCTCGTCGAGCAGCAGCACGTTGCCGCCGGCCTTGAGGACCTTGGCGAGATGCACACGGTTTCGCTCACCGCCCGACAGCACCCCCACCTTCTTCTGCTGATCGGAGCCCTTGAAGTTGAACGAGGCCACATAGGCTCGACCGTTCATCTCCCGGTTGCCCAGCCGGATGGTCTCGGCGCCGTCGGTGATCTCCTCGTAGACCGTGCGATCGGGGTCGAGCGCGTCGCGGGATTGGTCGACGTAGGCCAGCTCGACCGTCGGACCCAGCCTCAGCTCACCGGCGTCGGGCTGCTCCTCACCGGTGATCATCCGGAACAGCGTGGTCTTGCCTGCGCCGTTGGGGCCGATGACCCCGACGATCCCTGCTCGGGGCAGCGAGAAGCTGAGGTCTTCGATGAGGAGACGATCGCCGTAGCCCTTGCGGAGGTGCTCGGCCTCGATCACCACGTCCCCCAAGCGGTTGCCCGAGGGGATGAAGATCTCGAGGCGGTCAGGTCCCCGTTCGCTGGCCTGCGAATCGGCGAGCAGCTGCTCGTAGGCCTTCAGCCTCGCCCGGCCCTTCGCCTGTCGAGCTTTGGGGGCCATCCGCACCCACTCCAGCTCGCGTTCGAGGGTGCGGATCCGCTTCGAGTCGGCCTTCTCTTCGCGCCGGAGCCGCTCCTGCTTCTGCTCCAGCCACGAGCTGTAGTTGCCCTGGAAGGGGATCCCGCGACCACGGTCGAGCTCCAGGATCCAACCGGCGACGTTGTCGAGGAAGTATCGGTCGTGGGTGATCGCGACCACGGTGCCGGGGTACTCGCGCAGGAACCGCTCGAGCCAGGCGACCGATTCCGCGTCCAGGTGGTTGGTCGGCTCGTCGAGCAGGAGCAGATCGGGGCGCGACAGCAGCAGCCGGCAGAGCGCGACCCGGCGCCGCTCACCGCCGGAGAGCGTGCTGACATCCGCTTCCGGGGGCGGGAGGCGCAGCGCATCCATGGCGATCTCGATGGTGCGCTTCAGATCCCAGGCACCGGCCGCTTCGATCTTGCGCTCGAGCTCCGCCTGCTCCTCGCCGAGCTGCTCGTAGTCGACGTCAGGGTCACTCCACTTCGCGAGCACTTCGTCGTAGCGCTCCAGCAGGGTGGCGGTCTCACCGAGTCCGTCCATCACGTTGCCGAGGACGTCCTTGGTGGGATCGAGCTGCGGCTCCTGCTCGAGCAGGCCGACCGTGAAGCCTGGGGTGAGGCGGGCTTCGCCGGTGAAGCCGTCGTCGAGGCCGGCCATGATCCGCAACAGCGACGACTTCCCGGAGCCGTTGGGGCCGATCACCCCGATCTTTGCCCCCGGGTAGAACGACAGGCTGATGTCCTTCAGCACCTCACGGTCGGGAGGGTAGAAGCGGCTCACCTTGTGCATGGTGAAGATGAACTGCGCGCTCATGCGGTCGAGGTTACTGAGCGCTCGGTGCGAGGCAGAAAGGCGGGCCCGGACGCGAACGACCCCGCCGGGTGGGAGGCGGGGTCGTTCGGGTGGTGTGGTGTTGTGGGTGTGGTACGTCAGATTAGCGCCGTGTCGCGGTCTTCACCACTCTGCGCGCCGCGGTGGCCTTCTTGGCGGGCGCCTTCTTCGCTGCGACCTTCTTGGTCGCCGTCTTCTTGGCGGGCGCCTTCTTCGCTGTGACCTTCTTGGTCGCCGCCTTCTTGGTCGCCGTCTTCTTGGCGGGCGCCTTCTTCGCGGTGGCCTTCTTGGTCGCCGTCTTCTTGGCGGGCGCCTTCTTGGTCGCCGTCTTCTTGGTTGCTGTCTTCTTGGCGGGCGCCTTCTTCGCTGCGACCTTCTTGGTCGCCGCCTTCTTGGTCGCCGCCTTCTTCGCGGTGGCCTTCTTGGTCGCCGCCTTCTTCGCTGCTCGCTTGGTCGCAGCGTTGTTTGCTGGTGTCACCTGCGCCTCCTCGGCGTGTTGGTCTGCTGTGAAAGTTGTAGCAACTGACGACTCGCCCGTGTTGGCTTTCGTTGCGTCGTCGTTGACGGCAGGTGACATCTCGTGAACCTCCGAAGCGTCACCGCTCCGATCGATCAGCCTGTCGCGGACGTCTTCGTGCACCGCATCTCGCGCCGGCTCGTGCTCGTCGTCGCGCGTCGCCACGAGCACGAGATCGATGCCTCGCAGCACGGGATCGATGGTGTGGACCACGAACCTGCGCGTCTCCCCGAGCTTGAGCACCTCGCGCGCCGAACGGGGAGGAGGATCACCGAGCAGTCGCAGTGGCACATAGCAGGTGACGCCGTCGACGTCCACGTACGCGCCGTGTGACGAGAACCGGGTGACCGTCGCGTTGACGACGGTGCCCACCGGATGCGACCCCACGAAGTCGAGGAACGGCAGCAGCTCATTGATCGGCTCCGACGGTTTCGAGCGCTTCTTGCGTCCGCGCCTCGCGGCCTTGTCCTTCTCGCCCTGCCTGCGGGCTTCCTCGTCGGCGTCCCGGTCCCTGCGGTGCTTCTCCTTCTCCTTGGGTGCCTTCTCCCTGTGGCCTCTGTCCACACGGGTCTTGTCCTTGCCGGCCTTCTCCTTGGCTGCCTTGTCCTTGTCGGCCCGGTCCTTGCCGGCCTTCTCCTTGGCTCCCTTCACGGCTCGCCGGCTCGCCGGGCCTCGCACGGGGGTGCGCAGCAGGAAGACCCAACCGACACCGGGCACCGGCTTGCCCCCGACCAGGCGTCCCTCGTCGAAGAGCCACTCGTACTGGCCGTGGAACTCCTGGAAGGAGTCGTTCGACAGGATCGTGGCGTCGGCCTTGTCGGCGATCTGCAGGATGAACGCGTCGCCTCGACCGATCGCTCCGGCGGGAGCGGTGATGATCTCCCCCGAGGAGACCGCTTCGTCGAACATGGCTCGTTCGGCCGGGTCGATGCGGTGCCCGAACGTGGCGTCGACGACGACGGTGACGAGGTCGGACGGGTGCTCGGCGATGAAGGCCTGCACGGCCTCGTCGAGCTGGCGGAGACTCGGTGTCGATCGGCCCTCGGTCGCGATGTTGGAGCCGTCGACCACGACATGCGGTCGGATCATCGATTCGTGCGTTCCTGAGCTCGGTGGCCCACCCGCGGGAGGGCACGGTGAAGATGGATGGGAGCCCCGTCGCGGAACCGACGCAGCTCACGCCCCTCGCAGGAGGCCGAGCGGTCCGGATCGCCGACGGCGGCTGTGTCGAGCCGACGGCATCGACCATCGCAGCCTACGCTGCTCGCGATGGATGACACGAACACGCGCGCAACGGGCGAGGTCGTCGAACTGCTCCAGCAGCTGATCCGCAACGCGTGCGTCAACGACGGTCGGGTGGAGTCCGGACACGAGGAGCGCAGCGTCGCCACGCTGACTGACTACCTCGAGGGCTCGGGACTCGATCTGGAGACCTTCGAGGCGGCACCGGGCCGTCAGAGCCTGGTCGCCCGCATCGAGGGACGGCGTCGCGACGCGCCGACGCTGCTGCTCATGGGTCACACCGACGTGGTGCCCGTACGCCAGGAAGGCTGGCGGGAGGATCCGTTCGGGGGAGAGCTCATCGACGGGGAGGTGTGGGGACGCGGCGCGGTCGACATGCTCAACCTCACGGCGTCGATGGCGGTGGCGCTGAAGCAGCTGGCCCGGGAGGGCTTCCAGCCTGACGGCACGCTGGTGTACCTGGCCGTCGCTGATGAGGAGGCCCACGGCACCTACGGGGCGGGCCATCTCGTCGCCCACGAGCTCGACGCGGTGAGCGCCGACTACGTGATCACCGAGTCGGGTGGCATCCCGATCCCCAGCCCCACGGGGTTGAAGCTCCCGGTCATCGTGGGCGAGAAGGGCCTGTACTGGTGTCGGCTCCGCATCGGCGGCACCCCCGGCCACGGTTCCCAGCCCTACCGCACCGACAACGCGCTGGTGAAAGCCGCCCGGGTGGTCGAGCGCCTGCACGAGTACCGGCCCGAGACGCACATCCACGACGTGTGGCGACGCTTCATCGAGAGCATGGGCTATCCGGAGGAGATCGCCGGCCCGCTGCTCTCCGTCGACGATCTCGACGCGGCGATCGAGTCACTTCCCCCGGGGATGGCCCGACAGTTCCACGCCTGCACGCACCTCACGATGGCGCCCACCGTCGTGCACGGCGGCGACAAGATCAACACCATCCCCCACCTGGTGGAGCTCGACGTGGACATTCGCACGCTGCCGGGCCAGACGATCGAGGACGCACGCGCCGCACTGGAGGAGGCGCTCGGCGATCTCGCCCCGTCCGTCGAGATCGTCACCCTCGAAGCCATCGAGTCCACCGCATCAGCGATCGACACCCCGCTGTGGGACACGCTCTCACGGGTGACCCAGCAGTGGTACCCGGGTAGCGAGACCGTGCCCTACCTGACCGTCGGCTCCACCGACGCCAAGTTCTTCCGCGAGTGCGGGGCGGTCAGCTACGGCTTCGGGTTGTTCAGCCGGAAGATGTCCTTCGAGGACTACGGCTCGATGTTCCACGGCGACAACGAGCGGGTCGACGTCGACTCGCTCGCGCTCTCCACCGAGCTGTGGGGCCGGGTGGCCCGGGACCTGCTCAGCTGATCAGCGGTGATCCGGGCTGCGCTGTTCGATCTCGGTGGGGTGATCCTGACGTCGCCCTTCGAAGCCTTCGCGCGCTACGAGGCCGAGCACGGGCTGCCGGAGGGCTTCATCCGAGAGCTGAACGCTACGAACCCGGACACGAACGCCTGGGCACAGCTCGAGCGGAACCAGATCACCCTCGACGACTTCTGCGAGCGCTTCGAGGCGGAGGCGGCCGCCGCCGGACACCCCATCGACGCCCGCGCCGTCGTGGGCCTGCTGGCCGGTGAGGTCCGACCGCAGATGCTGGAGGCCGTCCGCCGCTGCTCAGAGCGGCTCCTCACGGGGCTGCTCACCAACAACGTCGTCAGCCTCGACGGTCAGGTCGACCGCGAGGACGCGATCGGCGCGGTGCTGGACCTGTTCGACGTGGTGATCGAGTCGAGCAGGGTCGGGCTCCGCAAGCCGGACCCTGAGTTCTACGAGTTGGCCTGCAGCAGGCTCGGCATCGAGCCGCACGAGGCGGTGTTCCTCGACGACCTGGGGATCAACCTCAAGCCCGCCCGGGCGCTCGGGATGACGACCATCAAGGTCGTCGACCCCGCACAGGCGATCGCACAGCTCGAAGCGGTCGTGGGCTTCCCGCTTCGCTGACCCGGCCCGGGCAGGCGGCAGCGGCGGGGCGGGAAGCGGGTCAGAGTCCGGCGAAGGTCTCCTCGAGCAGCTGCGCCTGCTCCTGCAGGTGGATGGCGGACGCGCCGGCGGCCGGGCTGGCGGACTCGACACGGCTCACCCGCCTGATGGTGTGCGTGTCCCCGTGGGCCTCATAGAGCCGACCCTTGATCGCGTTCCAGGCGCCCATGTTCTCGGGCTCCTCCTGCAACCAGATGAGCTCGCGGGCGTTCGGGTAGCGGGCGAGGACCTGCGCGACCCCCTCGAAGGGCCAGGGATACAGCTGCTCGATCCGGACGATCGCCACGGGAGCGCCGAGCCGGTCGCGCTCGGCTTCCGCCTCAACGGCCACCTTCCCGGACGCGAGCACCACCCGTCGCACCGCCAGCGGGTCCGCGACCCGTGCGTCGTCGAGCACCTCCTCGAAGGAGCCGGTGGTGAACGCCTCCACGGGTGAGCGTGACGCACGGGCTCGCAGAAGCGACTTCGGGGTGAACACCACCAGCGGCTTGCGGATGTCGCGGCGCATCTGGCGGCGCAGCAGGTGGAAGAGCTGCGCGGCGGTGGTGGGGTTGCAGCACTGGATGTTGTCCTCGGCGGCGAGGGTGAGGAACCGTTCGATGCGGGCCGAGGAGTGCTCCGGTCCCTGTCCCTCGTAGCCGTGCGGCAGGAACATCACCAGACCCGAGGTCTGGTCCCACTTGTCCTCGGCGGCGACGATGAACTGGTCGATGATGGTCTGCGCCCCGTTGGCGAAGTCTCCGAACTGGGCCTCCCAGATCACCAGCGCGTCCTTGTTGGCGACCGAGTAGCCGTACTCGAAGCCGAGCGCCGCGAACTCCGAGAGCAGCGAGTCGTACAGCCAGAACCGGGCCCCGTGGCGCGCCACCTGCCGGAGCGGCGTGAACTCCTCCTCGGTCTCGTAGTCGACCAGCACACCGTGGCGGTGTGAGAACGTGCCCCGGCGTGAGTCCTGGCCGGCGAGGCGCACAGAGGTGCCCTCGTGGAGCAGCGTGCCGAACGCAAGCGCCTCGCCGAGCGCCCAGTCGACCTCGCCACCGTCGTAGAGCTTCCGGCGCGCCTCGAACTGCTTGGCCAGCTTGGGGTGGAGGGTGAAGCCCTCGGGCACGGTGTGCAGCGCCCGCACGATCTCGTCGAGCACCTCTCGGTCCACTCCTGTGGGGACGTGGGGCAGCACACCGACCGGCACCGGAGCGGGGAACCTGCTCGGCTGGGGTGGCGCGTGGGATCGGGTCTCGTCGAGCGCTGCTTGCAGGCGCCGCTGGAAGTCGTCGAGCGCGGCTTCCGCCTCCTCCAGCGAGATGTCCCCCCGCTTGACCAGCGCCTCGGTGTAGAGCTTGCGCACCGACCGGCGAGCGTCGATCCGCTTGTACATCAGCGGCTGGGTGTAGCTCGGGTCGTCGGCCTCGTTGTGCCCGTGCCGGCGGTAGCAGAGCATGTCGATCACGACGTCCTTGTGGAACGCCTGGCGGTAGGCGAAGGCGAGACGGGCGACACGCACACAGGCTTCGGGATCGTCGCCGTTCACGTGGAAGATCGGCGCCTGCACCATCTTCGCCACGTCGGTGGCGTACTCCGAGGAGCGGGCCGCGGTCGGGGGGGTCGTGAAGCCGAGCTGGTTGTTGATGATGAGGTGGATCGTGCCGCCGACCCGGTATCCCTTGATCTGGGAGAGGTTGAGCGTCTCGGCCACCACCCCCTGGCCGGCGAAGGCCGCGTCACCGTGGATCAGCAGGGGGAGCACTGGATACGCCGGATAGGTGCCCGGTGGTTCGATGCTGTCCATCCGTGCCCGGGCCATGCCGACCACGACCGGGTCGACGGCTTCGAGGTGGGAGGGGTTCGCGGCCAGCTCGACGGGGATCTCGTTGCCCCGGGGGCTCACGAACTTCCCCGTCTGCCCCAAGTGGTACTTGACGTCACCGGAGCCCTGGATCGAGTCCGGATCGAGGTTCCCCTCGAACTCGTTGAAGAGCTGCTCGTAGCTCTTGCCGACGATGTTCACCAGCACGTTGAGCCGACCCCGGTGGGCCATGCCCATCATCACCGAGTGCAGGTGCGAGTCGGCCGCCTCCGACAGGATGGCGTCGAGGATCGGGATGGCGCTCTCCCCGCCGTCGATGCCGAAGCGCTTCTGCCCCACGTACTTGGTGGCGAGGAAGCGTTCAAGTGCCTCGGCGGCGTTGAGCCGCTCGAGGATGTGGCGCTTCTCGTCGCGGGTCAGCTCCACCTTGACGCCCTCGACGTGCTCCTGGATCCAGCGCTTCTCGGCGGGCTCCGAGATGTGCATGTACTCGATGCCGATCGTCTGGCAGTACGCCTCGCGGAGCAGGTCCAGCAGGTCGCCGAGCTTCATGCGCTCCCGACCGGCGATGCCACCGGTGAGGAACTCCCGGTCGAGGTCCCAGATCGTGAGCCCGTAGGTGGCCGGGTCGAGCTCCGGGTGCATCTGGGGCGCCTCGGCCGCAAGAGGGTCGAGATCTGCGATGAGGTGGCCCCGGACCCGGTGCTGGTTGATCAGCGCCTGGACCCGCATCTGCTTGGAGAGCATGGCCTGCTCGCGCTCGACCGGGTTCACGTCCCGCCGCCAGGAGACGGCCTGGTAGGGGACACCCAGTGAGCCGAACACCTCGTCGTAGAACCCGTCGCTGCCGAGCAGCAGGTCGTGCACCCGCTTGAGGAACAACCCGGACTCCGCACCCTGGATGATGCGGTGGTCGTAGGTCGAGGTGAGGGTCAGCACCTTCGACACGCCCAGGTCGGCGAGCGTGGCGGGGTCCGCACCCTCGTACTCGGCCGGGTAGGCCAGCGCGCCGACCCCGACGATCACCCCCTGACCGGGCATGAGGCGGGGAACCGACTGGACGGTGCCGATGGTGCCGGGGTTGGTGAGGGTGACGGTGACCCCCGAGAAGTCATCCGGGGCGAGCCTGTTGCCCCGCACCTTGCGGATGAGCTCCTCGTAGGCGATCCAAAACGCCCGGAAGTCGAGGGTGTCGGCATCACGGATGCACGGCACCAGCAGGGTGCGCGAGCCGTCGGGGCGTTCGACGTCCACGGCCAGCCCCAGCCCGATGTGCTCGTGGCGGATCACCCGCCCCTTGCCGTCGGGCCCCTCGAGGTACGTCGAGTTCATCACCGGCACCGACCCGGCGATCGCCCGGACCACGGCGTAGCCGATGAGGTGGGTGAACGACACCTTCCCGGCCTGCTTGCGTTCGAGGTAGCCGTTGATGATCGAGCGGTTCACCTCGAGCAGGCGGGCCGGCACGTCACGGAAGCTGGTGGCGGTCGGGACGCTGAGGCTGGCCTGCATGTTGGCTGCGATGCGAGCTGCCGCACCGCGCAGTGGCTCACCCGGCACCTCGGCGATCGCTGCGGTCTGCTCAGCCCCCGCCGATGCGCCCGGGCCTGCCGCCGGTGTCGACTTCGGCGCGGTCGCGACCGGAGCGCTCGAGGCGGTGGGGGCGGCGGCCGGTGGTCGTCGCAGCGTGCCGGCGCTGGATCCCTCCCCGGTGGCGGTCATCGGCTTGTAGTCCTGGAAGAACTCGCGCCAGCTCTCGCTCACCGAGCTGGGGTCGGCCGCGTACCGCTCGTACATCTCGTCGACGAGCCACGCGTTGGGTCCAACTGAGGTCTGTGGGGGCGTGTCGGCCACGGACCCGATCCTACAGGGGGGTGGTTCGCCCCCCGGAGGGCCCGGGGGTTCCCCAACCGGGCCACAGGTCGCGGCTCAGGTCGTGGAAGGTGGGCGCGTCGGCTCGTCGGTGACGCCCACCTCGGGACCGTCCGCGACCCCCTCGACCGGGCCGGCGGGCTCGGCCCGCCCGGCGAGGCTCGGCGTGGTCGCCCGGAGCACGTCATCGGGGATCTCGTGCCTTGACACCCAGCCCCGCTGGTCGGCCCAGACGAGCAGCGGCGGCAGCACGGTGAGCGCGGTGAACAGCGCGACCGCCACGTTCATGCCGACGACCAGCCCGAAGTCACGAAGCAGCGGCAGGCTGGAGGTGGCGATCACGAGCACGCCTGAGATGGCCGTCAGACCCGACACGATGAAGGCACGACCGGTGCGGGAGGCCGCGACGTCGACCGCCTGCCGGGGCCACAACCCGCGCCGTCGCTCCTCCAGGTAGCGCAGCAGGATCAACGACGTGAACTCCGTGCAGGCGGCGACGACGAGCGGCCCGCCCACGGCGGTCATCGGGCTCAGCTTGAGGTCGAGGGCGTACGCCACGAGGGATGCCGCTCCCACAGCGATCGTCACCGGCACGAGCGACAGCAGGGCTCGGATGGCGCTGCGCAGCCGGATCGCCAGGTAGGTCCCGACGAAGAGGATCGCGAGGTAGGTGAGCAGGATCCGGTTGGCCTGGAGGTTCTCCAGAAGACCGACGCCGACGACGGCGAGCCCGGCCGGGGTGACGTAGATGCCCTCGGGTGGCTGCACCGACGCACGGATCTCGTTCACGGTCGCCCTGCGCTCCTCGAGCGAGCGGTCGCCGTAGCGGAAGATGAGGTTCTGCGCGCCGGCCCGCAGATCGACGGTCGAGTCGCGGATGTCCTCGGGAGCGAGGCCGTACGCCGCCTCGACGTCTCCCGCCCGAGGGCTCAACGGGGTACCGCCCGGCACCTCGATCGCGTAGGCAACCGTGGTGACCAGACTGCTGGCGGTGAGCAGCTCGGGGCTGAGCTTGCCGGGTGGGATCTCCCGGCCGTAGCGGTCGAGCAGCTCCTGCGAGTAGGTGGTGATGAAGTCGACGGTCTCCTGTGCGAACACGTCCTCAGGGGCGGTCTCGATGAAGAAGGCGAACTCCGAGCTCGAACCCGTCTCCTCCTCGACGTGGCGGAAGTCCCGGATGCTCCTCGAGCGCTGGTTCACCCACTGGACGGGGTCACTTTGGAGCTCGAGCTTCTCCTCGACCGCGAGCCCGCCGAAGAAGATCCCCAAGCAGGCCACCGCGAGCACCGGAGCGGTCCAGAGCGGCAGCGACCCCAGCCGGACCGTGAGACGCCCCAGCACTCCCTCTCGGAAGTCCCGTCCCTTCGTTGGTGAGCGGTACTCACGGATTCCGAGGATGGCGAGGGGCAGCACGATGCTCGCGAGGCAGATCACCGCGATGCCCACGGAGAGCAGCACCCCGAAGTCCCGGATCATCGGCACCCGCGCGAATCGCAGCGCCGTGAACGCGAACACCGCATCCAACGTGACCACGAGGAGCGCAGGACCCAGTCCCCGAGCCGTCTCCTGGATCGGGTGCGGGTCGCGATCGATGACGACCTCCTCCTCGACCCGGGCGTGCATCTGGATCGCGTAGTCGATGCCGATGCCGAGCATCACGGGCAGCCCGGCGATCGTCACCAGCGTGAGCGGGATGCCCAGGTAGCCGGCGAGCCCGAACGCCCACGTGACCCCGAGCAGGATCACCAGCAGGGGCAGCAGTCGCCAGCGCACGTGGAACAGGAGGATGAGGATGATGGTCATCACGACCACTGCGATCGCGCCCAGCTGGAGCATCCCACCCTTGAGGTAGTCGTTGATGTCCTTCAGGAAGTACGGCGCACCGGTAACGGTGACCTCGGCTTGCGGGAAGCTGCCCCGTGCGACTGCGTCCGCGAGTGCTTCGCGCACGAGCAGCGCCCCGGCACCCTCCTGCTCGATCGAGGCGTTGCCCGTGAGTCGGACGATCATCTGCGCGTGTGAGCGGTCGATGAAGACGGCCTGCTGTGCCCGTCTGATGCCGCCCTGGTTGTCGTAGAGCAGGAAGTCAACCCACTCCGGGTTGGTCAGCGTGCGCTGGTCAGCGGGGATGCGGTTCAGGCGCTCGAGGGTGGCGAACGAGTCGGCCTGGCGGGCGGCCTTGCCCTCGGGGGAGGGGTCGTCCTCGATCGCGTGGAGCAGCGCCTGGGCCGCCGCGCTCTCCGTGGGACCGGTGGCCGGCTGTCCGGACGGGGTGAGCTGGATGAGCCGGTCGGTCCACTCGAGCGCGGTCTTCGGGGTCACGACGTTGTCGATGAGATCGGGATGGCTCTTGAGCTCCCCGGCGATGCGGTCCATCTCGGCCTGGTTCGCGGGGCTCATCAGATCGGTGATCGTCTGCCCGTCGTGGAGTGCGAACAGGACGAGCACCGCCTGTCCGCCGAAGAGCTCCTGATACGTGACGTTGTCGAGGTAGACCCGGTCGTCACGGTTGAGGTAGCTGTCCTGGCCGGTGACGAAGCGCAGCTTGGTCGTGCCGTAGCCGAGCACGAGCGTGAGAAGCAGGCCGATGAGCGCGACCAGACCCGCGTGCTTGCCCAGCCAGACGGCGAGCCAGGACCAGAACCGCTGCATCCTCGTGAAGTGTCGGCGTTCATCCACCACGGGTTGTCATCCCTGCGACCTCGGTGACGATCGGTTCGGGCCAACGTAGCGACTCGTCCCGAGGGCCGGCACGAACGGCTCTCCCTCCCAGGAGGAGGG